>JAADGG010000019.1 GCA_013152485.1 Nitrospirota bacterium | reverse complement strand
CTGCGGCCTCACTGACGGACGGGCTGACGGCGGCGATAGGCACGGTAACGGCCGGGACCGACAGGGTGATCTGCCTCTCCTGTCACAGGGCCCATGGCGCGCCCAACCCGGACAGCCTGAGGTTCAGCTATCAGACGTCCCTCAGTTCGGGTACGGGCTGTCTGAGGTGTCATACCCAGAAGAGTGCCTATTGAGAACCGATAGACGCCCTGCAAGTTCTATTGCCTTACGAAAACATGGGTATCGCGAGATACCCATGTTTTTTATGACCAGTGTTTTTATGAGTGACAGCTGGGTAGGGGGAAGGTCCTGAGAGACTTTGTTGAACTGAAACGACCTCGGTGTCGGGGGGAATGGGGGGAGTCTAAGGATGGAGAGAGTTTTCATGGCAACCTTTACGTTTTTCTTGGTCCTGTTTCTTTTCTTTGCCTTGTTCCTGACACGCACGGCGAAGGCCGCCGTGTCAGGTCAGTGCTCAAACTGCCATACAATGCACAACAGTCAGGACGGAAGCCCTGTCGTCAGGGACGGCTCGGGCGTGGGCTGGAATGATGCAGGGGTCTTGTCCGGCGGGTCGGTCTCTGCTGCTCCAAAGGACAGGTTGCTCGTCACGGGTTGTGTGGGCTGTCATTCGTCGAGCAGCGCTCAGACCATCATCAGCAAGGGCGGCAGCAACATCCCCATAGTATTCAACACCACCGTGCCCGTCAGTCCCCTTGCGGGCGGCAACTTCTACTGGGTCGCCCAGGGAGACGATACCAAGGGGCACAATGTCTACGGTATTGCGGGTGCCGACAGTAACCTGTCCACGGCTCCGGGAAGAAATCCGGCTGCGTGTGCCAACAGCTGTCATGACACACTCGCCGCAGCCCCCGGCGCCAACAACTACAACCGCGGAGGGTGCCAGGGCTGTCATGTCTTCACGTCACACCATGACGATGTCAACTACCCGTGGTACCGCTTTCTCAAGGGGCACGGTCCGGGGCCGGGGCTCACTCTGGATCCTTCACGCAAGGATCTCGGCGACTATGTGGTCGGCATGGAAGACGACGACTGGGAGCAGGAGACGGCGATCGACCATAACTACTACAAGGGGGCCAGTGTGACTACCTACACGAATGACGGGACCTCCCTGACTACATACAAGACCGTCACCGCGTTCTGTTCCGGCTGCCACAGCGTGTTCCACGGTCCGGAGAGGAACGGCGACGGCATGGGGAGCGCAAGCCCGTGGATAAGGCATCCCACTGACATATACCTGCCTGCGACCGGTGAGTTCGCAGGCTATGATCCCGTCAACAACTACAGTGCCGAGGTTCCGGTTGCCTGGATCGATCCCGAGAATCCCGCAAGGTCTGGAGCCACTGTGATGTGCCTTTCGTGCCACAGGCCCCATGGGTCGGATCAACCGGACATGTTGAGATGGGACTACAGCTCCATAAGGGCTTGCTGCGGCGGACAGGACACAGGATGCCTGACCTGCCATACTGCAAAGAATGACTGAGGAGGTTTGACAATACCCAGATGAATGCAATATTTTAATCCGTGATTCACGTCCAGTTTCACGTTGTTTATGCCGGGAGGTTTATGTTCCGTATTCTTGCTATAATTGTTTTCCTTGTGACGCCGTTTCTTCTCATCCAGCGTGAAGTGAAGGCCCAGGTTCAGGGTGTTCCTGTAGTCCATAAGTACAGCGTCGTGGAAGGAGAGGAAGACAGGCTCTTCTTTCCCTCCTTTGTATGGACGGACCCGGTCAGCAAAGAGGTCTATGTCATTGACGGCAGAAGCAGGATCATCATATATACGCAGGACTTCTTTCCGCTCTTCACCCTCGACAGGAGAAAGGGCATCGACTCCCCCCAGGGATTGACCCTGGACCCCGAGGGTAATCTCTATGTTGCACAGTCTGCCACGAAGGAGAATCCCAGACACAGGATCTCCGTCTTCAATGCCTGCCTGAAGTGGGTCCGTGACATATACCTGGAGGGGTTTGAAGGGGCTGATTCATTCAACCCCCACCGCCTTGCAATGGACGGCTCGGGCAATATATACGTTGCCGGGGCGTACTTCCCGGGGGTCCTCCTCATTGACAAGCAGGGCCGCCTGCTCGATGTGATATCTCCTGAAGAGGACGGCAGAAGGGTAAAGCTGAACTACGTGTCGGTGGACGGCGAGGGCAGGATTTACCTCGTGAGCGAGGAGATGGGACACATATACGTATACGACAAGACGAGGAAATTCCTCTTCAAGTTCGGCCGCAAGGGCGGCAGTACAGGCAAGCTGAGCCGTCCGATGGCGGTCGGAGTGGATGATCTAAGGGGATGGATCTACGTGCTGGACTATATGCGTCACACGGTTTCCGTGTACGACCGAGACGGCAACTACATGTTCGAGTTCGGGGGACTCGGTCTCGCGGCTGGATGGTTTCAGTATCCGAGGGACATATCGGTCGACGCTTCCGGCCGGATACTCGTAGCAGATACTTTCAACAACAGGGTGGAAGTATACCTGCCTGAGGATTGACGGCCTGGAAATACTGTGCGTCTAATAAAGAACATTGCAGCCGTCAGGCGGGCCGACGCTTTGGACAGCAGCTCCTGGTGAACGAAGCTCGCTGGACTTCGGTGTTCCGAGCATGGAGCAGGGACTGTACGGTGTCTGACGGAGTGGGATTTCTGAACATTTGGATTACAGCAGGTATTGTGAAGTCATGTTGAGAGACGGACGGTATCATAAGCGCCCGGCGTTTCTGGTGTCGGGAATTCTTCTGCCGGCTATCTGTGTGCTTCTGCTGATGACGGGCTGTACGTCGGTCAAGGGGCTTCAGGGGGAGGCTGCGCGCTCGTCAGGGCAGATAGACCTCTTTCTCAGGGGTGACGAGAATGCCTCGCTGGATATCTCCTTCGAGCTCGTGACCGTTGAAATCATGGGAGAGGATGGCAGGTACAGGAAGATCAACAGCGCCCCCGTGAACATCAATTCCCTTGCCGTAAGGGGCCGCCAGTTGCTGCTTGCCGAGAAGATGCTGCCCGAGGGCAGGTACACAAAGCTCAGGCTTGTCATGCAGCGGGTGTTCATAAGGAAAAAAGGGAAGACCGCAAGCCTCGCCTTCCCGCCGGACGGTGTCGAGATCGATGTGAATGCGAGCATTCACAAGGGCCGGAACACGTCCCTTTTTCTGACGTGGGATCCGGATGCCTCTGTTGCCGGGGGATTCATGTTCAAGCCGCTCTTTTCCGTCAGGGGAGCGGTCCCGGAGCTCAGCAGCCTCCTCGTTTACGTCACCAACGAGGACTCGAACAACGTCTCGGTGATCAACAGACAGCTGGGTGAGGTTGTTGCTACCGTGAGTGTCGGGAAGAAGCCGAGGGGGATCGCCGCAGGGCTGAGGCGGGACAGGCTCAGGGTTTATGTTGCAAACTCCGGCTCCAACAGTGTCTCGGTGATAGATCCCACCACGAACGAGGTCGAGCAGGAGATACCGATACGGTTCGGCAGGGAGCCTGAGGGGATAGCCGTGGCGCGCGGTCCCTTCGGAAAGGAGCTGTTGTTCGTGACCGACTACGGTTCTGACACGGTTTCAGTAATTGATACCACGACCTATCAGGAGGTGGACAAGATAGACGTAGGGAACGGGCCGATAGCAGTTGCTGTGGACCCCCCGGTGGAAAGCATCGCCGTGTCGCGGTTCCTCGATGCTGATGACATCAGCATACTGAGAAGTTACCGCGAGAGATATCTCAACGTGTATGTGGTGAACAGGGACTCCAGGGATGTCTCGGTATTGAGGGGGGACCTGGAGATGAAGAGGTTCGAGGAAGTCGCCCGCTTGAGTGTTGAATGGAATCCGGTGGCACTTGCCGTGGACTATGGAAGAGGGAAGCTCTACGTGGCGAATCACGGTTCGGACAGGCTTTCGGTAATAGACATCGTAGGGGTCATAAAAGGGGAAGGACAGGGGGCCGTCAGCAATATAAGCTATGTCGGGACCACTGTCACGGGGATCGTCGTCGATCCGGTATTCGACAGGATTTACCTGTTGAGGGAGGTCCCCGGCGAGATAGTGATCATAAGACCCTTTGTGGAGGATTACTCTGCCGGGGATACCACGATGCCGCTGGTGACCGGTACTGTAGCGGTGGGTGCCGCCCCGAGGGCCATGGTCATGGATCCAGAAGCGAGAAAACTCTATGTGGTCAACCGGGGTGCTGATAACGTGACCGTGGTGGACAAGACCGCAAGAGAGGTGGAACAGGTTATCCCGGTGGGTAAAAGACCCTACGGCATTGCGATGCTTCCGTATTGAAGCACTGTTGCGGACGTGTCTCGATCTGCAGGCAGCGGGAAGGGTACTCTTCCTTTTGTGGTGAGCTGCATCAATCATTGACGGATAATTGACGAACTTATGAGGAACAAGGTATGGAGGATTATCGGTATCGTATTGTTGAGTGTCTGCCTCGGCAGTCCTGCTTCTGCAGGCAGTCTCAAGGGTTGGGCTGACTTGAACAACAGGACAACGGAGCAGTTCGAGGACGGCACGAAGACGGCGGTCAACAAGACTTTCTACCGAAACTTCTATCTCCGGCTGGACAAGCCTATTACCCAGATGCTGTCTTATCAGCTGTATTTCAGGTCCGGCCTGCTCGATTCCGACGTGACCGACGCTGCAGGCGTCACAACGACGACCTACAAGAGGGCCTTCGAGCCGGCCATAGACTTGTTCCTGCGCAACTCGACCTATGATCTGAGCGCAGGCTATCGCCGTCAGGAGCAGTGGTCTACCGCGCACCTGAGGGACGACAGCAGGGAGACAAACGAGTATTACTACTCACGCTTCAACATAAGGCCTGTCGACCTTCCCACCCTGTCGCTGCAGTTCGACAGGAAGAAGGACTATACCCACTTTCCAGTCAGTGAGACGGACAGACGCAACACCGTGTATTCTGGGTATTCCGGGAGCTCCGTATACCGGTATTCATTCAGGGACCTCGAACTGTCCTACAGCCTGACATACCGTCACACGGTAAACGAGGCGCCGGCTGACATAGTCTCCAAGTCGACCGGTGACAACTTCAACGGCCTGTACCGAGTCGCCTACTCACGCTCTTTCCAGGCCGGACGGACGAGGGTGTCGGCGGTTTACCAGGGGAACTACGTGCGGAACAGGAGACAGCAGCTCCTTACACAGACAGGTAATGTGACTTTCGAGAGGACTCCTCTGAGGGGGTTGCATGCCATTGATCCCGGCCAACCCGATGCCGGCACCCTGAATGACGAGCCGGCCCTCATAGATGAGGATTACCAGTCGTCAACCGGTATAAACCTCGGCAGTAACGGACAAACATATCATAACGTGGGCTTGGAGGTACTGTCTTCACTGGAGGAGGTGGACAGGCTGTATGTCTATGTGAACAAGGATGTCAGTTCGGATACGGGGCTCATCAATCCGTCTGACTGGAGAGCGTACCGGAGCGACGTCAATCAGCCGGGGACCTGGACGGAGATAAGCATCCTGAGCGTCGACGTCAGCACGGACGTCGTCAACAGTATATACCGGTATGAGATAAGGTTTTCCTCCGGCCACAAGGCACGATACTTCAAGGTGGTAAACATGTCCACCGCCGGCTTGAGCGACGTCATGGTGACGGAGATCGAGGCCTACGGTACGGATTTCGTCCCGGAGACGGGTGAGATCTCCGATGTGACGAGGGTCTTCACCCAGGGGCTGATACTGAGCGTGAACGTGGTGCCTGTAAGGAGACTGAGTCTCCTCTTCAACTACTACATAGACAGGACTGATCAGGAGGACGTATCGTTTCCCGATTCCGTGAGCGGTATCTTCATGAACCTGTTCAGCAAGTCGGCATCCAGCGGCGGGGAAGGGCTTCTGAGCAACATAACGAGGACTTTCGGCATCACTTCCTCGTGGGAGGCACACAGACTCCTTACCACGACCTTGCGTTTTCAGAGAAACGAGGCCTTTGACAACAAGGACGAAACAGACATCAGCTCCAATATCTACTCCCTCTCTTTCAACTCCGTACCCCTGCCGACTCTCGATACGACACTCTCCTTGATCAGGACAGACCGGTTCAGCTTCGGACGGAAGCAATCACTGAACAACTCGATGCTCTTGAGCGTGGGATCGAGACTCTTCAGAGACGTAAACATGATCACGGATATCGGTTACACGGAAACGGAGTCTTTTACAGGAGGTGTAAACCTGACATCCCGGTTCATCCGGGGGTCTCTCGATGCATTCCTCACACGGAAGCTGACGGGAAACATCATATACGGTTTCACGAGACAGTCGTCCGACAACTCCTCTTCGGACTCGAAGGAGGGAAGCACTATAATCACCTACCGTCCGGGCAGGTTCATCAATATATCCGGGAGCTTCAGGGTGTCAGACACGAACGGCAATACGAGCACTTCCGAAGGACTACTGATCGACTGGCTTCCCGTACCTGCCTTCAAGCTGAACCTGAACTACCAGCACGCACGGACCGGGCCGGGTGCATATACCGACAATTCATTAAGCGGCTACGGTTTATGGTACATTACACGGTTTATAGATCTCCGTTTCACGTATAACTATACCCAGAGTGTCAGGGAGACGGAGACGGAGACCTACACTGTAGGGGCGAATTTAAATTGCAGATTCTGATACCTCTGAATTATAATTAGAGTCAACCTTGACAGGGCGGTGACGTTACATGACGTGCAGAACCGAAACAAGCGGACATAACCACAACAGGTTTGCCGGTGCCGTGGTCCTGGCACTCCTGCTCGTGGTGCTTTCCGTCTGGGGCTGCAGCGGGCCCGAACACTATATACGACCGGATGCGGACATTCGCGGTCTCAAGAAGATCGCGGTACTGCCTTTGGAGTCGCTTACCGTGGATGAGAACGCCGGTGAAAAGATACGGGGTATGCTCATCTCGGAGCTGCTTGCGCGCGGCGTCGATGTCGTCGAGCCCGGCGAGGTTACGCGGGCACTGCGGGAGATGAAGATACGCTCTCTCCGGGGGGTGACGGCCGAGGACATAAAGGGCTTGGGCAGGAGGCTGAACGTGAAGGCCGTGATGACGGGCTCTGTCGCCGCCTACGGGATGAGCAGGGGGATAGCGACCTCATATCCGGAGGTCTCCATTCACCTGATGCTGCTCGACACATCTACCGGGAGTATAGTATGGTCCGTGTGGCACACGGCAGGTGGTCCGAGCTTCTGGACGAGGCACTTCGGTACAGAGGGCGGCACGGTGAGCGAAACCGCGAGGAAGGCCGTAAGAGAGGCCGTAGGGGCGCTGTTTTAGTGCGGGTTGCAGCCTGGAGAAGCTTGTGAACCCTTAAGAGTACAACTTTTAAAGCTGAAAAGGAGAGACTCTATGGACGTGCTCAGGAAATACGTGCTTGGAGGGATGCTCTGCCTGCTACTGCTGGGAGCAGGGTGCCGCAGCAGCATGCCTTCATTTCATATCCGTCAGGATGTTGACTTCGGTTTCATAAAAAAGGTGGCGGTCCTGCCCCTGAACAACCTGACCAACGAGAGGTATGCTGCTGATGCCGTCAGAGAGGTGGTCATCAGTGAACTTCTTGCGTCTGGGCTTGTCGATGTTGTTGTTCCCGGAGACGTTACCGCCGCCATGGACAGCCTTGGCATCAGGTCCGTGTCGTCACTCAACGCCGAACAGATAAAGGCCCTCGGCAAGGCCCTCGGGGTACAGGCTGTTATCTTCGGCTCGGTTGAAGAATTCGGAATGGTGCGGCTGGGGAACATATCCGCTCCCAACGTGACCATCACCCTCATGATGGCCGATACAGGCTCAGGCAGCATCATATGGTCTGTCACGACAACAGGGACCGGTGGCGGATTCATGGCGAGGCACTTCGGTGCCAGGTCGGAGACCATGAGCGAGACCCTGTTGAGGGTGGTGAGAGACGCAATACGGACACTCACCGAGTACGGATCATAGAGATCGGCTCCTGCCGGCTTACAACTCGGGAGACGGCGGTCGGCGGCAGCGGTTTCCTGTGTCTATTGAACCGGAATCTGCAGGGCCGTGAGCTCCCGGGCTTCAGAGAGTGTTGCATGTGACAAATGACCAAAGGAGAACAGAACAACGCAGCCGTGAAACTGAACGTGCACCATAACCTCAACAACGCGCTGGCCTCTTCATTGCTGATACTCGTCCTGTCCGCGGTCTTCATGCCGGGCCCCTGTCAAGCAGGACAGCCGCCACAGGAGCCGGAGAGGCTGAGAGTGGCCCTCTTCCCTTTTGCGAACCTCAGCGATGACAGGGACGCCCTGAGACACGTCATGCCGGTGCTCAAAAGCGTGATGGAGGACAAAGGGCTTGTCCTCGTGGATGAGGGGAGACTCGAGGACTTTCTCCTGAAAAGGAGGGTCAGGGACACCGGTTATGTTTCGCGGGAGCTGGCGGCAGAGATAGGACGGGCGCTGGATGTGGGGGCCGTCATGGTAGGGGCCGTCAGCACCTTCAGGTCCGGGAGGAACCCCGCGGTCGGCTTATCTGCGCGCCTCATAGACTCATCGAGCGGCCGGATCCTCTGGGCCGATTACGCCTCGGCCACAGGAGAGGACTTCACGAAGATACTCGGCCTGGGTACAATAGACACCATGGATGCGCTGATACCCGAGGTCGCGGAGGAGCTGCTTGCGTCTTTTCCGCCCCCCCCTTATCACCCCGACGGGAAGGCTCGTCCTTACAGAGTGGCGGTTATGCCGTTGAGGAACGACAGCGGGGTCAGGGATGCAGGCATGATCGCCACGTACATGTTTCTGGTCGAGATGTTCAAGAGTGCCGAGTTCGAGCCGGTGGAGTACGGAGAGGTGAGAAGGGCGATAGTCGATCTGCGGATCAGGGAGAGGGGGGAACTGGATTTCAGGGACATCAGGGCCCTTGCGGACGCCCTGTCGGTTGATGCTTTTCTGGTGGGGACGGTGGAGACCTACTCGGACGGAACGGAGTCTTCCTCTCCCCCTGAGGTCTCCATTGCGGCCAGGATCATAGATGCCCGCACGAACAGGGTCTTGTGGTGTGACAGCCTTCAGATGAACGGCGACGACGATATAATCATGCTGGACTGGGGCAGGATCAGGTCTGTCGACGGTGTGGCTTTCAGGGTGGTCACGAAGCTGATGAAGAGGGCTGCGAAGGTCTGCAGGGCTAAACTGGAGCCGCTTTCCGGCCCGCAGTCTGAATCCGGCGCCGCCTCCCGTAAGGTCGTGTCGGGAAGCAGGGGCCCAGTCGTGTCGAAGCCTCCGCCCGAAGGTGCCGGAAATCCAAGTGATGGTACGATCAGCGAAGCCTTTCAAGAAGAGGGCGTGACTCTGCAGGATCCTGAAACAGCCCGGCACAGCCCACCGACCCCAAACGTCTCCAGGATGGTAGTATTCTTTGACTACGGCAGCACGGAAATACGGAGCGATGCTTACACGAGGCTGCTCGGTTTGACCAGGTCGCTGGCGGGCAGGAGGATAATGTCGGTTTCAATAGAGGGACATGCCTGCGCGCATGGGCCTGTATGGTCCAACTACAGGATCAGCAAGGAGAGGGCGCTCGCCGTCAGGGATTTTATGCTGGAGCACGCGGGCGTTCCGGAAGACGCGGTAAGGGTGAGGTTTTTCGGCGAAGATAGGCTCCTCTACCCGGAGAGACCCGTGAGAGAGAGCATGAGCGCTCCAGAGGCGGCGAGGAACAGAAGGGTGCTGGTCACGGTGGCGTACCAGTGATGGAAATTATGAAAACGGTGAACAAACGGAGACATGGAGATGATGCCGAATCATTCTGAAGCTTCCGACAGACGGGCGGTACCGGGACGGACTGCATGCCTTGAACACGCACGCTCTCTGCTCATCGTTTCCTTCTGTCTCATCCTTGCCGCAGTCGGCGGTTGTTTTCCCGCTCTGAAAGGAGGGGGAGGATCGACAGGGGATCCGGTGTTGGCGGTGGTCGATGGTAAAGCCATAACCGCTGAGGATTTCAGGTATTCGCTGCAGATCGCCCACCGCAGGGAAGACCTCTCGTCTGCAGGAGAGTTGAGCCTGTCGGAATATGTGCAGAAGCTGATAGACGATACGCTGATCATCGAGGAGGCACGCCGAATGGGGCTGGACCGGTCTCCGGAGGTAAGGAAGGCGGTCGATGCCTTCATCCTGAGGGAGTCAGTGGTCAAGCTGTATGCCGATGAGGTCTCCGGTAAGGTCTCGGTCTCAGATGACGACGTAATGAACTACTACAAGAAGAACTACGAGAGCTTCACCCTCGGTATCATAGAGACCGACTCGAAAGAAGAGGCGGAAGAGGTATTGAAGCAACTCGATGAGGGTGCCGACTTCAGGGATCTGGCGAGGAAGTACTCTACCAGCGGCACCGGCAGCAACGGCGGAGACATAGTCCTCAGACGCGGATCAATGCCTCCCCACATGGGCGAGGCGGTTGCGGCCCTCGATCCGGGAGGGGTGAGTGACGTGATCATGGCAGGGGGGAAGTATTACGTTGTCAAGCTTTACGGCAGGACAGAGGCCCCTGAGGGGGAACTGCCGGGCATACGCAGGCAGGTAGAGAAGGCCGTCAGGAAACAGAAGGAGAAGATCAGGGCGGATGAATACCTGGAGGTCCTGCGCAGACGGTCTTCCATCAAGGTAGACAGGGAGCTGCTTTCGGCCATCGCTACGGGCAAGGATGATGAGGATGCGGGCAAGTGGGCCGAGAGTGAAGACGTCGTGGCAGAGGTCGACGGCTCGGTCCTTACGGCAGGCGAGTTCGTGACAATGGCAGAGACGTACAAGGGGAGACCGAAGGAATATGTGCTCAACAGCTGGATTGACCGTAAGGTGGTCGACCATGAAGCGCTCAGGCGTAACTACCTGAACGATCCGGATTTCAAGAAGAGGGTGGAGCGTTATGAAGACCAGCTGTTGAAACGGACTTTCATCGATAAGGTCATCGTTCCCCGGATAAAGGTTACGGAGGAGATACTGAGGGAATACTACAGCGAGCACCTGAAAGAGTTTTCCAAGCCTGACAGGTTCAGGATACAGCAGATTACGGTTGGCAGCCTGGATGAGGCGAGGGAGATATCGGAGAGCCTGAATGACGGCGCAGACTTTTCATGGCTGGCAAGAAAGCGGTCGACCGACGGTGCGGGCCCAAAGGGCGGTGATGCCGGATGGCTCGTTCTTGAAGAGCTGCCCGGGCCGGCAAGGAGGATGGTCCTAGAGATGGAGCCCGGAGAGATAAGCCCCGTATTCGAGGTGGGGTCTTCATACAGGATTATCAGGCTTCTGGCCAAGGCCGAAGGAGAACCAATGAGGTTCGAAGACGTGAGGGATGCGGTTCTCAAGGCATATTTCAGGGATGAGCTCAAGAGACGCATGGACCTGGTGGTTTCAAAGCTCAGGGAGGATGCGCGGATAGAGGTGTACTGGGAGGCGGTCAGGTCGATCGAGAAGGAGATAGGAAAGAGGTAGTTTGTCCTTGACAAAGAGAGCCGGGCAGGGATAAATTATCAGAACCACGCGCGGATGAAAGAACATATGATCATGAGGGAAACAATCCACTCCAGAGGAAAGGACGTCCTGAGGATCTTCCTTGTATTAATCGTCCTGGTACTGGCCTATTCATGTGTTTCCGAAGATACGGCAAAGAGGCGGGGATTTGCGCCTAAACCCTGCCTCGACTGCCACAAGGAGAGACTGAAAGACTTTCAGAAGAAATATGTGCACTCGCCGGTGGGCAAGAAGGACTGCGAGGCATGTCACCTCCGGCACGGAAGGCTTGCGGTAAGGTCGTTCAGGGAGAGGGAGGAGAAGAAGCTCTGCTTCACCTGTCATAAGGACATGGCGTCCTCCATGGACAAGACACCCAATGTGCATACCGCGCTGAAACAGGGCAAGTGTGTTGCTTGCCATGATCCTCACGCCTCGGAGATCAGCTCCCTTCAGAAGGTTACAGGCGCTGAGCAATGTTTCGCCTGTCACGACAGGGCTCCGTTCGAGAGGGCCAACCGCCACGAGCCCCTCTCTGAAGGATGTCTGACTTGTCATGCGCCCCATGGTTCACAATACAAGGCCAATCTCGTAAAGGACGAAGCCGGGCTTTGCCGGTCGTGTCATGATCCCGGGGATGACGCCTTCGGTAAGGCGCACGAAGGCTATCCCGTCGAAAAGGGCGGGTGTACGGGCTGCCATGATCCTCACAGCACCACGAACGACAAGCTGCTCCGGAAGTCGGTCCATGCACCCGTGAAACTCGGACGGTGCAGCGCCTGCCACAAGCCGGCCGGAGGACCGGACCCTCTCGGCGTCGTTGCCGCTGACGGCAGTCTGTGTTACCGCTGCCACAAGAAAGAGGAGAAGGGGTTTCAGACCGCGTACAGACACTCGCCTGCGAGTGAGGGCAAGTGTCTTGACTGCCACTCTCCGCATGCCTCCGACTATCCTGATATTACGCGGACGGAGGGAAAAGACCTGTGTCTGAAGTGTCATGCCGCCAAGCCGAAGGTTGATGTGACCAACCTGCATGAACCGATAAAGGAGAAGGGGTGTACAGCCTGTCACGATCCCCACGGGTCTGAAAATCCGTTCTATCTCGGTCTGCCCGAGGACCAGCTGTGCCTTTCGTGTCATGACGGTGTCGAGAGTGAGCTGAAAGAGAAGACCACGCACAAGCCGTTTTCCTCTCTGCAGTGCACGAAGTGCCACAGTCCTCACGGAACCGACCGCCCGGTTATGCTGAAGGCCGTGCGCGCACGGCTCTGCTACGGCTGCCACAAGAAAGAGGAAAAGGACTTTTTCAAGACATATATCCATACACCCGTGAGCAGGGGAGAGTGCCTGTCCTGTCACAAGGCTCATGCCTCGGGTAACAGCACCTTGCTGAGGAGTCCTGCCGGCCGGATCTGTCTGGACTGCCATGACGGCATGCTGCCGGATGTGGACGACAGGGAGAAACATCCTCCGTTCAGGGAGGGTGCCTGCATGGAATGTCATGTCCCGCATGCCAGTGACTACGCGGCAAACACGCGTGCCCCGATGAAGGAGCTCTGCTACAAGTGCCACAGGCCGGTAAGGAAGGCGCTCGATGGTGCCAAAAGCACGCATCTCCCCGTTGACGAGGGCAAGTGCACGGCTTGCCACAGCCCGCATGGAACCAAGGTCGCCTACCAGCTGCTCGGCCGGCCCCAGCAACTCTGTCTGTCCTGCCACGGCAGGGTGGTGACCACTACCGAGAGGCGGGGCCACATAGGCATGGAGAAGGGAGACTGCTTGAGCTGCCACTCGTCCCACGACTCTCGGACCGATGCCCTTCTGAATGACAAGGATCCGGAATTGTGCCTCAAGTGCCATAAACCGGGCGTGGAGAGGCTGTCGGGTATGCACGCCGGAAAGCGTCTGACGGAGATCGGGCAGTGTCTGAGCTGTCACGAGCCCCATGTAACGAAAGCTCCGGGTATGCTCAAGAAGATAAAGCACGACCCGTTTGCCAGGAGGGACTGTGAAGCCTGTCACAAGTGATCTGTGGTTTCGGGCATATATAGTGAAGACACTGAGGTCGGTATCCAGAAAGATACAGCGGGGGGCCTCGACGGCTGGATGTCTGGTTTTTGCATTCCTCCTCCTGTCGGGCCTGATGCGCGGTAACGCCGATGCACGTGCAGACCTGAAGGAAGGCGTGCCCGAGCTTTGCTATCAGTGTCATTCAGAGCTCAAGGCGGGACTTTCCGACGAGTATGTCCATTCACCGTTCAAAAAGGGCATGTGTGTCTCGTGTCACGATCCACATGTCAGCGACACGGGCGGCCTCGTGAAAGACTCCCCCGACTCTGTATGCCTGGGCTGCCATGAGAAGATCCGCTCTCTGGTCCGGAAGTCGAACCTGCACGGGGCCCTGAAGAAAGGGGCCTGTACCGATTGTCATGTTCCGCACAGCGGGAAGAACAGGTATCTCCTCGTGAGTGAAGAGAAAGAGATCTGCTGGAACTGTCACGGGAGCCTCAAGGAGCAGGTCGGGAAGAAACGGGTACATGCCGTGTTCAAGGAAGGCAAGTGCTCCGCATGCCATGATGCCCACGCATCTTCAGAGGAGAACCAGTTGCTTGCCGCTCCTTCCAGGCTGTGCCGGAGCTGTCATGCTCCCAAGTGCAAGGCGGACGGAGTCTCGATAACCCGGGTCACGAGGGCGATGGACTGCACCACGTGTCACTCTGGACACGCCTCTGACACCGACGGCCTTCTCGGACCTTACGGGCACAAGGCCTTTCTCGACAGGGAATGCAAGGAGTGCCACGATCCCGTTGCCCCCGGCGGAAGGATGACGACAAGAGTGAAAGGCGAGGCCTTGTGCCTGGGCTGCCACAAGGATGCCGCCACTGTGTCTGGCAACGGGGACCCGCACGGTTCAGGCACGGAGAACGCCTGCACGATGTGCCATAATCCGCACGCATCGAAAAAGAAGACACTGACGGTAAATGAATCAGGCGTCTGTCTCGGCTGTCACGAGAGGACGGAGAAGAGAACCGTGCTCATGGAACGGACCTTGAAATCGATCAGGTGTGCTCCGATCAAGGAGAGGAGGTGCTTTGAGTGCCACCTGCCGGGGCATTCGGATAAGCCGCTATACTTCAGGACCGATGATATTGCAACATGCGCGAAATGCCATGAATCACAGCATGAAATCACCCATCCCCTGGGAGAAGGGGTCATAGACCCCCGTAACGGGGAGGAAGTGACCTGTATCTCATGTCACAGCATGCATGCTGCAAAGGCCGACTTTATGCTGTCGTTCGACAGGAAGAGGCAGCTTTGCATTCAGTGCCACAAGAAGTAGCGGGCTAAAATGTGTAGTGGATTACATACACAGCTTGGGCGTTGGTCCTGAGGGCTTGCCGGCTCTCGGTGATGTATGGACGCTCTCTGCAGCTGATTTCCTCAGTGGAGCCGTTGCGGTTCGGGTTTTGGTGACGGTATCATCTGCGGAGAGCAGAGGCGTAAGCTTTTTGGTATGTCATTTGCAAGTGTCTTGCTCAGGAGTGTATTGTCTGATGAATAGAGATGGTTACATATCGGCATGTCTTGCCCTCCTGCTGGTACTGCTGCTGACCGGCGGGGTGAGGGCCGAGGTTGCAGGGGTATGCAGCAACTGCCACACCATGCACAACAGCCAGGGCGGTGTCCCGATGAACTATGACAACTCCGCCACGCCGAACCAGAGGCTGCTTCGTGGTGACTGTGTTGGGTGTCATGCGCAGAACACGAGCAGCAACATAGTGAACTCGATACCGCAGGTGTACCATACGGCGTCGGTGGACCTGTCGGGAG
>JAADGG010000065.1 GCA_013152485.1 Nitrospirota bacterium | reverse complement strand
GAGCTCCTGAACATGGCCCGTTCAACAGGGATGAAGACCCTCATCGAAGACGGCATCGACAAGGTCAGGCAGGGAGAGACCACCCTCGAGGAACTTCTCAGGGTGATCGGCACCCAGACGAGACACGAGCGCAAGTGCGAGGACTGCGAAAGACTGATAGATGCAAAGTTCCTTTTCTGTCCCTACTGCGGCACCTTCAAGCAGAACTTCTGCAAACAGTGCCGGATGCCCCTCGAGGACGACTGGCGTATCTGTCCTTTCTGCGGCGGGGGCAGGATGCGCAAATGAACACGTATGGACAATGTCGGGGTTGACCCCTTCGTCCAGCAAGACAAAGGAGGATACACAATGGAAGACAGCATACTCCTGGTGGATGACGAGCCCAATATAATATCATCACTGAAAAGGGTCCTTATGGACGAGCCGTACAGGGTCTACTCTGCCGGCAATGGAGCAGACGCCCTCGATATACTCAAGGAGCAGAGGATAAAGGTGGTGGTCTCTGACGAGCGCATGCCGGGAATGTCGGGGTCGGAGTTCCTTTCGGTCGTGAGAAACCGGTTTCCGATGGTCGTCAGGATCGTTCTGACAGGTCATGCAAGTATAGAGGCCGCCATGAACGCAGTCAACAACGGAGAGATCTACAGGTTCTTCACGAAGCCGTGGAGGGATGTGGAGCTCAAGCTCTCGATACGCTCGGCCATCGAGAAATACGACCTCGAAGCCGAGAACAGGAGGCTCCTCAGCATCGTGAGGACCCAGGCACTCGAGCTCAAGTTGCTGGAGAAGAGATACCCCAATATCACGAAGATCGAGCGCGATGACGACGGAAACCTGGTCCTTCCCGACATCTCCGAGGAGGACCTTTCCGCCATCGTGGCACAGTGCGAAAAGGAGTTCACGTGAAGAACCGCAGAGACATAGAGACCTTCGTTTCAGGAGTGAAGGACCTTCCAACCCTTCCTTCCGTTGTGCTCAAGGTAAACCGGGCGCTGATGGACAACTCGGCCACCATCGACTCGGTGAGCAGTATAGTGGAAAAGGACCCAGCCCTTACAGCCAAGGTCCTCAGGCTGGCCAACTCGAGCTACTACGGGTTTTCCTGCCACGTCGACACCCTTTCCAGGGCCATCACCGTACTCGGATTCAATGCCATAAGGAGCCTTGCCACTACGGTGTCCGTCTTCAAGATCTTCGGCAGGAGGGTTGTAGAGTCCTTCGACATGCAGGGCCTGTGGCATCACAGCCTCGGCTGCGCAATAGCATCGAAGGCGCTCGTTCACTCGATGGGGACCGAGCTGCAGGAGAAGGCCTTCGTCTCCGGCCTGATACACGACATCGGGAAGGTGGTCATCGCCCAGAACCTGCCCGAAGAGACGGACGAGGTGCTGAAACGGCTCGAGGACGGCGATGCTCCCGACATGGCCGAGATCGAGGAGGAAGTGATCGGTTTTTCGCATACCGGTGTCGGTGCGCTCATTGCCGAGAGGTGGCGCTTCCCGAAAGAATTCTCCGAGGCCATAAGACGTCACCACGGTGTTGCCGTTTCCGGGAATGATCCGGAAGAAGGGCTTTCCGTCCTGACGTATGCGGTGTATGCAGGGAACCAGGTTGCAAAGGACCTCGGTCTCGGCAGAAGTCAAAACATGAGGGTCAAGGAGGTTCATCCCCTGGTATGGGAGAAGCTCTGTCTCTCGGTGAAAACGCTGCCGGAGCTGTTTGACGGAATCAAGAGCGATTTCTCCTCCGTCGTGAACTCGTGGGACCTGGAGTGATACCGTTCGGCCTCACGTGAGGTGAACGGGCGGAAGACCGGCCCTGTGTAACCGTGTGCATCTCGAGTGCGGATGCCGTGTATAGGGGACTGAAGTGCCTGTGACGAACGCCGGACAGGATCTGTTCCGGTTCTCAGGCGGTCAAGGCGCGGATTGTTGGGGTTGGTTTATAGAAAGTCCCTTTGTTGACACAGAGGGACTTTCCCGGTCGATTGCAGGCGGTTCTTACTGCTTTACCACATTTACCGCCTTGGGGCCCTTGGGGCCTTCTTCGATGTCGAAGCTGACCGATTCTCCCTCGGCGAGTGACTTGAAGCCGTCGTCCTGGATCGAGGAGTAGTGGACAAAGACGTCACTGCCGTCTTCGCTCGTGATGAAACCAAAACCCTTGGACTCGTTGAACCACTTTACTGTTCCGTTAGCCATTTCTCTCGTACCTCCTTGCTGAATACTTGAAGTCTCAGAATTACTCGCTTCTAAACAAAAAGGCCACCAAGCTAAAAGTCTTTGTGGCCTCACGCGTTACAAAAACTTCCAAAACTCTACATGAAGGTTAACACACCCGGCCGTCAATAGTCAACAAAAATCATCACGCACAACCCCGCACTCTGCAGGGGGGCGGCATGATGCGGGTCCTTAACGGGGCATTCAGGTCCGGGAAGCGGGATTTTTTGACTTTAGTCTCCCTCCTGTGTTAATACTATAAAGTTTAATAAACGGAACGGTTGAGCAGGAGAACCATGGACTATTTCAGATACGTAAAGGGGAGACTCCATGCCGAGGATGTGCCCGTGGAGGATCTCATCGAAGAATACGGCACTCCCCTGTATGTATACAGCCACAGAACCCTTGAGAGGCACCTCGAGGCATACAGCAGCGCATTCAGGGAGATCCCTCACATACTGTGCTTTGCAGCGAAGGCCAACTCGAACGGCGCCATCCTCCGCCTGATTGCAAGGCGCGGCGGCGGTGCCGACATAGTCTCCGGAGGAGAACTCTACAGGGCATTGCGCGTGGGAATACCACCGGCGAAGATCGTCTATGCCGGCGTGGGCAAGACCGACGAGGAGATCCGGTATGCCCTCGGCAAGAGGATATTGATGTTCAATGTCGAGTCGGGGCAGGAACTCGAGAGGATAAACGCCATCGCAGCACAGATGAATGTTACGGCGCCGGTAGCCCTCAGGATAAACCCAGACATCGATCCCGAGACCCATCCCTATATATCGACGGGACTCAGAAAGCACAAGTTCGGCATCCCCATAGAGAATGCCCTTCAGTACTACAGGCTGGCAAAGCGGCTCGGGAATATCGAGATCATAGGGGTGCACAAGCATATAGGCTCCCAGATAACAAAGGTGACACCGTTTGTCGACGCCCTCCAGAGGATGCTCGTTCTCGTAGAGAGCCTGAAGGCCGAGGGGATAGACCTGAGATATCTGGACATCGGGGGCGGGCTTGGGATACAATATAACGATGAAACCCCGCCCCATCCGAGGGAGCTGGCCGGGAAACTCCTGCCGATTCTGAAGGGGCAGGATATCACGATCATCATGGAGCCGGGACGCTCCATAGCGGGGAATGCAGGCATCCTTCTCACCAAGGTGCTCTACCTGAAGAGGGGGGACGACAGGGAATTCGTGATAGTGGATGCAGGGATGAACGACCTGATGAGACCCACCCTGTACGACGCCTATCACCACATAGCCCCTGTCAGGAAGAACAGGCGCAGGAAGATTGTGGCGGATATCGTCGGTCCCGTGTGTGAGTCCGGAGATTTTCTCGCACGGGGCAGGGAGATCAACAGGATAGAGCAGGGCGAGTATCTTGCCGTCATGAGTGCCGGGGCTTACGGTTTTTCGATGAGCTCGAACTACAACAGCCGTCCAAGACCGGCCGAGGTCCTCGTCAGGGACAGCGAGCACTATGTGATAAGAAAGAGGGAGACCTACAGGGATCTTGTCCGTGGCGAGGTGATTCCCGATTTCCTGCAGTAGAGAGACGTCAGTTTCGATGAAGGCGAGGAAAGGCTGTGCGACGTGCAGTCTTTCCGTAGATGTTCCGGTTGAGCGGCCGGCGAAGGGTTCAAGAACGGCTGGGATGACATGAATATAAAATTTACAAAGATGCACGGCCTGGGAAACGACTTCATAGTGATCGACACCGTGAGGGAGTCGTCCCTGGCCGATCTCGGCACTGACGAGCTGTCAAGACTTTCAGTGCATCTGTGCAACAGGAGGCTGGCGGTCGGCGCTGACCAGCTCCTGCTGCTCTGTCCGTCGCAGGAGGCTGACTTCAGGATGAGGATATTCAATGCCGACGGCTCGGAGGTCGAGATGTGCGGCAACGGTATCCGCTGCCTCGCCAGATACATCTGGGACAGGGGACTGAGCGGGAAGGAGGTCCTGGAGATCGAGACCCTTGCCGGTATAATCCGGCCCGAGGCCCGAGGCGAGATGGTGAGGGTCGATATGGGGATGCCCGAGTTCTCGCCCGAGAAGATACCCGTCGATCTCCAGGAGTCAGAGACCGCTCTCTTGATAGACTATCCACTTGAGATAGAAGGGAGGGTCTTTGAGGTCACCTGCCTCTCGATGGGCAACCCACACTGCGTGACGGTCATCGATGATGTGGAGACCTTTCCCGTCAGTTACTACGGGCCCCTGATCGAGAACCACGAGATGTTTCCTTCCAGGACGAACGTGGAGTTCATAGAGATACTGAACGACAGGGAGATAAGGATGCGGGTGTGGGAGAGGGGAGCCGGTGAGACCATGGCGTGCGGAACCGGCGCCTCTGCCGCTGCCGTGGCGACGTCGCTGAAGGGGATTACGGGAAGGGACGTCACGGTCCATCTCCTGGGCGGAGACCTTTCCATTGAATGGTCGGAGGACGGACACGTCTACATGACGGGTCCTGCGGTTACCGTGTTTGACGGAGTTATAACCTCGGAGATACTCGTAGGGGAAGACATCAGTGTCCGGTAAGAACGCAGGAACCATACAATAAAGGACTTGTACTGCTTATCGGACGGTATTGAGGGGAAAGAGAAATGTTAGAGAAGAGACGCGTTTCGAGGCAGGCAACCAGGCTGAACATCGAGTTTGCGGTAACAGAGGTGGATTGCAGGGATGCCACGAGGGTCGAGGCCAAGGGGTCCATCGTGGATATCTCCGAACACGGCTTCGGCATGATAACGACGTATCCTCTGCAAAAGGGGCATGCTATAACCATCCGGGGCAGAGGAGACGGTAAGATGCCGGCATACGGACTCGTCAGGTGGACGGAAAGGGCGGGTTCCACGTACAGGGCCGGTCTTTATCACAATGGTACGACAACCAGCATATAAACTCTCAGGCTGTCCTCGTCATCAGTAGGCAGGGATATGCTCTGGAGTTCTTTCTAAGGAGGAGGTCGCAATGTTCAAGGGTTCAATCGTAGCCTTGGTAACCCCTTTCAAGAATGGGGCGGTGGATGAGAAGGCCTTGTCTGACCTGATCGAGTGGCACATAGAAGAGGGTACAAACGGCATAGTGCCATGCGGTACCACGGGTGAGTCGGCAACCCTGACATACGAGGAACACTACAATGTCATAAAGGCGACCGTAAAGGCAGTAAACAGGCGGGTTCCGGTCATAGCAGGCACCGGCGCCAACTCGACCGAGGAGACGATCCTCATGACGCAGGAGGCGAAGAGGCTCGGTGCGGATGCGGCCCTGCTCGTTGCGCCATACTACAACAAGCCTACGCAGGAGGGCCTGTACAGGCACTACAGGGCCGTGGCGGAGGCAGTCGACCTTCCGCTCGTTCTGTACAACGTCCCCGGACGCACGGCCGTAAACATACTGCCACAGACGGTGGAACGGCTTTCAGAGATCGAAAACATCGTTGCCATAAAGGAGGCCACCGGAGACATGAGGCAGGTGAGCGAGGTCCTGAGGCGCTGTGGCGACAGGATCGCCGTTCTTTCGGGAGACGACTTCACTACATACACGCTTCTCGCCCTCGGCGGCAGCGGGGTGATCTCGGTAACCGCCAACGTGATGCCTAAAGAGGTCTCCAGGATGTGTGCACTCTATGAGGAGGGGCTTTATGACGATGCACGGCGCCTCCATTTCAGGCTCGAACCGCTCAACTCCGCGATGTTCATAGAGACCAACCCCATACCCGTGAAGACGGCCCTGTCGATGATGGGCAGGATAACCGGGGAACTCCGTCTGCCACTGTGCGAGATGTCAGAGACCAACAGGGAGAGCCTGCGGCAGACACTGCACTCGTACGGCCTTGTTTGAGGTGCTGAACCACTGCCTTGACAAGCGGGCCGGAATCCTTGAAAATCCCGATACCCATCTGGTAGTATTTTAAATGACAACCCCTGCAGGACTTCTTTCCCGTGTAGTCGCAAAGGTTATAGACCTTGTACTGGCGGCCGTAGCGGTTGAGGTATTGCATGAGACAGGCCTGTTTGCAGGGCTTGTCTACATCCTGATATCCGACGGTTTCTTCAACGGCAGGAGTCCTGGCAAGATGCTCCTCGGGTTGAGCGTGGTAAGGGCGGATGGAGGGCGCTGTACCGTCAAGGAATCAATACTGAGAAACCTGACCATTGCCTTCGGGTTTCTGCTGTGGAGAGTTCCGCTGATAGGATGGCTTCTCTTCCTCGCCGTGCTTGCCTTCGAGTTTATCGTGCTTTACGGCAGTGACAAGAAGAGACGTCTCGGTGACGAGATGGCAAAAACAAACGTAATAGAAGTAGACGGCGATAAAGGAGATGTCTCGGGCGGTTGATGCAGGCCGCTTGCTGATGGAACCGCTTACTGCTTCTGAATCGGGAGGGTGGATGTTTATACAGAAAATACTCGGACTGTTTTCAAACGACCTTGCCATAGACCTCGGAACGGCGAACACGCTTGTCTATGTGAAAAAGAAGGGAATCGTCTGTAACGAACCGTCGGTGGTTGTCATAAGGAAGGACAACAAAAAGACGATCGCCGTCGGTGCAGACGCAAAGAGGATGCTCGGAAAGACCCCGGCGAACATAACCACGATAAGGCCCATGAAAGACGGTGTGATCGCAGACTTCGACGCCACCGGGGAGATGCTCAAGTATTTTATAACCAAGGTACACAACCGGAAGAGCTTCGTGTCCCCAAGGGTGATAATAGGTGTGCCCTCCGGGATAACCCAGGTCGAACAGAGGGCGGTCAAGGACGCCTCCCAGGCATCGGGTGCCAGGGAGGTCTATCTGATATCGGAACCCATGGCTGCAGCCGTCGGGGTAGGTCTGCCCGTGGGAGAGCCGACGGGCAACATGATCGTCGACCTCGGCGGTGGAACCACTGACGTCGCCGTCATCTCACTCGACGGAATCGTTTACAGCAAGGTGGTCAGGGTCGGCGGAGACAGGATGGACGAGACCATACTCGCCTACATTAAGAGGAGATACAATCTCATGATAGGTGAACGCTCCGCCGAGCAGATCAAGATCGAGATCGGTTCCGCCTATCCGACCGACAGCACCACCAGGGAGATCGAGATAAAGGGAAGGGACATGGTGTCCGGAATCCCAAAGACCATCACCATCAACGAAGAGGAGATACGGGAGGCCCTTCAGGAGCCTGTTACCATAATCCTTGACACCATCAAGGTCGCCCTTGAGAATACTCCTCCGGAGCTTGCAGCGGATATCGTGGATACCGGCATCGTGCTTGCCGGCGGCGGTGCACTGCTGAGAGGTCTCGACTTGCTGATAAAGGAAGAGACCAAGCTTCCGGTGATCGTGGCTGATGACCCCCTCACTGCGGTTGTCAGGGGAGTGGGCAAGATGCTCGACGAGATCGACCTGCTGCAACGCGTGGCTCTGAACTGATGATGAGATGAGGAACAGACGGATCGCCTTGCTTTTCCTTGTCGTTGTCGTCTCTGCCTCTCTCATGACCTTTCAGAGCAGCAGGGGGCCGTTCAAACCCCTGACTGCCCTGCAGTCTCCCCTCTACAGGCTCGAGAAGACCTTTGCTGAAGTCCTGGGCATCATCAAGTCGCCCTTCCTCTACTATTTCAGGCTGGAGAAGGAGAACAGCCTGCTCAGACAGGAACTCGGCCGTCTGAAGACGAGGGAACAGGAGTACAGCGAACTCAAGCTTGAAAACGAGAGGTTGAGAACCATATTGAAGATAAAGGAGAGAGCGCCCCGTTTTGTTGCGGCTGCCAGGGTCATATCCTCCGGGATCCGGCAGTGGCCCGAGATGATAATCATTGACAAGGGGAAGTCGGATGGGATCAGAAAGGATATGGCCGTAAGGACACCCGAGGGGCTCGTGGGCAAGACCTCGGAGGTCCTGCCCGGATTCTCGAAGGTCCTGCTTGTAACGGACGTGAGCTTTTCCGTATCCGTAAGGCTTCAGGATACGAGGGTTGAGGGGATACTCTCGGGCAGGGGGGACGGCTCGTGCATGTTGAAGTACATCCCGCAGGATGAAGAGGTCAGTCCCGGCACCCTGTTGATCACCTCGGGGCTTGACGGTGTGTTTCCCAAGGGCATTCCCGTGGGCTACATAACCGAGGTGGACAAGGGGAGCGAGCTCTTCCTCCGTGTCGAAGTCGAACCGATAATAAAGGCATCCATGATCGAAGAGGTCATGGTCTTCAAGAAATAGGACGCCGGACGATGAATGAGACTGTAAAGAAATCGGCCTTCTGGATCGCTGTTGCAGCTGGGGTGTTCCTGCTCCAGTCCGTGATATCGACAGGCCCGATGAAGCTGAACCTGACCCTGTTGCTCGTCTATTATTTCGGCCTTAAGCGGGGGGACCTGGCGGGGGTGGCAGTCGGCATACCCGTAGGGTTTCTTGAAGACACCCTTTCCGGACAGTTGATCGGCCCGGGAATCCTCGGGAAGGGGCTGGTCGGGATCCTGCCTGCGTATCTCACGGAGGGCTTTTTCATATGGACCCCGATCCTGGGAATGCTTGCGGTCTTCACCCTCACCATCGTCGATGAGACCGTCGTATACACGTCGCTCGCCCTCTTTTCGCAGAGGCCCGCCCCTGTTCAGGACTTTCTGCTCCTGACCCTGCTCAAGGCAGCTGTCAACGCGCCTTTCGGGTGGCTCATAAGGGCTGGGAAATGAGGGACAAGAGAAAGACCATAACGATTCTGGCTTACATATCCATGGCGGTGTTCGTTGTTTTCCTGCTGAGACTATGGCAGCTCCAGATACTGAAGGGCAGTTATTACAGGAGGCAGTCCGAGAAGAACAGGGTCAGGGTCTTCAAGATCCCCGCCCCAAGGGGCATAATATTCGACAGAAACGGCATTCCCCTTGTGAAGAACGCCCCCTATTTCATCGCCTCGCTCATACCGGACCTCTCCAAGGAGGGGCTCGACCTGAAGGGGCTCTCGAGGCTGCTGGACATGCCGGTGGAGGAGCTTTCAAGGAAGATATCGAAACATAAAAAGCACGTCCTCGAGCCCATAAGGCTGAAAGAGGGGCTGGACTTTGCAGAGGTCGCCAGGATCGAGGCAAGGCGGTCCGACTTTCCGGGCCTCGTGGTAGAGACGGAGATAACAAGGGCCTATCCCTTCGGCAGCACCGGAGCGCACCTGATAGGATATCTGAGCCTGCCCACCGAGGCCCAGTTGCGCAAGGGACTCTTTGCCGGTATCCCCAAGGGGACCTTCGTAGGTCAATGGGGGGTCGAGGCCCTCTATGACAAGAGGCTGAGGGGGATACCCGGGAAGAGGTTCATCGAGGTCGATGCACTCGGAAGACAGCTTCGTACTCTCAAGGTGGTGCCTCCCCGTAAGGGTGAGGACCTCACGCTCAGTGTCGACATCCGTACACAGAAGGCCGCCGAGGAGGCGTTCAAGGGAAAGGCCGGGGCTCTCATGGCGCTCGATCCCAAAGACGGCGAGGTCCTCGCGCTGGTGAGCCTTCCATCGTTTGACCCCAATCTGTTCGTGCGCGGCATTTCCCAGAAACAATGGCGCAGACTCCAGAGGCACCCGGGGCATCCCTTCCTGAACAGGGTCTTCCAGAGCCAGTATCCTCCGGGTTCGATATTCAAGATAGTCACCGCAATCGCGGCCCTGGAGGAAGGGGTTGTGGACGAGAACTTCTCCGTGGACTGCACGGGCGCGGTTCATGTGGGGATCTGGAAGTTCAGCTGCTGGAAGGGGCAGGGCCATGGCAGGACCGCGCTCAGAAAGGCGATGGTCGAATCCTGTGACGTCTACTTCTACGAGATCGGCAGGCTTCTCGGAATGGACCGGATTGCCAAGTACGCAAACGCCCTCGGGCTTGGTATCGCTCCCGGAGTCGGCTTGAGTGCGGAGAAGACCGGGCTCATACCGACTACGTCGTGGAAACTGAGAAAGAAGGGGATCCCCTGGTACCTCGGCGAGACCTTCAATGCAGCGATCGGGCAGGGATATGTCTCTGTTACGCCCGCCCAGGCCGCCCTCATGATATCCGCCATAGCAAACGGCGGTACCGTCTACAGGCCCGAGCTCCTCAATGCCCCTGTCAGCCCGGAGCCCATTGCAAAACTCAGTCTCAGCCGGAAGACGCTCAGGGTGATCAGGGATTCCCTGGTGGGGGTGGTTGAAGACCTCAAGGGCACGGGCGGGACTGCGAAGTCGGAGATAGTGGGGATTGCGGGCAAGACGGGGACCGCCCAGGTGATAAAGATCCCTGAATCGGTAAAGAAGAAGCTTGCGAGCAAGTACAGGGACCACGCATGGTTCGTTGCATATGCACCCGTCAAGAATCCCTCGATAGCCCTCTCCGTCTTCGTCGAGCACGGCGGGCACGGCGGGGAGACTGCCGGCCCTATTGCAAAGGCTGCCATTGAGGCGTACATGAAATCTTCAGGATACTATGTTGAGAGACAGGCTGAAAATTAGCTACCAGGGCATAAGGAACTTCGACTGGCTCATGTTCTCCATCCCGCTCCTCCTGACGCTGCTGGGGATAATGACGATATACAGTGCCACGAGATCCGTGCTCGACACCCAGCCGTCGTTTTACGTCAGGCAGTCGATATGGCTGTGTCTCAGCGTTGCGGCACTCTTTGTCTCTGCGAGCTTCGATTACAGGAAACTCATAAACCTTGCCTACCATCTCTACGGAGCGGGGCTGGTCCTGCTCTTTCTGACCATAATGCTCGGACACACGGGCATGGGAGCGCAAAGGTGGCTCAGGGTGGGGCCTCTCAGTTTTCAGCCTTCCGAGCTGTTCAGAATAGCCATGATAATCGTTGTCGCCAAATATCTCAGCACAAAGCGTTCACCTCTCTCCGTCTCTCCCCTCGCCATGCTCGTGTTCCTGTTCGTGCTGATACCCTTCTGTCTGCTTTACAGGCAGCCCGACCTCGGCACGGCCATCACACTGGTCGGGATCGTCGTACTCATGGTGCTCGTAAAGGGGGTGCAGAGGCGCATACTTGCCAGTGTGCTCCTGGTTATCGTCATATCCCTTCCTTTTGCGGGCAACATACTTTGGGAGGGCCTCAAGGAATACCAGCGCAACAGGCTGGTTGCATTCATAGACCCGAAGGTCGATCCGAAGGGGATAGGCTATCAGATCGAGCAGTCAAAGATCACGATAGGCTCGGGCAAGTTCTTCGGTAAGGGGTATCTCAGGGGCACGCAGGGGCCCTTCCGGTTTCTGCCCGAGAAGCACACGGACTTCATATTCTCGGTCTTTTCGGAGGAGTGGGGGGCGGTAGGTTCCGTATTCGTGATAAGCCTCTATATCCTGCTGATCATCCGGGGGTATGAGACCGCGTTTTATGCAAAGGACGAATTCGGAACACTGTTGTCGATCGGGATCAGCACGATGTTTCTCCTGTACGTCTTCATAAATATCGGCATGACCATGGGGCTCATGCCGGTCGTGGGCATCCCGTTGCCTTTCTTCAGTTATGGCGGCACCGCGCTGCTTGCAAACTTCATCTGCGTGGGCCTTCTCATAAACGTCAGGATGAGACGATTCATACTCTTTTATTAAGGCTGATTTTTTTGTTATAATTGTCATCACGTTCAGACGGGCGACTGCGGCGGTGTAGCTCAGTTGGTAAGAGCATGCGGCTCATATCCGCAGGGTCGGGGGTTCAAATCCCTCCACCGCCACCAACTGCCGTCATCGAACGCGGAATCCTGCCGTCCGCGCATCAGACCTGCGGGCGTGTCTGTACCACGTAATACGTCTTCCCTGCATAGGCCCCCTCGATATCCTGGGCCGAGCCCATCAGCTTTTCGATCTCTGCACCTGCCTCTGCGATGCCGTTCAGGATCTGTGTCCTGAACTTTTCGTCCCAAACGAGCGGTTCCTCCGTGTAGTCGAGCGGCACCTCCTTGGGGGGATCCAGCACTACGCTGTCGTAGAGGCCTGCGCCGGCATAGCCGCTGAGGTCCTCGCCGTTGGAGTCCGAACGGAATATGAGGCCTCCTCCGAACAGGCCGATGCTTTTATTGGGATAGGAGGTGAGGCGGGGTTCCGGCCTTGTCTTCCGGCAGGTGAAGCCGAGGGCCCTGCCCGGGTAGTTGCCGACCAGTGTCTCTCCAAGGCCGAGGACGACCTCTGCGTATAGTTCGTCGGCGTTGCCAGTGAATGGATTGACGGTATGTACGACATATGAATACTCTGCTTCCACGACCTGCTGGATCAGCACTGCCATGTAGAGGTCCTCGTCTGGAATGCCCCTCGTCCTCCGGCTGAGATATGCCCGTTCGTTCCACTTGGATGCCCATACGCGCTTGATGCACATCCAGGCCTCGTCCCAGTTCCGGGGCCATTCGAGTCCTGCCCCTTCCATGAGACTGCGGAGGGTGGAGGGCAGCTCTTCGGGAAACTCGAGGCCGAGCAGGGTGCTGCGGATCTCTGCGAGCACCGCTGCGGCATCACCGTCAAGCCTTTCCGTCAGTTCCCGGCAGCGCTGCCTGATCCTGCTGTTACGGTCCAGTTCGAGGACCTTCTCGAAAACACCGAAGGGCAGTGCCACTGAAGAGGGCAGATGTATCCATTCGGGGAGCTTTCCGCGCAGGCGTGCGAGGTTGAGGGACTTGCCGCCGACGATCCCTTCCCTGAAGTCCTTTTCCGGTACGGCATAAGCCGTGAAGTCGGGCCGGGATATCTTTACGAACCCGACCCGCAGCCTTGGCGGAAGCCCGACCGTTTCGTCCTCGACTTCATCGAACACCAGGTCGCCCGATGAGTCAACGGTGAAGCTGAGCAGTCGTCCCCTGAGGGACTTGAGGCGTTCGAGGCACTTAGTGTCGTAACAGGTGGCAAAGAGGATCCCGGAGTTCCTGGCTCGTACGGCCACGTGCGATACAAGGTCTACGGCGTCGGGTGTAATGACGGCGGTCACGCCTTCAGGGGGCTCTTCATCCCCCCGAACCCTGTCTGCAATGACCACCGTAGGGGTCTTGAACCTCCTGCCCTGTACATCCCCCAGCGATGCGACCGTCTCGACGCGCCCTACACCCCGGCCGTGGCCGGGACTGATCACCTGCCAATTGCCGAGTTCGGCCCTCCGGCGCAGTACAGGGTCGAGATAGCGCAGAAGCATCGACAGGACGAACGCGGGCCTGCCGCGTACTATCTCTTCGGTGAACAGGTTGACGGACCATGGATCGGCGTTGAATGCCTTGCCGAGCAGCTCCGCCTTGGACTGGAACAGTCGGTAGTAATGGTCGATGAACCTGCCTATTGCGCGTCCGGCCCTGTCGAGCACGGCCTTGGCGTGGAGAGACCAGTCTCTGCCGGGATCGTAGCCGTCCCTGAGCCGGTTCCACTCCCGGAAAGATCCCGAGAAGTCGTCATTGTCATGGGAGAATCGTATGTTCTCCATCACCGGGCCAACGAGCCCGACGAGCCGGCCCGTCTCCGTTCGGGGGGTGACATTACGCTCTATCGTAACGCGCATGAATTCCTCGAGTGCGAGGTCGAGATAGAGCATGTCGCGGACTTTCGCGTGGTCCTTCTCAGAGTCGAGCAGCCGGTTGAGGGTCCGCCGCGCCCGTGTTATTCCTTCTACGAGGTCCATCACCTCGGCGCCGCTGCCGTCCTTGTGCGTCAGTATGAAGTCTATCAGCCCGCCTGTTTCGGCATCCAACAGGTGTCTCGCGGCATTGAAGGCGCTCTCGAGGTCGGTGCCGGAGTGGACCGACTTCAACAGCCTCAGGTATTCCTCGAAGTCGTGTATGAGGGCCTCTTTCAGGTGAGGGACGAAATCCGGTGGGGTCTTTATCGGCCGCTCAAAACTCTCGAGCCGTTCTCTGGAGACACCCCCGGCGTCGAGTGTCCTGTAGAATGTGTCGAGATCTCCGTCGTTTCTGAGGAACTCCAGATAAGCCTCACAGATGACGATGTCGTCCGGTGTGGCGTTGTTGTGGAGCTTCTGGTGCCACTCCTCGAGGAAGTGGCCGGAGACTTCCTTTATGCGGTGCCTGTGCATTATGTGGAGTATCTCGTCCCGTATGCGCTGACCTTCACCGCCCCTGCCGAGTGTTGTCATCATCAAGCGTATCAGCTCGCGGTTCTTCGTGTCATCTACGTAGAGTCCAGCGAGTTTCAGTGTCAGGCGGTCCTGGGCGTGGGTCAGTTCCCTCGGTTTTGTATTGTAATTCCTCTGCCATACCAGCTGCCTGACAGCGGAGAAGCGCAGCCATACGAAGAGCAGGGCCAGACCCTCGGTCTCTCCCCTGACATCGTCGATGAGGTCGTGACATAGATTGAACCTGTGCATGAGCGTCCATGAGTGCTGCCCCGTCTCAGCCCTGATGATCTCCTCCGCGATATGGGGCAGGGCCCGCTCCTTTCGACCGGCAACCGGGATGAAGAAGTCCCGGCCCCTGTTCTTGATCCAACGGCCCGTATCAGGCTGTCTCAACACAAAGGGTATCCCCAGGGGGGCTTCCTCCTGCCCGAACTCCAGCACCAGGCGGTTCAGCCCTTCATGCAGAGCAAAGGGTGTCTCCGCAGCGCTGTCACCGTATACGGTCGTTCCGGCTTGATGCATAGGCGCGGGGGGCATCAGCCACTCGTTGCGTCTGTGCACTGCCACGCCCCAGTGCAGGATCAGAGGCCCTGGTGCGTCGGTGATCAGGACGAGCCGGTATCTTCCGTCTTTCCTGCAAAGGGCTGCCGCCAGTCGGCCGTCAGGGCCGAGTTCGTAGACCTTCTGAAACTCGACATCAAGCCCCCCTGTCTCCGTCTTCAATGCCTCTTCAGGAGAGGGCCCCTCGGGACCGCTCAGTGGTATCCTCACCCGGTAGTTCCTGCCGTGGTTGTTGTCCCAGCGGTCTTCATCCGGAAAGAAGAGGACGAAGTTCAGGACCGGCAGTCTCAGGTCCTTGTCCACACGTATGGTGATCCGGCCCTCACCGTTGTCACTCTTGAAGGGTGTCTGGAGTGCGTTCCCTCCGAGCTCCCTGCTGCCGTCAGGCCAGAGTGAGCGCGGGGGTGTCTGCCAGGGGGCATGCTCGCTGCGTGAGAGGCCCCAATGAAGCAGGCACCTTTTGCCGTCTCTCATCCGCAGCGACAGCTCAACGCCGGTGTCGGTCTCCCGGCTCTCCACCGTCAGGACGATACCGCTTCTTGTCCGTACCTCTTCGGTCATACTGAATATTATACCTCAATGCCGTCCGATAAACAGTGCAAGTCACAGCAGGACAGTGGATACCGATTTTTTTTTCATCTCAATTCTCCCGGCGTCCGAGGGAACTTCGCAGTTCACCATCCGG
>JAADGG010000014.1 GCA_013152485.1 Nitrospirota bacterium | reverse complement strand
TGACGACCGGCATGCGGCCGGCAGGGGCCCTCCTCGCCTTCAGCATCATGACGGCCCTTGCAGCAGCCTGTTCAGAGACTGCGTTCAGGGGGTATTCATCGAAGAGTTCGAACCCGACGTGTCCGCCGACAGGCTCGTAACCGGTCTGGATCGTACCGTTTTCGGCTGCGACCACCTGGACTATGGCGAGGGTGTGCACCCTCGTGTCATCGGCCACGGTGCCCTCGGACGTGGCTATCCTGACGGTCTGGACCGACTCCCTGTAGACCACGAGCACCTGCCGGATGCTCTGATGGTAGCTCCTCGCCGTACGGTCGGCCTCCTGCAGCATCCCGATCTTCTCGGCCGTCGGAACCTCCTCGGGAGGTATCTTTATCTCGAAATCGACCGAGGGACTGGCGCTCCTGAGGTCAAGGGTTTCGTGCGGCCCGGCCCCCCTTGACGCCTTGCTCACTGTCTCGGCCAGCCCGAGTATGGCGGCCTGACTGAACTCGTTCGTGTATCCGTAGGCGGTCCTGCCCCCGAATATGACGCGTATTCCCACTCCTGCGTCCGTACCTTTCAGGAGCTTTTCGATCTTGCCGTCCTCGAGCTGTACGGACAGCGACCTCTTCGACTCTACGAAGACATCCGCGTAGTCTCCCCCGTTTTTCAGCGCGACCTTTATCGCCCTGCTCAGTACATCCCGGTCAATCACGAGAACCTCCTCTCCACTCTCATGTAATCCTGCTGTTTTTATGGTAAACTATTATATCATTTTCTCCGTAAGTATCAGCATGGAGCCGGAGACGGGACAGAAGAGGTGGAACGCTTTTTATGATCGGCCTTATCGGCGGCAGCGGCCTGTACGGGATTCCCGGGTTTGAGGTGAGCGAGAGGAGGAGAGTCGAGACCCCCTACGGTCTTCCATCGGACGACTTCCTGATAGGCGAGCTCTCCGGAAGGCCCGTGGCCTTCCTGCCGCGACACTCCAGCAGGCACAACATACCCCCGCACAAGGTGAACTACCGTGCAAACATCCGGGGTTTCAGGGATCTGGGCGCGGAGAGGGTGATAGCGGTCAGTGCTGTCGGCGGCATCAACAGCGGGTTGAGGCCCGGAGAGATCGTGCTCCTCAGCCAGATCATCGATTTCACGAAGTCGAGGGTGAATACGTTCTATGATGGGGACGATGTGGTCCACGTGGACTTCACGGAGCCGTACTGTCCGGAGTTGAGGGAGAGCCTCGTGAGGGCCTCTGAATCCGTGGGCATAAGTCTCCGGGACTCCGGGACATACGTCTGCGTGGAGGGGCCGAGGCTCGAGACCGCGGCCGAGATAGCCTTTTTCAGCTCCATGGGTGCCGACGTGGTCGGCATGACCGGGATGCCGGAGGCGGTGCTTGCGAGGGAGAGTGAATTGTGTTATGCGGCCCTGGCAGTGGTGACGAACCTCGCTGCAGGGATCTCTCCTGCGAGGCTCACCACCAGGGAGGTGGTCGAAACGATGAACCGGAGTGCCGGGGACGTCAATGCCCTGCTCACGGCAGCGGTCGGCCTGATCCCCCCAAGCAGGGGGTGCCGCTGCGGAGAGGCGCTCAAGGATGCAGGAATGTGAGGTGTAAGTGGAGAGTATACTGATAGTCGAAGACAAGAAGTCCATGGCCGACATGCTGAAGGCCTCCCTCGGCTCCGAGGGCTACAGGTGCGTCATAGCCCTCGACGGAAAGGAAGGCATAAAGCAGCTGCAGCAGAGGAGCATAAGCCTCGTGCTCACAGACCTCAAGCTCCCGAAAAAGGACGGTCTGGAGGTGCTCAGGGCGGCCCTGGCCGAAGATCCCATACTGCCGGTGATCATAATGACGGCGTACGGGACCATAGAGGTGGCCGTCGAGGCGATGAAGCAGGGCGCATACGACTTCATAACAAAGCCCTTCGACATAGACCACCTGATCGTCATAGTCAAGAGGGCGCTCGAGGCAAGGAGGCTCTACAGGGAGAACCTGCTCCTCAAGGAGGAGGTCTCGTCGAGGACGGGCCTTCCCCGGATCATAGGCGGGAGCGAGAAGATAAAGGACGTGGTCCAGAAGGTCCAGAGGGTTGCACCCACGAAGAGCACGGTCCTGCTCCTGGGGGAGAGCGGAACGGGCAAGGAGCTCTTTGCCCGGGCCATCCACCACCTGAGCACCGGAAAGGACAACCTCTTCGTGCCGATAAACTGTGCGGCCATTCCGCGTGAACTGCTCGAGAGCGAGCTCTTCGGCCATGAGAAGGGTGCCTTCACGGGTGCCGAGTCGAGAAAGCTCGGCAAGTTCGAGCTCGCGCACAAGGGCACGATCTTCCTTGACGAGATCGCGGAGCTGGAGCTGTCGCTCCAGGCGAAGCTCCTGAGGGTCCTGCAGGACCATGTCATCGAGCGTGTCGGCGGAACGAGACCGATACAGGTGGACGTGAGGGTGATTGCGGCGAGCAACAAGGACCTTGCCGCCTGTGTCCAGGAGGGCGAGTTCAGGGAGGACCTCTACTACAGGCTGAACGTCTTCCCCATATACATACCGCCTCTGAGGGAACGGCGGGAGGACATCCCGATGCTTGCCGAGTTCTTCGTCAACAAGTACGCCGCCGAGATGAAGATAAAGCCGAAGAAGATAGCACCCGAGACCATGAAGCTGCTCATGGAGTACAACTGGAAGGGAAACGTGAGGGAGATCGAGAACACGATAGAGAGGGCCATGATACTTGCAGACGGAGACACCATACTGCCCGCTCACATCTCGCTTATGGCGCTGAACGTCAACTCCTCCATCGAGGGGCTCCCGATGGACGGTCCGCTCGAGGAGACGACGAAGGCTGCGCTGCGGCTTGCCGAGACCCTGAGGATAAGGAAGGCCCTCGAGAGTACGAGGTGGAACAAGACCAGGGCTGCGGAACAGCTGAAGATAAGCTACAAGACACTTCTTACCAAGATCAAGGAATACCGGATCGAGTAGCCCGGGTTTGACCGCAGGGACCGGGGCGTTCACTGCCGCAGGGCTTGTGAAATCATTGACACGGAAAGTCTGAGCCCGTTATTATAAATAACAGGCGGCATCGCGTATATTCACGTGGAAATCTGCGGCACATGCCTTGCTCCGACGTCTGGAGCTCTCCGGTTTCACCAGTACTGCCAGCAGGGCTGAACTGGTGACTTTACTTTATTCAATCTTTGTTTTGGGGGCAGTATGGCAGGACATTCCAAGTGGTCTCAGATAAAACACAAGAAGGCGGCGGCAGACGCCAAGAGGGGCAAGCTCTTCTCCAAGCTGGCCAAGGAGATATCCGTTGCAGCCAGGCTCGGCGGGGATGACCCTGCAATGAACCCGAGGCTGAGGACCGCGATCGAGAAGGCGAAAGAGGCGAACATGCCCCAGGACAACATAAAGAGGGCCATACAGAAGGGGACGGGCGAGCTGCCCGGCGCCTCTTACGAGGAGGCCCTCTACGAGGGTTACGGCCCGGGCGGCGTTGCGCTCCTGATCGAGGTGCTCACGGACAACAGGAACCGGACCGTGGCCGAGATAAGGCACCTGCTCGGAAAACACGGCGGGAGCCTCGGAGAGGCGGGGTGTGTGTCCTGGATTTTTGAAAAGAAGGGGTATATCCTCGTCGAGAAGTCGTCCACCGATGAAGACACGCTCATGAGCATCGTTCTCGATGCAGGTGCAGAGGACATGAAGAACGACCCCAGAGAGGAAAACTACGAGATCATAACGGCTCCTGAAGATATGAACAGGGTGAAGGAGACGCTCACAGGGCACGGCATCGCCGTCTCCATGGCAGAGATAACCATGCTCCCGAAGACATATGTAACCCTCGAGGGCGAGATGGCGGAGAAGATGCTCAGGCTGATGGAGGTGCTCGAGGACCATGACGATGTGCAGAACGTGTATGCGAACTTCGACCTCCCCGATGAAGTCATGGCCGGGGCCGAGAAGTGAGCTTTTACGGCCCGCATAATCCAGGATGCTGATCCGTAAGATCACATAGATGAGCTACACTACCTCAGAGAGAGGGCTTTTCCCTCAACCGCCTTTGAAAACCGTCATTTTGAGGCATGTCCTCCTCCTGCTTGCTGCATTATCCGCGGTACTGCTCCCTGCAGCCGACTCCCATGCCCTCACCCCGGAGGAGAAGATCAACATAAGGGTCTACAGGGAAGTGAGCCCCTCGGTCGTCAACATCACGACCACGACGCTTATCAGGGACTTCTTCTCGATATATCCCCAGAAGGGTGCGGGCTCGGGCTCGATAATCGATCCCGCGGGCTATGTGCTCACCAACTACCACGTCATAGAGGGTGCCTCGGAGATAACCGTAACCCTGAGCAACGGAGACAAGTACGGTGCAACGTTTGTGGGAGCAGACCCCGAGAACGACATAGCCATCATCAAGATACCGGCCGTCAAGGGCCTTCTGCCCCTGAGGCTCGGCGATTCGGAGAGACTGCAGGTCGGACAGAAGGTCTACGCCATAGGCAACCCCTTCGGACTCGCCTCTACCCTCACCACAGGCATAATAAGTGCGCTTGGCAGGCCCCTGACGACGGAGTCCGGCCGGGTGATCGAGAACGTCATACAGACCGATGCGCCGATAAACCCGGGAAACTCCGGCGGCCCCCTGATAGACACCTCGGGGGAGGTGGTCGGCATAAACACCGCCATCTTCAGCCCCTCCGGAGGCAACGTGGGCATCGGGTTCGCCATACCCGTGAATACGGCGAAGGCCCTGATCCCGGACCTGATCAAGTACGGCCGGGTGAAGAGGCCGTGGCTCGGGATAACCGGGGTGCCGCTGTGGAGGGAACTGTCCATGGCGCTCAGGCTCCCGGTCGACACCGGCATACTTGTTTCAGAGGTGGACCCGAAAGGGCCGGCCGCAAGGGCCGGTATCAGGGGAGGCAACAGGCCGGTTGAGATCAGCGGGATAATCTTCTATCTCGGAGGAGACATCATTGTCGATATAGACGGACGGAAGGTCACCTCAATGGATGACCTGAAGAAGGCCCTGCGGGGCAGGAGAGAGGGGGATGTGGTGCCCGTGAAGGTTGTTAGGGGCAACAGGGTGCTGACACTCAAGGTGAGAGTGAGGTTGAAGACATGAAGAAGGCATTGGCATGCGTGGTGCTTGCAGCCGGGCAGGGGACGAGGATGAAGTCGTCCATACCCAAGGTGCTCCATACCCTGAACGGCATCCCGATGATACATTATGTCCTCCGTGCACTGGCGGGACTGAGGCCGGAGAGGGTCGTCGTGGTCGTCGGGCGCGACAACAGGAAGGCACTGGAAGAGGCCCTCGGGTCCGATGCCGTCGGGTTCGCCCTGCAGCGTTCCCCGCTCGGTACGGCCCATGCCCTGATGAGCGCGGCAAGGGCGCTCGGTGGGTTCGAGGGAGACGTCCTCGTCATCAACGGTGACACCCCGCTCGTGAGCACAGGTACGCTCAGGCGGTTCATAACAAGGCACAGGCGCGCAAGGAGGGGCTTAAGCCTCATATCCTTCGTCGCCGCCGACCCGGCCGGGTACGGCAGGATCATCAGGGACGGCTCCGGAAACCCCCTCGGGATCAGGGAGGAGGGTGACGCCACAGCTGAGGAGAAGGCCGTGAAAGAGGTCAACAGCGGCATATACCTCTTCGACTCGGGTACGCTGCCGCTCCTGAAGAAGATACGGCTCAACGACAAGAAGGGCGAGTACTACCTGACCGACATACTCGAGGTCGCATCCGGGCGCGGAATCCGCTGCGGTGTCTTCTGTTTCGGAGACGAGACGGAATTCATCGGCATAAACACCAGAGAGGAGCTGCTCAGGGCACAGAGGCTGCTCAGGGAGAGGACGGTCAGGTACTGGCTCGAGCGCGATGTCAGCTTCATGGACGAGACATCGGTCTATATCCATCCGGACGTCGTCATAGGCAGGGGGACGCGCCTCTACCCGAATGTATACCTCGAGGGAGATACGACCATAGGGAGCGGATGCGTGATCTATCCTGATGTGAGGATAACGGACAGCACGGTGGGTGACGGGGTCACCATAAAGGATTCGTCGGTCGTCGAGTCGGCCGAGATACACGACGATGCCGTCATCGGGCCGTTTGCCAGGCTGAGGCCCGGGACAGTGATCATGAAGGATGCGAAGATAGGCAATTTCGTCGAGGTGAAGGCCTCGACCGTGGGCGAGGGTGCAAAGGCCCAGCACCTCTCATACATCGGGGACGCTGACGTGGGAAGGAATGTGAACATAGGCGCAGGCACGATCACCTGCAACTATGACGGCGTGAAGAAACACAGGACGGTCATAGAGGAAGGGGCCTTCATAGGGAGCGATACACAGCTCGTTGCACCCGTGAGGGTAGAAAAGGGTGCCTACGTGGGTGCAGGCTCTACCATCACGAGGGATGTCCCTGCAGGGGCCCTTGCGATCAGCAGGTCCCGAGAGAGGCACATCAGGGGCTGGGCAGGCAGGAAGAAAAAGAAGAGGAAACGGTGACCGGATGATGTGTCCGCCGCTACCGGCAATGAACCGGCAGGCGGTGAGCCGCTCAAGAGAGGGAACATGTGTGGAATCATAGGATACATAGGCAGGGATGATGCAGTAGATGTGGTGGTCGAGGGACTGAGGCACCTCGAGTACAGGGGGTACGACTCGGCCGGTGTCGCCTTTCCAACGGGCGGGGGCATAGAGGTCCGCAGGTGCAAGGGAAAGATCAAGGACCTGGAGGCCATAGTCTATGCGGACAAGCCCGTGGCGAACGTCGCCATCGGACATACGAGGTGGGCGACCCACGGCGTGCCCTCGGAATACAATGCCCATCCGCACAGCTCGGACAACATAGTGCTCGTCCACAACGGGATAATAGAGAACTATCTCGAGCTCAAGGAGGAACTGACAGGGGCCGGCTACAGGTTCACCTCGGAGACCGATACAGAGGTCCTCTGCCACCTGATAGACCGCTACAGCAGGGAGCACTCCTTTGAAGAGGCCGTGATGATGGCGCTAAAGGATGCCAGGGGTGCATATGCCATCCTGGTGCTCTCGGTCAGTGAGCCGCAGAAGATGATCGGCGTCCGGAAGGACAGCCCTCTGGTGCTCGGCATAGGTGAGGGCGAGTTCTTCCTCGCCTCTGACGTGCCAGCCTTTCACACGAGGACGAGACGGGTCGTCTTCCTCGAGGACAACGACATGGTCGTCCTCAGCCCCGGAGGCTACAGGATCATGGACCTCGGCGGCAACGAGATCGAGAGAAAGGCTGAGATGATACCACCGATGGCTGCCGGTGCCGACAGGGGCGGCTACAAGCACTACATGCTCAAGGAGATACACGAGCAGCCGAGGGCCCTCTCCGACACCCTCCGCGGCAGGATATTTCCCGAAAGGGGAGAGGTCAACATGAGCGAGTTCAGGCTCGACGAGGATGTGCTCAGGGGGATCGACCGTATATTCATAGGGGCCTGCGGTACGTCCTGGCATGCGGCGCTCGCCGGCAAGTACATGATAGAGCAGATAGCGAGGACACCGGTGGAGGTGGACCTCGCCTCCGAGTTCCGCTACCGGGGGCCGCTGATAGGTGCGAACGACCTCTTTATCGCCATAACACAGTCGGGAGAGACCGCCGACACCCTTGCGGCACAGCGCGAGGCAAAGAGGCGCGGTGCCCTGACGCTCAGCATATGCAATGCACTCGGCGCGAGCTCTGCAAGGGAGGCCGATGCGGTCTTCTACACCCACTCCGGCCCTGAGATCGGCGTGGCCTCCACAAAGGCGTTCACCGCCCAGCTCTTCTCCCTCTACCTCTTTGCCCTGATGATGGCCAAGGTGAGGGGAAGCATAGACGGGCGGGAGGCAGCCGGCATGATCGCCGAGCTGATGAGGGTGCCCGACAAGATAGAGAAGATCATAAGCAACGAGGACGCGATCGTCTCGGTGGCGAAGGAGCTCTTCAAGGCGAGGGACTTTCTCTATCTCGGCAGGGGGATCCTCCATCCCATAGCCCTCGAGGGTGCACTGAAGCTGAAGGAGATCTCATACATCCATGCAGAGGGCTATCCCGCAGGCGAGATGAAGCACGGCCCCATAGCCCTGATAGACGAGGATGTGCCGGTGGTCTTCCTGGTCCAGGGCGGCCTGCTCAAGGAGAAGGTCCTCTCCAATATAGCAGAAGTAAAGGCGAGAGGCGGCCGGGCCGTGGTCGTAGCGGGTGAAGGGGTGCTCGGCGAGGTCGGGCAGGCCGACTATGCCATAGGGATACCGGAGACGAATCCGTATCTCGAGGCCGTGCTCATGGCCGTTCCGCTTCAGCTGCTGGCGTATCACATAGGGGTGCTGAGGGGATGCGACGTGGACCAGCCGAGGAATCTCGCCAAGAGCGTGACCGTGGAATAGCCCGTGTCAATGGATTTAGACGGCGGGAATCTGTTATTCTATATAGATAACGTGGGGTTTTACAGTAACCGGGCAGGGGGTGAAGCGTTGGCTGGAGTCTTTCGAGATGCGGAAAAATAAAAAGCAGAGAGTGCAGGGAATCTGGGGAGGATAAGGAGTCCGGAAATCGGGAAGCGGCGGGCCGACAGATCCCAAGGGACCTCGGCTTTCCGGTTTCAGGGCTTCTTTGAGTGCTCCGGTCTCTGTACAAAACAAAAGGGGGAATGGGAGATGAGCAAAGAAGAATTGCAAAACGGCCTGAATCCTCAACAGAGGGAGGCGCTGCTCCATACAGAAGGGCCTCTCTTGGTGCTTGCAGGCGCCGGCAGCGGGAAGACCAGGGTTATAACCCACAAGTATGCCCTCCTCACGAAGGAAAAGAAGATCCCTCCGTCGTCCATCCTTACGGTCACCTTCACCAACAAGGCTGCAAACGAGATGAAGGAGAGGATATGCGCCCTGACTTCCGATGAACTCAGGGACTGCTGGATAGGCACATTTCACTCCCAGTGCAACAGGATCCTGCGCAGAGAGATATCCGCGCTGGGTTACAGGCCCGAGTTCGTCATATACGACGAGAGCGACCGGCACAGCCTCATAAGGCACATACTGAGGGAACTGAAGATATACGAGGCCCTGTACAAGGGTGTCGCCTCGAGGATAAGCGCTCTCAAGGCGTCCATGGTGACTCCGGAGGAGTTCCTCTCCTCTGGTGACGGCTTCGGCTTTGACGAGAAGCTCGCCAAGGTCTACATAAGGTTCCAGGACGAGTTGAGGAGGTGCAACGCCCTCGATTTCGACGACCTGATAATGCTCACCGTAAGGCTCTTCCGTGAACATCCGGATGTGCTCAGGAAGTATTCCGAAAAGTTCGCCTACATACTCGTCGACGAATTCCAGGACACCAACCGGGCCCAGTACGAGCTGGTCAAGCTCCTTGCGTCGGGTCACGGCAACATATTTGCAGTGGGTGACGACGACCAGAGCATCTACCGCTTCAGGGGCGCCGAGGTGAGGAACATCCTGAACTTCGAGAAGGACTTCCCCGGCGTCAAGGTCATAAAGCTCGAGCAGAACTACCGGAGCACGCAGAACATCCTCGACGTCTCCGGTGCGGTCATCTCCAAGAACCCCGAGCGAAAGGCCAAGCGTCTCTGGACCGACCGCGGCAGGGGTGAGAAGGTCTTCTTCTACTGGCTCCCCGTCGAGGAGGACGAGGCGAAGTATGTCGTGAGGACCATAAAGGACATATACCTCAAGGGTGTATACAACTACAGGGACATGGCCGTGCTCTACCGCATAAACCTCCAGTCGAGGGTTATCGAGGAGGCCCTCAGGCGGGAGGGGATCCCTTACCGCGTGGTCGGCGGGATCAGCTTCTACGAGAGGAAAGAGGTCAAGGACATAATCGCCTATCTGAGGCTCTGTGTTAACCATCACGACAATGTGAGCCTCAGGAGGATAATCAACACCCCCCACAGGGGTATCGGCTCCGCCACGCTCAACAAGATCGAGCAGGAGTCCAAGAAGAGGGGGATAAGCCTCTTCGAGGCCATAAAGCGCATATGCAAGACGAGATCCTCTTCGCAGACCGTGATAGACAAGCTCGAGGTGTTCCTCAAACTCATAAACGGCATATCCGGGCTCAGGGATACCCCGGCCTCCGAGGCGATGAAATCCGTTCTGGAGATGACCTCCTATGCCGAGGGTCTCGATGAGGAGAGGCATCAGAACCTCGCCGAGCTGATGTTCTCTGCCGAGGGTATGCCCATCAGCGAGTTTCTCGACAGGGTCTCCCTGGTTACCAAGCTCGACGAGTCCATCGAGGGTGATTCCATCTCCCTCATGACGCTCCATACGGCCAAGGGACTCGAGTTTCCGGTCGTGTTCATCGTGGGGATCGAGGAAGGCCTCATACCCTACTTCAAGTCCGCCGACAGCGAAGAAGAGCTGCATGAGGAGAGGCGCCTATTCTACGTCGGACTGACGAGGGCGAAGGACATCCTCTGCCTCACGGGTGCAAGCAAGAGGAGGATATTCTCGAAGCGCCAGGAACAGGAGCCCTCGAGGTTCCTGAAGGACATCCCGAGGGACTACTGCCACTGGGTGGAGAAGGCCAAGTGCAAGGAGGTCCCCGGCAACGGGGTCAAGGGCATCGCCAAGAGCAAGCCGGTCGTCTATGCGTTCCCCTACAAGACCGGCTGCCGGGTGAGGCATCCGAAGTGGGGCATAGGTGTCGTGAGGGACTGCTACGGCAAGGGCGACGACCTCAAGGTCTGTGTGAACTTCCCCGGAGTCGGCATAAAGAGGCTGGCCCTGAAGTTTGCACACCTGGAGAGGATCTGAGGCACTGGTTATCAGCCGCCCTTGTGTGTATAATATAATAAAAGCCGAGTAAGTCAGGAGGGTCAGGGGATGAAGATATCCGTCAGTGATGTTGAGCATATAGCCAGGCTTGCAAGACTGGGCCTGGGAGATGAAGAGAAGAAGATATACGGTGCCCAGTTGAACGGGATACTCGATTACGTCGACAAGCTGAACGAGCTGGACACGGCCGACGTTGAACCCACCAGTCATGTAATTCCCATAAAGAATGTCTTTCGTGAGGACGTGCCGGGAACCTCGTTGTCACGGGAGGAGGCCCTCGGCAACGCCCCTCAGGCCGCGGACGGATTCTACCGCGTTCCGAAGATCATCGAGTAGGAGAAGAAGTCTTTGTCTTGAAGACGGGGAACTCAGGATCCGCAGGGGGCTGACTTGAAAAAAAACGGTTCTTCCCCGGTGCCTGTTTCCGGGCTGATCTTTTCGTCAATGACTCATTCTGTTCTTGCAGGGCGCTATTTTTCTCCGGCATACTTGCCGCTGCACGGAGGGACGGGGCAGAGAGAGGCGCCGATCAGAGGTCTCCGGTCCCGTGGGGGCGTAAAACAGTTACAAGGCAGGTAGATTGAAAATGTTCAGATGCATGTTGAAGGCCAAGATTCACATGGCCACGGTTACAGACTGTATCCTCGAGTACGAGGGGAGCATAAGCATAGACGAGGATATACTGGAGGCGGCAGGCATGCTGCCGTATGAGCAGGTCCAGATAAGCAATCTCGACAACGGCGAGAGATTCACGACCTACATCATTCCCGGTGAACGCGGCAGCAGGCGGTTCATGCTCAACGGGCCGACCGCGAGAAAGGCCGTTCCGGGCGACAGGATAATCATATTCTCCTATGCCTGGATGGATGAGGGGGAGATATCCTCTGCTGCACCGAGGGTCCTGATAATGGATGAGGAAAACATGGTGAAAGAGGTCCGTGATCTGAAAAAGGGTGCTTGATGACTGACGCTCTCTTGATGAAAGGCAACGAGGTGATCGCAGAGGCTGCGGTCATGGCAGGATGCCGTTTCTATGCCGGTTATCCCATTACGCCACAGAACGAGATTCCCGAGTACATGTCCTGGAGGATGCCCGAGGTCGGGGGCGTTTTCATACAGGCGGAGAGCGAACTTGCCGCCGTGAACATGGTCTACGGCGCATCCGCCGCCGGAGTCAGGGCCATGACGTCGTCATCCTCTCCGGGGATAAGCCTCAAGCAGGAAGGCATCTCCTATCTTGCAGGGGCCGAGCTTCCCGCGGTCATAGTGAACATACAGAGGGGCGGACCCGGGCTCGGAAACATTTCAGGCAGTCAGCAGGACTACTTCCAGGCCACGAGGGGAGGGGGGCACGGCGACTACAGGCTGCTCGTCTACGCGCCTTTCAGCCACCAGGAGCTCTGGACGCTCACCATGAAGGCCTTCGACAGGGCCGACGAGTACAGGAACCCGGTGATGCTGCTTGCAGACGGCGTGCTCGGGCAGATGATGGAGCCCTTCGTTCCAACCGAATACGTGCCGCCGGCACTGCCCGCAAAGGACTGGGTGCTCGACGGCTGCCGCGGACGGCCGCCGAGGGTGATAAAGTCCCTCTATCTCGGCGACGGCAAGCTCGAGATGCAGAACATGAAGCTCCAGGGGAAGTACCAGCGGATGAAGCAGGAGGATGTCATGTACGAGGCCTACATGGTCGACGATGCGGAGGTGGTCCTCGTTGCGTTCGGAATAGCCGCAAGGGTCTGCCTGTCGGCCGTGAAGTCCCTCAGGAAAGGCGGCAGGAGGGTGGGGCTGTTCAGGCCGGTAACGCTCTTCCCGTTTCCCGAGGAGCAGATAAACGACCTTGCACGCATGGGCAAGAGGTTTCTCGTGGCCGAACTGAACCTCGGCCAGATGGTCGATGACGTGAGGCTTGCGGCTGATGGTCTGTCGGAAGTGAGGTTTTACGGCAGGAGCGGCGGTTCGATGATCACCGTGGAGGAACTGACCGAAGAGGTCGTCCGTTTTCAGAAGGTCTTCTCTTCCAGGCTGCAGCGTTAGGTGCAGCAGGGCTGAACCGGATTCATTTCGGCTCGCACTGCAGCAGTACGAGGTTGTCCCTGTGGATCACCTCGTCAGAGTACCTGTAACCGAGGACCTTCTCGATCTCGGACGTGCGGAGTCCCTTCAGTCTTCCGACCTCGTCCGAGGAGTAGTTCGTCAGCCCCTTTGCAAACCTGTTTCCTTCCCGGTCGGTACAGTATACGGCGTCGCCGGCCCTGAAAACACCTTCGACGGAGATTATGCCCGAGGGCAGCAGGCTCTTTCCCCTCGAGGTTATTGCCTCCCGTGCACCGTCGTCGACCACGATGCTGCCGCGGGCCCTCAGACCGAAGGCGATCCACCCCTTTCTGGCAGGTATCCTGTTCTTTACGGGCTTGAACTCCGTGCCGCAGGGCTCGCCCCGGAAGAGTGCGGGGAGCAGTCCCGGCACCTTGCCGTTTATGATGTTCACCCTGATGCCGCACTGCATCGCCCTCTTTGCGGCAAGGAGCTTCGAGTACATGCCTCCCGTGCCCACGAGGCTGCCGGCCCCTCCCGAGAGCTTCTCGATCTCGGGCGTGATCTTCTCTACGACGGGTATGAGCCGTGCGCCCCTGTAACGCCGCGGATCCCTGGTGTAGAGCCCGTCTACGTCAGAGAGTATCACGAGACGGTCTGCATCGACCAGGCCGGCCACGAGTGAGGCGAGCTGATCGTTGTCTCCGAACTTTATCTCGTCCACCGCCACCGAGTCGTTCTCGTTTATTATGGGGATTATGTCGTAGTCGAGCAGCGTCAGGATGGTGTTTTTCGCGTTGATGTAGCGTACCCTGTCGTAGAAGGCGTCCCTCGTCAGCAGTATCTGCCCGACCTTCTTGCCGTGCCTGTTGAAGCCCTTCTCGTATGCCCACATGAGCGTGCTCTGCCCCACGGCGGCGGCGGCCTGCTTGTGTCTTATGTCAGACGGTCTCTTCTTCAGCCCGAGCTTCTTCATGCCTGCGGCGACCGCTCCGGAGGAGACCACTATCACCTCGTTCCCCATGGAGTGGACCTCCGAGATGTCTGCCCCCAGCGCCTCTGTCCTCGACTCGTCGAGGCTGTCGCCTGTCGTCAGCAGGCTGCTCCCTATCTTTATGACCGTCCTCATGCCTTCTCCTTCTCCCTCATCCTGTCGACCTCCTGAGAGAGGAGGAACACCAGGTCCCTGATCCCCCTGCCGGTCAGGGCCGATACCTCGATATACGGGATGTCATTCATTTTACAATATTCACGCAGTCTTTTCATCCGCTCTTCAGAGGCTATGTCCGTCTTGGTCGCAACCACTATACGGGGCCTCCGGGCCAGCTCCCTGCTGTAGAGTTCCAGCTCGCGGTCGACCTTGTGCAGGTTCTCCACGGGGTCGCCGGGAGTCATCTCTGAGACGTCCACGAGGTGCACCAACAGCTTTGTCCTCTCGACGTGCCTGAGAAACTGAAAGCCGAGTCCGGCCCCTCTGTGGGCGCCCTCTATCAGTCCCGGTATGTCGGCGACCACGAAGCTCCTGCCTTCACCGGTCCTGACCACTCCGAGGTTCGGCTTCAGGGTCGTGAACGGGTACTCGGCCGCCTTGGGTCTTGCAGACGATATGGCGCCTATGAGCGTTGACTTTCCTGCATTCGGGAGCCCTATGAGCCCGACGTCGGCGAGGAGTTTGAGTTCGAGCACGATCCTCCTCTCTTCGCCGGGCTCTCCCGGCTGTGCGAACCTCGGCGCCTGCCGGGTGGATGTGGCGAAGTGGGAGTTGCCGAGTCCGCCGCGTCCCCCTTTTGCGACGAGCACCTCGGCGCCGGGTGAGTCGAGGTCTGCAATGACCTCGCCGGTCGCTGCATCCTTCACGACGGTGCCGACCGGGACCCTGATGACGAGGTCCTTGCCGTCACGGCCGTGCATCTTCCTGCCCATGCCGGGCCGTCCGTTCTCCGCCTTGTAAGTCTTCCTGTATGCATGGTCGAGCAGGGTGTACAGCTGGGGGTCTGTCCTCACGATCACGTGTCCGCCCCTGCCTCCGTCGCCTCCGTCAGGCCCGCCCCTCGGGATGAACTTCTCCCGGCGGAAGCTTACACACCCCCTGCCGCCGTTGCCGGCCTTGACATCTATCTCCACGTAATCGACGAACTTCATGGTATCATTCGTTGTCTCATAATAGAGCTGACATTGTTTCAGCTCACCATTGCCTGACACAGTTCAGGAAAGCCGTATATTCACGATATCCATTCATGTATATTACTTCGGCAATTAAATACTGTAACCTTTTCATAACACATGATCAAGTCCGGTATGACAAACTACTGCCTGGATACAGAGGCTCAATTATGGAAAGGGGGCGATATGACAGAGTCTGAACGGTTTTAAGTATCACGCTTCACCATCCAGGTGAAGCGTGATACTTACCTCGGAGTCCAGGCCGGATGCCTGGACGAGAATGAGTGAAGAGTCTGTCATATCGCTCCCAACAACCACATTGTTACTTCATTATTACTTCTGCTGCAAATAAACACTGTACCCCTCATTATATAACGCATGATCAAGTCCTGCATGACAAACTGCCGCCTATAAAAAGCTCAATCGCTTTCTGCAACCTTGCTTTTGCACTGGTGGCGCAGAGACCGGTATTCCGGATTTGTGGTTTTCTCTCTTGTCTGTGGAATTATACACGATCAGTGATGGGCGGGTGTTCAGGGCCGTACTGGACGGGGCGGCGGGTACGGGGGCCTCTCATGTGCTGGAGGCCCCTGAGTTCAACTTGCAGCCTCTGCGGGATATACGCTCACCTTCATCTTCGAGCGGCCCTTCCTCTCGAATCTCACAACACCGTCTATGAGCGAGTAGAGAGTGTCGTCCTTCCCCTTGCCCACGTTGAAGCCCGGGTGGAACTTCGTGCCCCTCTGCCTGACGAGAATGTTTCCGGCCTTTACGAGCTGGCTGCCGTATCTCTTGACCCCGAGACGCTTTGATTCGCTGTCCCTGCCGTTTCTTGAACTGCCGACACCTTTTTTGTGAGCCATTACTGCCCTCCGTAAACGATATCGTCGATCTTTATCTTCGTGAAGTACTGCCTGTGTCCCCTGAGCCTCCGGTAACCCTTGCGGGGCTTCATCTTGAAGACGATGACCTTCTTGTCCTTTGCGGTCTCGACAACCGATGCCTTGACCGAGGCTCCCTCTATGTACGGTGTCCCGGTGATCGTGGTCCCCTCCTTCGAGAGAAAGAGTACCTTGTCGATGCTGAGCGGGTCACCGGGGTTTGCGTCGATCCTGTCGACCTTGAGCACCTCTCCTGCCGCCACCCTGTACTGCTTGCCGCCTGTCTCTATTACAGCGTACATACCAGAAATCCTCCTCTTGGGCAGATTTGGTTCAGGGCCGGATTCTCGTGGATCACAGCCTGGAGGGCTGCCTGGCCCGACCTGAACATATATTTAAACGCAAGCAGGCACAAAAAGTCAAATCCGCGCATTGGATCAAAAAATGATCTTGAGTTTTGAATCTTAAGTCATAGCAGGACACAGTATTGGCTTACCGTATTTAATTGCCGAATCTTGCAATAATATGGTTGTTGGGAGCGATATGACAGACTCTGAACGGCTTTAAGTATCACAGGAGCTCTTCACCTGGATGGTGAAGCGTGATACTTACCTCGGAGTCCCGGCCGGACGCCGGGACGAGAATGAGTGAAGAGTCTGTCATATCGCTCCCTTCCCGTAAGTGAAAAAAAACCGCTCAAACCTCAGTATACAAGAACCTGCATTGGATAATAAAAAGTGTCCCCGAAACAATACCGTCCGGTAAACAGGGCAGGTCACAGCAGGAGAGGGGATGTTGAATTTTCACCTCATTCTCCCGGCGTCCGGCCGAGTTTCCCGGGGACAGGGAATCTCGATCCGAAGCGATCCAGATCCGTTTCTCACAGGAGTGAGTCGATGTATTCCTTTAGGACCGCCATGTCCTCGTCCGAGGGCGAGATGAACTCTATGCCTATCCTGTAGGGTGCGTCCGTGAGTTCGGGCTCTATCAGGCTGGCGACCCTGCCCTTTATGGAGAGTTCCTTGCCGTCGTCCGAGCGCGTGAGCGTCATGACGAATTCCGAGTCGGCTGCAAGCGGGGTGTCGGATTCGATGAGCATGCCCGAGAGGCTGATCTTCCTGACGGTGAAGTTGTGGGGGCACTGCATGTGCGCATCACCCGACTTGAGGTTGAACCGGCCGAGTATGCGCTTCTCGAGAGTGAGGATGCGGCTCTTCTCTATGAATGCAAGCAGCGACAGGGTCTTCTCATTCAGGACGTCCTCGAACTTGATGCCGGCCCTGTATATGGGGATGACGTCGCCTTCGGGCGTGACCGTCGTCTTGTAGAGTTTCGACCATATCACCCTGCCCTTCAGGTCGAGCAGCTCGCCCTTGTGGTTTACCTTGATCGTGTACTCCTTGTTGACCGAGATCATGTGATTCGCCTCGACCGCCATACCGTCGAGGCTCATGTTGAGTATCTTGACGTTGAGCACGAAGGTGAGACAGCCCTCGATGCCCTCTACGTCGTACCGCTTGTTCTTCCTTCTCTCTGTAAAGCCGTCGGTCATCTCTTCACGGTGTCTTCATGTTTCTTCTCTTCGTCCCGCGGTCTTGCCTCCGGATGCAGGCGATCCGGGACTTCAAGGCCGTATGCCCGTCCCCGAGAGAGGTTCTGTCCCATGTGCATCGTGCACTATTTTACGACGATCCCTGCGTATCCGACGACCTGGTCGTAATCACCGCTCACCTCCGCCGAGGTCGTATACTTTATCAGTTCGGCTGTAAAGGCCCCCAGTTCGACGGCCGCGTAGAGCATGGCCGTCACCGGCAGGTAGCCGCACATTGATATGCCCCGAGACAGGACCGTCCGGTAGAGTCCTTCCGGGTCGAGGGAGAGTATGTGCTCGATAGCGAGCCCGTCGAGGTATCGCGCTTCCGCCTCCGGCACATAGTGGCTCATGTCGGAGCTGGCTATGATTGTTACACGGGATCCCGTCTCCCTCACGGCCTTTGCAACGGCCGTACCGGCCGCCTCGCACTCCTCGAGGGAGGCCTGCATGAAGGTTATGGGCACGATCTTCACGTCGGTGCTGAAGTATGCAATGAACGGCAGCTGGACCTCCAGCGAGTGTTCGAACATGTGGGCCCTTGCGTCCTTGCTGATGAGTTCAGGGGCTGCCATGTATATGCGGTGTGCGAGTCTTTCGTCTATATGGAAGCTTCCGGTCGGTATCTCCCACGTGCCTGAGTGCATGAGGGATATCTTTTCGCCGAGGCCCGTATGGTTGGGCCCGAGGAGGACGAATGTCTCCGGGGTCTGTATCCTCGAATAGACCGCACCGGCCACGCTGCCGGAGTATATGAGGCCTGCATGGGGGCATACGGCACCGATGACGGGTTCCCTGCGGGCCTCGACAATGTATTGCGAGACCTGTCCTGTCAGCCCCTCCGGGGTCCCCGGGTAGAACTGTCCTGCGACTGCGGGTTTCCTGATCATCAGAAGACCTCTTCCTCCTCCTCGTAGGATACGTTCGTAAAGTCCGCAAACCTGGTGGACTGCGACAGGTACGTCAGGTACACGGTGGCAGTGGGACCGTTACGCTGTTTTGCTATTATGATTTCGGCCTTGCCCTTGTTTGAGCTGTTGTTCTTCGAGTATACTTCGTCACGGTAGAGGAATACAATGACATCGGCATCCTGCTCGATCGCCCCTGACTCCCTCAGGTCTGCAAGGGTGGGCCTCTTGTCCTGCCTCAGCTCGACCCCCCTGTTGAGCTGGCTGAGCGCTATGACGGGCAGGTCGAGCTCCTTTGCAAGGGCCTTGAGCGAGCGGGATATCTCCGAGATCTCCTGCTCCCTCCGCTCGAAGTTTCCCCTTCCCCTCATCAGCTGCAGGTAGTCGACGATCACCATGCTGAGGCCGTGCTCCATCTTGAGCCGCCTTGCCTTGGCCCTCATCTCCAGTACGGAGGTGTTGGAGGCATCGTCTATGAATATGGGGGCTTCCGCGAGCTTTCCGGCTGCAGTCGTCAGCTTGTGCCAGTCCTCCTTGCGTATGAAACCCTTCCGGACGCTGTTGGAGTCGACCATGGCCTCAGAGCAGAGCATCCTGAGGGCGAGCTGTTTCTTCGACATCTCGAGGCTGAATATCGCCACGGGTTCGTTCAGCTCGACCCCCACGTGCTGCGCGAGGTTGAGTGCAAAGGCGGTCTTGCCCATCGAGGGGCGTCCGCCTATGATGATCAGGTCTCCGGGCTGAAATCCCGTTGTCAGCTCGTCGAGGTCCCTGAAGCCCGAGGGCACACCCGTTATCGCCTCCTTACGGTCATACAGGTGCTCGATCATCTCGAAGCTGTCCTTGATGACCTCTTTCAGCCTGGAAAACGGCGCCTTTATCCGCTTGTCGGATATCTCGAATATGGTCTTCTCGGCAAGGTCCACGAGATCGTCTGCAGGGAGGTTTTCTTCGTATACCGTGGTCACGATCTCGGTTGCGGAGCGGATCAGGCTCCTCATCAGGGCCTTCTCCTTGACGATCTTCGAGTGATACCGCACGTTGGCCGAAGTCGGTACGGCGTTCACGAGTGACGAGAGGTAGGATACGCCTCCTATGACCTCGAGCTGGTTCTTCGTCCTGAGGTGATCGGTGAGCGTTATGAGGTCTATGGGCTCGTTCTTCTCGAAGAGCTCCACCATTGCATTGAAGATCAGGCGGTGTGAGTTCCTGTAGAAATCGTCGGCGCTTATCACCTCGAGGGACTTCAGCAGCGCCTCATTGTCAAGCAGGATTGCACCGAGTATGGACTGCTCTGCCTCGAGGTTCTGGGGAGGTAGCTTATCAAGTGCTTCGTCGATTGTCGCCATGGCCGTACTTTCCTACGTTTCAACAGATATGAAGAGTCAGCTCATATGATGTGTCCAGGTCTCCTGCAGCACCGTTCCGTACAGCTCCGGCACGCAGGCCGTGTACAGCACCTTCCCCCTCTTTTCCCCGTCTGCACCGAAGCCCGGAGGCCCGTCAGCCGGCCTGAACCTCTTCCTCGCTGACCACCTTTACGGTAAGGTCGGCAGTGACCTCGGGATGAAGCTTTATCTTGACCGTATACTCACCGAGGCGCTTTATCGGTTCATCGAGCACTATCTTTCTCCTTTCGATCTCGAATCCCGACTCCTTCAGCGCCTTCTCTATGTCGATGTTGGTGACGGAACCGAAGAGCTTCTCCTCTTCTCCAGCCCTCGCCTTTATCACGACCGGGCTGGATGCGATCCTCTCTGCGAGCGCCTGGGCTGCGTTCTTCACCTTGTTCGCCTTTTCCTGGATCGTCCTCCTGAGGTGCTCGAACTCCTTTATGTTCCTGGGGTTTGCCTCGACGGCGAGTCTCCTCGGCAGGAGATAGTTCCTCGCATAGCCGTTCTTGACCGTCACTATGTCCCCCATGTGGCCGAGGGTTTCAACGTCTTCTCTGAGTATGACCTTCATGACTCTATGACTCTCCTTTCAGAATATATGATTTCGGTCTGCGGATGATCGGAAAAGTACCGTCCCACCTCCGGTGAACAGGTTTAGTATAGCCGAGATCGGCAGATACTTTCAAGCCGCCGAAGTA
>JAADGG010000064.1 GCA_013152485.1 Nitrospirota bacterium | reverse complement strand
GTGTGAGGAGCACCCTGAGCCTCTCCTGCCCGTCCCTCTCGAGGTACTCGACTGCATTGAAAACCGGCTCGGGCTTGAGCACCATGCCGGCACCGCCGCCGTAGGGGTAATCGTCTACCTGGCGGTGTTTGTCAGTGGTGAAGTCCCGCAGGTTGTACACATCCACCCTGACGGCTCCCCGCTCCACGGCCCTCTTCATGATGCTCTCCGAGATATAGGCCTCTATTATGGCGGGGAAGATGGTCAGGACCTCGAACACCATCGGTCTCATTCGAGGAGCCCTGCCTCCGGCGTGATGACGATCCTCTTCTTCTCCGTGTCTATCTCCTTTATCACGTCCCTGACGGCCGGAATCAGGTATTCCCTGTCTCCGTCCCTTACGACATAGACATCGTTGCTCCCTGTCTCGATTATATCGGTCACCCGGCCGATGAAGGCACCGTCGGTCGTAAAGACATCCATGCCGATTATCTGGTAATAGTAATAGACCCCCTCGGGCAGCGGCGGGCTCTCCTCCTCGGGGACCATCAGGTGCCTGCCCTTGAGCAGCCGGGCATCCTCGGGAGAATTTATCTCCGAGAGCTTTACGATGACCATACGGCCGTAAGGCCTGTAGTACTCGAGCGTGAACTCCCTCGTCTCGTCACCGATCCTTATGTAGACCCGTGACACGTCATCGTAGCGCTTCAGGGAGAAAGTGAGGGGCGCTACCACGAATTCCCCCTTCACGCCCCGCGACTTGACTACCCGGCCGATACTTACAAGAGAAGACATAACTCGTTTTCCGGAGGTGGAAGATCCGACTTCAACGGCTTTGCTTTGTTTGATGGAAGGAGCAGAAGACACTACCCGGAAGAGGCGGCCCCCCTTCCGGGAATATCACTCTTTTCTATTCAGGATTTATTCGAGAATCTCAAGGACACAGCGTTTGCCCATCTTGGTTCCAGCAGCAGAGAGGATGGTCCTCATAGCGCGCGCCGTCTTTCCCTGTTTGCCTATTACTTTTCCGAGATCACTCTGAGCCACTCTGAGTTCAAGAACAGTGGTCTTCTCACCGTCAACCTCTTGTACGGAAACCTCTTCCGGTCTGTCAACCAAAGCTTTAGCCATCGTTTCCACTAATTCTTTCATCTTCGACTACCTCCATCAGATTGATTCGGCTGCCTACAGGCCAGCCTTCTGTAATAGCCTCCTGACCGCATCAGTCGGTTGCGCACCACGCTGTAACCAGAATTTGGCCTTCTCCGTGTCAATCCTTATCTCAGAGGGATCCTTCATCGGATTATAGTAGCCCACAATCTCAATAAAGGGTCCGTCCCTCCTGGTCCTCGAATCAGTAACGACCACCCTGTAAAAAGGTCTCTTATGAGCTCCCATCCTTGTCAACCTGATCTTTACCAACTACTCACCTCCTGCTCCTGACTGTTTTTAGCATACCGGCAATAGGGCATACAAGCATACAATTTTAATATACCTGACGATGGAAAGTAAACCCGCTGTTTCAGAACGGCATCGGCAGGCCGCGGAACCTGCCCTTTTTCCCCTTCTTTCCCTTGAACATCTTCATCATCCGCTTCATCTCCTTGTACTGCTTCAGGAGCCTGTTGACGTGGGTGACACTCGTGCCGCTTCCGAGGGCTATCCTCTTCTTTCTGCTGCCGTTCAGTATATGGGGGTTTCTCCTTTCACGCGGGGTCATCGAGTTTATTATCGCCTCTATCCTCGAAAACTCCTTCTCGTCAACCTGCACTCCCTTCAGCTGCTTGCCCATTCCGGGGATCATGGAGAGGAGGTTCTCTATCGGCCCCATCGACCTTATCTTCCGCAGCTGCTCCCTCAGGTCTTCGAGCGTGAAGGTCTCCTCGGTGATCTTTCTCTGGAGGGCCTCGGCCTCCTTGACGTCGACCGCCTCCTGTGCCTTCTCGATGAAGCTCAGGTCCCGAGGATCCTCGATGCGACCCTGTCGGGATGGAAGGGCTCGATCATGTCGATCTTCTCGCCGATACCGATGAACTTTATGGGCTTGCCGGTCACGGCCCTTATGGAGAGGGCGGCCCCGCCCCTTGCGTCTCCGTCCATCTTCGTCAGTATGATGCCGTCTATGCCTGTCCGCTCGTTGAAGGTCTTTGCGACGGTGACGGCATCCTGGCCTGTCATGGCGTCGGCCACGAAGAGGACCTCGTCGGGACTGACAGCAGCCTTGATGCCCTCGAGCTGCTCCATCAGCTCGTCGTCGATATGGAGACGGCCCGCGGTATCGAGTATGAGGATGTCCCTCGCATCCAGCCGTGCCCTCTTGAGTGCAGACTCCGAGAGCGCTACGGGGTCCTTCTCCTCACGGGAGGAGAAGACGGGAACGTCTATCTGGGCGCCGAGGGTGACGAGCTGGTCGATTGCAGCAGGCCTCTGGAGGTCCGCTGCCGCGAGCATCGGCCTTCTGCCCTGCTTCTTGAAGAGGTTGGCGAGCTTCGCCGCAGTGGTAGTCTTACCCGAGCCCTGAAGACCGATCATCATGATCACCGTCGGGGGGTTTGCGGAAAACGGTATCCTCTCGTTCTTGCTGCCGAGGAGATCGATCAGCTCCTCGTGGACTATCTTGACGACCTGCTGGCCGGGGGTGAGGCTCTCGAGGACCTCCTTGCCGACGGCCTTCTCCCTCACGCGGGAGATGAAGTCCTTGACTACCCTGAAGTTTACGTCGGCCTCCAACAGGACGAGCCTGAGCTCCCTGAGGGCGACGTCGACGTCCTCCTCCTTCAGGTACCCCCTGCCCTTGAGCTTCGAGAATATGCCTTCTAGTTTCTCACTTAAAGTGTCGAACATATATCTTCATCAACCAAGGAACTGCTCGATCTTCGCCTTGAGCTGCGGCTTCGGGACGGCGCCGACGATCTGCTCGACCTTTTCGCCGTCCTTGAAGAACATGAGCGTGGGGATGCCCATGATCTTGTACCTGCTGGCGATGTCAGGATTCTCGTCCGTATTGAGTTTGCAGACCTTGACCTTGCCGGCATATTCCTTGGCTATCTCTTCAACGGTAGGTGCCACCATCCTGCAGGGACCACACCATACAGCCCAGAAGTCCACCATTACGAGCCCCTTGGCACCCAGTACCTCCTGATCCCAGGATGATGTCGTTACTTCTATAACTCCCTCAGCCATCTGAACCTCCTGTTCTGAATTTTGATTTGGCAGGTATCTTAACTGCTTAATTTAGTTATTATATTTTTCGGAAAAAGGATTTGTCAAATAAACTCAGGCGATTTTCCTGAGAGTTTCTTCGAGTTCATTGAGTTTAAACGGTTTTTTGAGTGTAAGGACCCCCCTGCTTCTGAAATCACTGTCCATCTCGGGCGTTATGTAGGCCGAGCAGACCACGATATGCGGCCGCCTGCTCATCTTGCAGAGCTGATTCACGAGGATCGCGCCGTTGCCCTCGGGCATCTTCAGGTCCGTGAATACTATGTCATAGTCGAAGTCTTCCCTCCCGGCAGCAGTGAGTGCGTCGTTGATATTCGAGACCGAGGTAACCTCGTATCCCCAGCGTCTCAGTGCCCTCTCGAGAAACCACCTGACAAGCTGTTCATCGTCGACCACAAATGCTTTCATAGCTCTCCACCCAGGACAACGTCTGTCTGTAATTTTATATTACTCCGCCTGTTTTTACAACACAAAAAATGTTCCGGTCCGCCTAAGGGATTCCCAGCCTCTGCAACCTGTGCTTCAGCTCGTCGGCTGATATGCCGAGAAGCCCGGCAGCCCTGCCGCGGTCTCCGCCTGCCTTCTCGAGCGCCTGCTCCACGAGTCTCCTCTCGACCTCCGTGATCTCCACGCCGCCTTCGGGTATCCTTACATCGAGCCCCCCCGGGGCCGTGCGGACGATGCAGTCCGGGTCATCCCCTGAAGAGAGCCTCTCTCTCAGCGCCTTCAGCTCTCTTCTGAGCGTCACGGTCTCGAGCGCCTTGCCTATGAGTATGTTCAGCTTGTCCAGGTTGAACGGCTTCTCGATGAAGTCGTATGCGCCCATACGGACGGACCTGACGGCGGTCTGAATGTCGCCGTAGGCCACGATCATGACGACGATCGCGTCTTCGTCCATCTCCTTTATCCTCTCGAGCACGGTCATGCCGGATACATCCGGCAGGTGTATGTCGAGGAGCGTGATGTCGGGACGTGTCTCTCCGAACAGGGTCAGCCCCTCCATCCCCTTTTCCGCTGTGATGACGGAGTAGTTCTCCTTCGCAAAGATCTGCTGAAGGGACCACCTGAGCAGTTTCTCGTCATCTATTATGAGTATTCTGGCCTGTTGCAAGTTGATCTCCTTGTTTCCGTCGAATTGCACCGCCCCCTTCGGCAGGGGCACATCGGTCGCCTTGTCGAAGAGGTCATATTCTATTATACAGCACTCCCTATCCGAGAGACCCGTAGCTGTGGAGGCCCGACAGCAGCAGGTTCACGCCGAGATACGTAAAGACCACGGCCACGAAGCCCACGACCGCGACCACGGCCACCTTCCTCCCCTTCCATCCCCTCATGAGGCGGGCATGGAGATAGAAGGCGTAGACGAGCCAGGTGATCAGGGACCACGTCTCCTTCGGGTCCCAGCTCCAGTACACACCCCATGCCTGGTCCGCCCATATGGCGCCGAATATGAGGCCGCCGAGCGTGAACACGGGAAAGCCGACGGCTATGGCCTTGTACGTTACATCGTCGAGCAGCCCGGCCGTTACATTGAAGGACGCCACCACCCTTTTCAGCAGATATCCATACCTCCAGACAAGGGCGACAACGGCCGCGGCCCCTGCCCAGCTTGCCAGTGATACGGCACCTGAGTCGCTCTTGAAGGTCGCCCTGAAGAGATAGCTCTTCATCTCCTCGGGCGTGGAGGCGAGCACATGGAACTTCATGAAGTCTGCACCCATCGCCAGGAGCAGTACGACGAGGACACCGAGCGAGACCGTCCAGAATATGTATGCCGGCTCGGTCCTCTTCTCCGTCTTCTCTATGAGGTACATCAGTGCCGTGCCGAAGGAGAGGCCGAACGTGGAGTAGGCGATGAAACTCAGGGTGACGTGGGCGAGGAGCCAGTTGCTCTGGAGCGCGGGAAGGAGCGGCTGTATCTCCTTGGACATGCCCGTCATCTCTATGAAGGCGAGCGCAAGACCTGCCAGCGGCGTTATGAAGGCGCCGAACGAGCGGTTCCTGTACCTGAATTCAATGATGAGATAACCGAGTATGAGGCACCAGACGAAGAATATCAGGGACTCGTACAGGTTCGATATGGGCGGCCTCCAGAAGCTCCTGAGCCCCATCTCGTAGCCCTCGACCCATCTCATCATGAACGCGATGGTCTGGGCGATGAAGCTCGCCACGGTTATACCCGTGGCTGCCGCCCCGACCTGCTCCTTCCTGGAGACGAGGTATGTAATGTATGCAACCATGGAGAGCATGTATCCAATGGTCGCGATACCGAAGAGCACCGAGCTATCCATCCGATCCTCCTGACAAGGCCGAGACAAGCTTGTCGATCTTTCTCTCGAAGGCCTGCCTGTTCTTGTTTGCCGAGGCAAGCACCGTGACCGCGCTGTGCCTGCCCTCCCTTCCGACCAGGACCCAGACCCGTCTGTGACTCATGAAGAAGGCTATGCAGAGGCCCAGAGTCATTATACCACTTCCAAGATAGACGAGCCACACACCGGGGTCCTTTCTCACCTGAAGCCCCGTATACTGGACTCCCCAGTAGTCTACGAGTTCCACGACATTGCCGTCGGGAAGGCGCCATGTAGAGGGAAAGCGCCTGAGTATCCACCCCGCGTACCTTTCCTTCCCGCCTTCGGAGAACTCGATGTAGACGGCCGGGTTGTTCATCATATTGGAATACGTGAAGGTCTTGCCGGAGTCGTCCATCGCGAGGGCCGGACTGAAGTCCCTGATCGTGCCGACGATCTCAGTGCCCGGGATAACGAAGGACTCACCGAGCATCCTGTTTATGGTCACGGCCTTGCCGGTGCGGCCCCTCACCTTGAGGATGAAGTAACCGTCCGCATCCGGAACCATCCCGTAGTTTGACTGGTAGAACGTGTAGCCGCCGTATCTGAGCGGTGAGTTCACCTCGACGACCTTCTTCATCACCTCCCTGCCGTCCCTGATGACCGTGAGACGGCTCCTGAACACCTTCGGCATGTCGGACATGTCGTAGAACTCGACATCGAAGTCGTCACACCTTATGGCAAAGCCGAGACTCTGCGTGGTGTCGTCCCTTCCGTATGCGAAGTCCGCGGTGTAGCCCTCCTGTATGGGCATGTAGCCCTTGAAGCCGAAGAATATCCCTATCACGGCACCCAGCATTATGACGATGATGCTGAGGTGGGTTATGTAGACGCCGAGCCTGGTGTAGCCGCCCTTCTGAGAGTAGAGCTGGTAGCCCCCGTCTTCGTCAGGACTGTATCCGGCCTTGAACCCTATGGAGCTGAGCGCCTCCTCGAGCCGCTCCCTCACGGCCTCAGGAGGTCCCTTGAGACGCACCTCCCTTCTTATGGGAACTGAACCCGTCATCCGCGGGGAGAGGGGTTTTATCGGTTCGGTGGCAAGCCTCCATATGCGCGGAAGCCTGTCGAGCGAGCATATGATCAGGTTCGCCGCAAACAGTACGAGGAGGGAGACGAACCACCATGAACGGTACATATCCATGAAGCCGAGGGATTCGAACAGCCTGAACGCGGAAGGGGCGAGAGAGTCCCCGAAGAGACGTTTCAGCAGCATGAGGTTCTTCTCCGGCTCGGCCCCCTGCTCTATCACCGTGCCGATGATGGAGGTGAGGGCGATGAGGAGAAACAGCACGACGGCGAACTTCACTGACGCAAAGAGATCCCAGATCCGGTCGACAAGGCCCTTCTTACGCTCTACCATATACCACTCTCTCTCCTCTCGAATGTCAAACTATATACTAATACTTTCCATCCATGGATTTCCAATCCAGGGGGATGCCTGCGGGGATGAAGGCGGACACATACACAGCCCGACATTGCGGACGAACACGGGGCAGGCCCCGCAGCCGCAACGCCGTCTCCCTCCGGTGCAGCGCTTATGGATTATAGACCGAGGTTGTGAATTTTTCGTGAAGCCCTTCAGGCAGGCGGGGTGATGACCGGAACTCAGGCCTGGAGCTTCCCGCCGTGGAACTGCCCCACCAGTGCGGCGAAGACGAAGATCGGAACATACCGGAACTCGATGTGCGAGAGCACCCGGAGCAGGAAGATCACGGGAATGGGGACATGGATATAGAGAAACCACTTCAGCGAGAACTTTCTTGCCCTACCCCGCAGTGAACCGAAGGGGAGGTTGATGAGATAGGTTACAAAGAAGAGTCCTGTTACGATGGCGATCTTAGGTAACGTATCCATAATCATCCCGAAAAGACGGCCGGCCTTTGATCCACGGGCTCATGCATCAGTCAAAGAGCCTTACCAGCATATCCGTCTTCTTCTCTATGCCCTTGGTCAGATCCTCATGCTCCTGTTTGTACCTGTGCAGCTCGTCGGCAATGTCGAGTGCGGCGAGGATCGCGGCCTTGAGCGGCACGGTGTTCGGTCCCTTGTCGTATATGCGCCGGATCCTCTCGTCTACGAAACGGGCAAGCTCCTCTATGTATTCGTCAGGGGCATCCCCCTTTATCCTGTAACGCTGCCCCAGTATGTTCACCTCGACACTGCCCATTATGACCTCGCTCCGTAATGGAATCCCGGCCTCGGCAGGACGGCCGCGGACCTCCATGGTAAAGACGCTCCTATAGATCTATGCTCTCGAGTTCGTTCAGCAGCTCCTCGATCTGCCCCTTCACCGACGACTTCTCCGCCCTGAGGCCCTCTATCTCCATGTTCTTCTCGTTCAGCAACGCTTCGAGGTCTCTCACCTTCTTCTCGAGAGACGCCTTCTCCTCTTTCAAAACCCTCACTTTCTCGATAGCCGAGACTATCTTTTCATCAAGATTCCGCAAGGTCTCCAATCTGCATACCCCCTTATCATTCTTAAATAGAGAATTCATCCGAGGCGCTGCCTCCGCAATTTCAAGGTTTCCGGAACCGATACCGTCCGATAAACAGAGTAGGCCTGAACAGGAGAGATGATGTTCCGGAACATTGTAATAAAATACCAAAAACAGGGGGGAGATTTCCACCCCGGTTGCAAGGAGCGGCGAGTCCGGCACTCTACTCCTCGTTACCGGGCCGGGCCTCCACAACCCCGCTCAGCCACACGGCTATCACCCTCCTCATCGCCTTTGCATTGTATCCGTGCCAGCGCTTGCGCTCTTTCTTGTCCGACAGGAGGGCATCCTTGAACCTCTTGAACGAACCCGCGCCGTTCAGCGCATCCTCGAGACGCCTCCTCAGGCCTGCTGCCTGAACCGTAGACGCAAAGCTCTTCATTACGCTGAAAGCCTCCCTGCTGTTTCTCTCCGGAATGCGTACATACCGCCTCTCGTCCATCAACACCGACAGTGCGACATCGAGGGTCTCCTCGCATCTGTCGGAGAGCTCGGCATCGAGGTTGACCTCGCTGTCGAAGACCACGTCCCTGTCATAATCCGGTGACGCCTTCCCGTACAGCACCGTCAGGGCCTCGTTCAGGGCTGCAACCGACAGCACGACCACTTTCGAGGTCTCGAGGTCGAGAAAGTAGTCGAACCTGTCCCTCCTCACGTCCTCCATCGCCTTCTGAATCTCGTCGTAGTTTACCCTGGCGTTCCTTTTCACGGGAAAAAGGCGGTCCCTTTCTGTTAACATAATCGTCAGCCTGATCAAGGCAGGCGGAATTCTGCCTTTCCAGACCGTTCGATACCGTCCGATAGAGGGTGCAAGCCGAGTCTTTACCGGACACTGATGTATTATATAAAATAAATCACCGGAGGAGTAAGACAGTGGGGATAATCAGCAGGATAGCCTCCTTCTTCAGCGACACCGCTGCAGGGCCCGTTCCCAAGCTCGGGAGAAACGAGCCGTGCTGGTGCGGAAGCGGAAAGAAGTACAAGAAGTGTCACCTCGAGGAGGATGACAGGAAGAGATCGAAATACGGCACCGCCGCGTGCAAGACGTCCTGAGAGGGGAGGTCAGGGTGAGTATCACCCGTGAGGCAGGAATATGGGAGACAAGACGGTTTTTCAGCCCCTGAGCAGGAAGGACAGGATATCGGTGATCATTTACAGGACGGGCATCGTCCTGTCTGCGATACTCCTCGTCCTGGGCGCCGTGCTGCTGATGAGGTACTACGCAGCGTCTGGCTGGCGCAGGCCGGACTCCTATGCCGCAGGCTACGGCGTAACCGCCTACATCGTCTCCCTCTACGTCTCGGTCGGCATGAGTGTATTCTCCATACACCTCTACGTGGCAAGATTCAGGAGGTTCCTGAAGAGGCTCTATTATGCCGCGCTCGCCGCCCTGCTGGTGCTCTTGGCGGCAGGAAAGGGCGATGCCGGGGCAGTGCTCCTCGGCACCACGTACGGTCCGCTCTTCCTGATCCCGCTGGCCGGGTGCCTCGGGTTCATTACGGCAAAAGAGGCGTTCTGTTTCAGGCTGAACGAGGGATATCTGCTGGCCGTCATTATGCCGGCCTATATCGTGCTCCTCTCCGCGGGGGTCCTGAGCCCGGGACCGGCTGCAGCCGGTCTCTTCCTGATAGCCGGACTCATGGTGCTGTTTACTTTCAGGAAGGTCCCGATGCCCCTGCACTACGACATAGGCGACAAGAGCGCTTATGAACCGTAGTGGGGCAATAATTATAGTGTAATCCTTTCATAACGCCGGATGAAGTCCGGCAGGACAGACTGTTGCCTGGATACAGAGACAAAAAGCTCAATCACTTCCTGCAACCTTTTAGCCATGGTTTCGGGTGTTCCATTGCCGGTGGTTGAGCAATAAATACAAATACTGCCGAACGTGTTATAATTCTGAGATGGAGAAGCTCGACCTCAAAGGCATCGACCCGGTGGTCTCCGAAAGGATAGCCCCCTTCGCCGGGGACATCATGAAGGTAGGCGCCGGGAACCTGCACTCCTTCCACATCGTCGGCAGCGCACTAACTGCCGACTTCAACAGGAAGACCTCTGACATCAACTCGGTGGTCGTCCTCAAGGAGATGGACCTCGGATTCGTAGAGGCCCTTGCACCTCTGGGCAGGAAGTACAGGAAGAAAGGTGTGGCCGCTCCTTTGATCATGACCCCGCAATACATAATGGATTCTCTCGATGTCTTCCCCGTGGAGTTCTTCAATTTCAGGCTCATACACCACACCGTCTTCGGTGACGACATACTGGAGGGGCTGAAGATCGAAGAGAGGCACCTGAGGCTTCAGTGCGAGAGGGAGATAAAGACGAAGCTGATCTGGCTGAGACAGGGATACATATCCTCACTCGGCGACAAGAGGCTCCTGAGCGAGAGGCTCGCGGAGTCGATCACAGGGTACATCCCCCTGTTCAGGGCGGTACTACACCTGCTCGGCAAGGAACCGCCCGTAAGGAGCCGTGACGTTGTGATCATGCTTCAGGAAACGACGTCCATAGAGACCGGAATCTTCGAGAAGGGACTCCTGCTGAAGAGAAAGGAGACCTCCCTCTCCGCGGACGAGCTCACGTCTTTCTTTGAGGAGTATTACATGGGCACAGAGAAGATAGGCAAGATCATCAATGAGCTTGGCACATAGAAGCATAGTCCTGTCCGTCATCCACCTGATCCTGTTCGTCTCGATCTCATGGGCCGCAACCCCTGAACCACCGGAGGCACCCCGCAACTACGTGGTCGACCTTGCCGGCATCATCAGGGACGACGTGGAGATGAGGATCAACGGCTATCTCAGGGAGCTCGAGCGGAAGACCACGGCCCAGGTGGTCGTCCTGACCGTCCAGAGCCTCGACGGCGAGAGCATAGAGGGCTTCTCGCTGAGGATCGCGGAAAAGTGGAAGCTCGGACAGGCCGGCAAGGACAACGGACTCCTCTTCTCCGTTGCGTTCAGGGACAGGAAATACAGGTTCGAGGTCGGATACGGGCTCGAGGGGATACTGCCCGACAGCCTCGTGGGCTCGATCGGCAGGCAGTACATAGTGCCGTATTTCAGGAAGGGTGACTACTCGACCGGCATATATGCCGCCGTCGTCGCCGTCGCCCAGGAGATCGCAAGGAGTGAAGGGGTGGAGATAACGGGCATGCCCGCAGTGAGGGTTGGCCGCAGCAGCCCCGAGGCGGGGAAGATGGGCCTGCCCGGCATAATACTGAGCGCTGTCCTGCTCGTATTCGCCGTAATACTCTTCATCAAGAACCCGAGGCTCTTCCTCCTGCTGCTCCTCTTCTCGGGAGGAGGACACAGGCGCGGATGGTCGGGGGGAGGCGGCTTCGGCGGAGGGGGATTCGGAGGTGGAGGAGGCGGCGGCTTCGGAGGAGGAGGCGCCTCCGGAGGATGGTAACCCCTTGAATCCTAAGCTTTTCTCTTTTTGAATCTTGAATTTTGAATCTTATTCCCGCAGGAGGTTACAAGATGAACAAGGGCTTGAAGGTCTTTCTGGTAGTGCTTACGATCCTTCTGCTTTCCCTCTCGGGCGTTGTCGGCTGGGGGATCGCTCAGTACAACAAGGTGATCGCCATGGACGAGCAGGTGAAGGCGCAGTGGGCCCAGGTCGAGAACCAGCTCAAGAGGCGGTATGACCTCATACCGAATCTCGTCGAGACCGTGAAGGGCTATGCGAAGCACGAGAAGGAGCTCTTCGAAAACATTGCAGAGGCGAGGACCAAGTATTTCCAGGCCAAGACCGTGGGAGAGAAGATTCAGGCATCCCGGGGGCTCGAGAGCGCACTGTCGAGGCTGCTGCTGCTCAAGGAGACGTATCCGCAGCTGAAGGCAAACGAGTCCTTCCTCAAGCTGCAGGACAGTCTCGAGGGCACGGAGAACAGGATAGCCGTTGAGCGGAAGCGGTACAATGACGCAGTCCGGGCCCTCAACACATACAGGAGGACCGTGTTTGGAAGGTTCTTTGCCTCACTGGCAGGGGTCGGAGAGGCAGAGTACTACGAGATACCGACAGCGGAGAAGGAGACACCGAAGGTAAAGTTCTGATGGGTGAGGAAATATCTCTGGGGTTTTCGACGTGTCCGAACGACACGTTCATCTTCTACCCCATGGTCCACGGAAGGATCGACACCGGAGGGCTGACATTCAGGGAAAGGCTGGCCGACGTCGAGGAGCTCAACCGGATGGCCCTGAGGGGAGAGCTCGACGTGACGAAGGTCTCCTGCCATGCCCTCGGCCGCCTGCTTGGGGATTACTGCCTGCTCCGCTCCGGAGGCGCCCTCGGCAGGGGATGCGGCCCGCTCGTTGTTGCACGGGAGCGGATGCGCATGGAGGACCTGCGGGGCGGAAAGATCGCCGTACCCGGCAGGCTGACGACCGCTTTCCTGTTCCTCTGCCTCTACGACCCCGGGTTCGAGGGGGATGCGATACCGATGCCGTTCTACCGTATCATGGAGAGCGTGAAGAGAGGAGAGGCCGACGCCGGCCTCATCATACATGAAGGACGCTTCACCTATCCGCTGTACGGGCTTACAGAGGTGATGGACCTCGGGAAGTGGTGGGAAGAGAAGACGGGCCTGCCGATCCCCCTCGGCGGGATAGTCGCAAAGCGGAGTCTCGGAACGGAGAGGATTCGACGCATAGAACGCCTGATCGCGGAGGCGATCGGCTACTGCAGGAGCCATCCCGGCGAACCCATGAGATACATAAGGATGCACGCACAGGAGATGTCAGACGAGGTTGTAAGGCGGCATATAGACCTCTATGTCAACGAGTTCAGCTCGGACGTGGGAGAAGAGGGCCGGAGGGCCGTCGAGACCCTCATGGTAAAGGCCCGGGAGAGAGGCCTCCTGCCCGACACTGACATGCCCGTATTCTGTTAGCCGATGTGGTTTCAGGAGGCAAAGAGGATATTCATACTCCCCGCGGGCAAGATTCAGTGGTGGCTCCTCAGTGAGGTCAAGGAACACGTACAGGATGTATTCGGCAAAGAGACCGTTATCGCGGAGGAGATGCCCCTTCCGGCCGCCGTGCTGAACAGAGACAGGGGACAGATTCACTCGACGGGGCTGATCGAGGCCATCGCGGAGAGGGGCTACAACGGCATGGTCCTCGGGATGATCGACTTCGACCTGTACGTCCCGGGACTGAACTTCGTCTTCGGCGAGGCGGACCCGGCTGAAGGTGTGGCCGTAGTGTCGATTGCGAGGCTTCGGGAAGAGTTCTACGGCAGGGAGCCCGATCAGGATCTGCTGCTCCAGAGGACACTAAAAGAGGCGATCCACGAGATGGGACACCTCTACAGCCTCAAACACTGCCCTGATCCTGTGTGTGTAATGCATTTTTCCAACTCTATTACAGAAACTGACAGGAAATCAAAGGAATTTTGTTCTGTATGCATCAGAATCATGAAGAATCTTTAAATTTTTTTAATTTTTTTACAAAAAAGTCGTTGCATTTTTTCTAAGATTTTTATATAATTAAACACATACCTACCAGACCCTTTCTCCGCCCCCTCGAGATTGGGTCAAACCCCCGGCCCCCATCTCTTCCCTCCGAGATGGGGGCCACTTTATTCAAGGCTCCCGAAGATACGGATACCCGGGGTTCTTGTCTAACCGTGTCGACAAATGTTAGACTCTGGTGGTAGAATTAACGGTCTTTCACCTGTAATGGAGCCGGCTTTTTCAGACAAACCCCTCATGGCAGGTGATTATTCCAGGAACGAGTAAGAGAAATACCCGATGAGCGGCATAGAGAATCTCCTCGACCACAAACTGTTCTTCTTCATCAACAGGTCCCTCTCCAATCCCCTATTCGACGCCTTCATGCCGTTGATAACCGACATGGCGGTATCGCTGCTGCTGCCCGTCGTCCTCTTCATTCTCTATATCGACAGAAGAAAGGCCCTGATCGCCGTGATACTCGCCCTTTCGGCCCTTGCACTGTCCGACGGGCTGTCAAACCTGCTCAAGCACTTCTTTGAGCGTCCACGCCCGTTTGTCGGCATGAGCGACGTATTGGTGCTGGCCGGCAGGGGAAAGTCTTTCTCGATGCCCTCGGCGCATGCGGCCAACACTGCATCTGCAGCCACTGTGCTGATAGTCGTGCTGTCGTGGCTCCGGTCGAGGACTGCGTCGCTGTCGGGGCACATACGGTCCTTCCTGGTCGGATACCTCGTTGCAGTGGCCGTGACAATAGCATTTTCGCGTGTATACATAGGGGTACACTACCCCTCCGATGTCCTTGTCGGCCTGGCAATCGGCACCCTGGCCGGCCTGTCCGTAACGGCCGCCTATGCGAGGGCGGAAAAGCTGTTCAGGGTCGCTCCCTATCAGACCGTACTGGGTGGCGTGCTCCTCGTGCTGAGCCTCTTCCGCATCTACTACATCCTTGCAGGCCCGCTCGACCTCAGCCCGGACGAGGCACAGTACTGGGACTGGTCCCGGAGGCTCGACCTGAGCTACTACTCCAAGGGACCTGCCATAGCGTACATCATGGCAATCGGCAGGACGCTGCTCGGGAACACGGAGATAGGGATAAGACTGCCGGCGGTCTTCTTCAGCCTATCAAGCAGCCTGGTGCTCTACGGCATGAGCAGGGACATCATGAAGAGTGAGGGGTACGAAGGCCGCGGCGCACCGGAGGCTGCGGGACTCCTGTCGGCGCTGATGGTACAGATCGTCCCGCTGTTCTCAACCTACGGGATAGTGATGACGATCGATTCGCCCCTGATATTCTTCTGGAGCGTATCCCTCTATCTCTTCTACCTCGCACAGAGAGACCGGCCCGAGGGGTCGGGCATGCTGCTTTGGGTACTGCTGGGACTGACCGTAGGCACAGGCCTGCTCGTGAAGTATACGATGGCCTTCTTCTACCTGTCGGCATTTCTCTATCTCGTGGCAGACCGCCGGAGGCGTCGGCTCCTTGCAAGTCCGGGTCCCTGGCTGTCGTTCTTCGTGAGCGTGCTCTGCTTCGTCCCCGTACTGGTATGGAATGCAAAACACGGCTGGGTCACCTTCCTGCACACGGCCGGACAGGCCCACATATCCGACGGCTTCACGATAACCGTGGGGCGTTTCTTCGAGTTCATAGGCTCCCAGTTAGGCGTCGTCTCTCCGGTGATCCTCATCGTCATGCTCATCAGCCTCTTCTCCCTCAGGAAGAAGAGTGCAGAGGGGAGCCTGCTCTTCTGGTTCTCCATCCCCGTCCTCCTGTTCTTCACCCTCAAGAGCCTGCAGGGCAAGGTACAGGCGAACTGGGCGCTCCCTGCATACATTGCAGGTTTTGTCTCACTGGGCATCTACACCGCAAGGTACTGGCACGAGTTCAGGCGCGCTACGAGGGGAGTGCTGATAGCCGGGGCGGTGCTCTCTCTGCTCATCTCGTCAGCGGCACATTATCCCTCCATACTTAACCTTCCCCCGAAGATGGACCCCACGTCACGCCTCAGGGGATGGCAGGAGCTCGGAAGGGAGGTGAGCAGGATCACCTCAGGGATGAAGGCACCCTATTTCATCTTCTCCGACAAGTATCAGGTCACCTCCGAGCTCGCCTTCTACGTGGACGGCAACCCCACGACCTACAATGTGAACCTCGGCCGGAGGATGAACCAGTACGACATCTGGCCCGGCTTTCATGACCTGAAGGGATACAGCGCCGTATTCGTGATGGTCGGCGACAGGCCGTTGCCTGAACGGATAGGGCGTGCCTTTGAAGGGTGCCAAAAGAGTCTCTTCACCGTCAGAGAGGAGAGACGGCTGTTGAGGGACTACAGCATCTTCCGCTGCAGCGGCTTCAGGGGGATGGAGAGGAAGGCGGCGGAAAAGTTCTGAGTCCTCACCTCAACAGGGGGGCCATGTCGAGGACGTTCAGCGAGGCACTGTCGAGGGCCTCCCGGCTGCGCTCCCTGAGGTATGGAAAGACCCCCATCAGCGGCACATCGAGCAGCTCTTCCAGCATGCGCGGGTTCGTCTCTTCGGCGATGTCTCTGCAAAGCGGACGAGTATGGTTCAGCACCACGCCGGAAACCGTGATGCCTTCATTCCCGGCACCACTGACGGTGAGCAGCGTATGGTTTATTACTCCGAGGGTGTTCCTGGCGACCACCACGGCGGGAAGGCCGAGCAGCCTGATGAGGTCGGAGACGAGAAATCCCCTCCTGAGGGGAACCATCAGTCCGCCTACACCCTCGACCACCACGAAGTCGTGCCTGTCGGCGATCTTCTCGAAGGCCTCCAGTATCAACTCCTCCCTGATCCCCCTGTTCTCGATCCTCGAGGCCACGAGCGGGGCGACCGGGGTCTCGAACCTGTAAGGTGTGACCTCCGACAGGGGGATATCCGTCTCGGCCATATCCCTGAGAAAGGCACCATCGGGCGGCAGAAGTCCTTCCCCTTCCACCACGGTGCAGCCCGACTCCACGGGCTTCATCACACCGACGCTCAACCCTCCGGCCTTGAGCGCACGGGTGATCGCCGCGGCTATCACGGTCTTGCCGACTCCCGTGTCAGTACCCGTTATGAACACTCCTCTCTTCATTTCTCCTTCAGTGCCTGCTCTCGAGCGGAAAGACCTGCCCTGTTATCCCCTCCGTGCCGGCGAGCCAGAGCATGAAGCCGACCACATCGTCGGGTACTGCGAGGCTGCCCCTGATGCTTGCGCGCCTCGCCCCCTCCATCGCCCTGGGGGCACCAGGCCCCATCCCGATCGGCAGGTACCCGGGAACGACCGCATTGACGTTTATGCCGTACCGGGAAAACTCCCTTGCAAGGGAGCGCGTGAGACCCAGCAGGGCCGCCTTCGACGCGCTGTAGGCCGCCTGCCCCTCCTTGCCCCTGAGTCCCGAATAGGATGATATGTTGATGATGTGTCCGCCCCCCGACTCCACCATGAGAGGGGTGAAGTGTCTTATGCTGTTGAAGACACCCTTGAGGTTGGTCTCCAGTACGTCGTCCCAGGCAGACTCCGGATATCTCAGCAGGGGGGCATCCCTCGTGACAGCGGCGTTGTTCACGAGCACGTCGAGTCTCTTCACGTCCCTCTCGACGGACTGCGCCATCCTGCGGACCTCTTCGAAGTCCCTGAGGTCTCCCCTCAGGAGATAGGGCGCGTTTCCCAGCCTTCCCCCGAGTCTTCTCGCGGCATCCTCCGACCTGAAGTAATGGAGAACGACCCTGTAGCCTGCAGCGTCGAACCCCGAGGCCAGCCTGCTGCCCAGCCCGCCTGAAGCGCCGGATATCAGAACAACCCGCAATCCCTTGCCTCCTTCAGACTCCTGACGAGGAGCCCTATATCCTCCTCCGTATGTGCCGCAGTGACCGTAAGCCGCAGCCTCGGTATCCTCACCGTCGGCTTCCTGATTGCAGGTGCATATATCCCGCGGTCCAGCAGAAACTCCGAGAGACGAACGGCCGAACCGGTCTCCTCGAGCAGAACGGGCACGATCGGGGTCTCGGACCGGCCGGTATCCACTCCGATGGAGTGAAGCCCGCTGACGAGACGATCCCTGTTGTCCCAGAGCCTCTCCACCAGGGAGGTATCGTTCAGTATGATCTCGACGGCCTCGAGCGAGGCTGCGACGAGATGGGCCGGCAGGGCCGTGGAGTATACGAGCGTCCGCGCCGTGTTCGTCAGCCACTTGATCACTCCCCCGTCTGCGGCAACGAAGGCGCCGTACGAGCCTGCAGCCTTCGAAAGGGTCCCCATCTGTATCATGAAGGGCTCGGGAGAGATGCCGAAGTGAGCGAGCGCGCCCCTGCCGCGGCCGAGCACGCCGGTGCCGTGCGCATCGTCTATGTACAGCAGTGCAGAGTAGCTGAGCGCCAGCCGTCTCAGGTCCGTCAACGGCGCTATGTCTCCATCCATGCTGAAGACCGAGTCGGTGACTATCAGCGGCCTGCCCCTGCACTCCCTGCGCAGCAGTCCGTCGAGGTGATCCATGTCGCCGTGCCTGTAGATCACGGTTCCGGCCCTGCTGAGGCGGCAGCCGTCTATCAGGCTGGCATGGTTCAGCTCGTCGCTGAATATCGTCGTGTCGCCGCCGGCTATTGCCGGGATGACCCCGGTGTTCGCGGCATATCCGGAACCGAAGAGTATGGATGCCTCTGTTGCCTTGAGCCTCGAGACAAGGCGCTCGAGCCTCCGGTGAAGCGTGCTCCCCCCGGAGAGAAGCCTCGATGCACCGCTGCCCGTGCCGTACTCCTCAAGGGCCCTGACGGCAGCCTTGCGGACGGAGTCGTGATTGCACAGGCCGAGGTAGTCGTTGGAGGAAAAGTTTATGAACTCTCCTCCCCGCACCCTCACGACTCTGCCCTGAGGAGAGTCCCTGTCGCTTATGCTCCTGAGGAGTCCCTCCCTTTTCAGCGTTTCAAGGCCTTCTTCATACACGCGATATTTAACAGAAGGGACGCCGGATTGTTTAGGGCGCTGCAGACGGCGCAGCCTCCGACTCCGGACAGCCTCGCGGGCGCCTTTCCGGGGAACCGGTTATGCTATATTTCAGAAATTATGATATAATGGAGTTTAACATGTATCCTCAAAACCTGCTGAGAAAACAGGTGATAAACGAGAGGAAGAAGCAGTCGACGGTCTGTGTGACACTTCTGCTGATATTCACACTGTATCTGGTGTGGACCCTCTTATTCGATGAAAACGGTGTTGTGAGATTCTTCGAGCTGAAGGCGAAGCGTACCGAGGTGATCGCTGAGATCGCAGATCTCCAGAAAGAGAACGTGAAGCTCAGCGAGGAGATTACGCTGCTGACGGAAAATCCCTTCTACATAGAGAAACACGCCCGGGAAGAGATGAATCTCTCAAGACCTGACGAATATATCTTCATATTCGACGAATAACAACACCCCCGTTTGGAGGCGGTATGGGAAAGAAGAAGTCCGTTCTCATAGTTGACGACTCTCTGACTGTCAGGAGGCTGGTGGAGCTGGTCCTCTCGAGGGAGGGATACGAGGTATACACCGCACCTGACGGCGACGAGGGGCTGGAGATCGCCCGGAAGGTCCTCCCCTCGATAATACTCGTCGACTTCGTGATGCCGAGGATGAACGGCTACAAACTCTGCAAGCTCATACGCTCCGACCGCAGGCTGAAGGACATCCCCCTGATACTGATAACCTCGAAGGGTGAGGATGTGGGACAGTCGTTCGAGGAGAAGTTCTGTGTAATGCACTATTTCCAGAAGCCCTTTGAACCGGACGAGCTCATCGCGAAGATAAACGAGGTGCTGGGGGTCCAGGAGGCACCGGCGGAGACGTTCCAGCCTGCCCCTGTGGAGACACACGGGGAACTGATCGAGGGAATAGACAAGCTGCTGCGCTATTACTTCGAGAGGGAGTTCAGGGTCCTGCTGAAGACCCTGATGGTCGAGGTACTGAAGGAGACAGAGGTCGCCCGGTCGACCGGGCTGATACTGTCGGGTGAGCTTAGGTACCTGACGGTTGCAGACGTACTGCAGTTCATAGGGATGCTGAACCTTTCAGGCCGGCTGTCCGTAGTCTCGACCAACCTCAACTCGGAGATCTACCTCGAGAGGGGACAGGTCGTCTTCTCCACCATTAGCAAGCCGGGCTACAGGACGTTTCTCACCGATCTTCTCGTCGAAGAGAAGAGACTCAAGAAAAAGGACCTGAAGGGCATAATATCCGAGGCAAAAAAACTGAACCTGCCCGTGGGCAGGGTCCTCGTACAGAAGGGCTCCATTACGGATGAGGAGCTCATGGAGTACCTGAAGCGCCTGACCGAGGACGCGATATTCCATACGCTCTCGGCCACGTCCGGACAGTTCTATCTGGAGGAGGTGCCCCTTCCGCTGAACCTCAGTGACATAAAGTTCAGACTCTCGACCAGCGCCCTCATTCTCGACGGTCTCAGGAAGCTGGACGAGGGCAGGCTCGCCGCTGAAATATTCAGGAGTGACGACATGGTCCCGCTGAGGCTGATAACCAATGAAGATGCCCTCGAGGGCTTGACCCTCGATGACAAGGAGCTCAGGATATTCTCACTCATCGATGGAAAAACGAGGTTGAAGGATATTATAATTGAAAGCAGGCTTGATGAGCTGGAAGCAAAGAGGATTTGCTATTCCCTGCAAAAGATCGGACTGTTGAAGATCAAGGATGACAGGAGGTGAGCCTAAATGCCGAGGATTCTCGTAGCAGAAGACAGTATGACCGACCTTCAGTTCATAAAGAACGCCCTGAAGGAGACCGGTTACGAGATACTGACCGCGTCGGACGGAGACGAGGCCGAGCAGAAGGTGAGGTCCGAATCGGTGGACCTGATAATACTCGATGTGGTCATGCCCAAGAAGAACGGCTTCCAGGTATGCAGGTCTCTCAAGAGAGACGAGAAATACAGCCATATACCGATAATAATGATAACTTCAAAGACTCAGGACAGCGACAGGTTCTGGGGGTTGAAGCAGGGCGCGGACGAATATGTTACAAAGCCGTTTGAACCGGCTGACCTCCTGAATGCCGTTAAAAAACACCTCCCGGCCGGCTGATGATGAAGGCAAGGCCGCCGCTGAGGGGAAGCCTGCAATATGGTTGAAGACACGGACACACCGGAAGAGAACCAGGAAACTCCCGAGGAAGAGTACGTAACACCCGAACCGAGGGTCTGCGTATTCACTGTGGGGGGAAGGGAGTTCTCCGTGGAGATGGAGTACCTCAAGGGCGTGGCGGAGCTGTCGGAGGTCATCCCCCTTCCGCTCAGCCCATCTTACGTAGAGGGGATAACATCACTTCGGGGAACCGCGGTGCCCGTGGTGAATCTCGCCGTACTGAAGGAGATCCCCGAGGACAGGGCCTCCGAGAGGTGGCTCGTGGTGCTGGAGGTTGAGAAGGCACTTCTCGGGATCACCGTAAACGAGATGCCGGACCTCTCGGCGGATTACAAGGGCGAATTCATCGACGTGCCGGAATTCTTCGAAACATACAGGGTGAGGTGATGGCGGAAAAGGGTTTGCGGGATTTCTTCCTCGCAGAGGCTGAAGAACACCTGGTAGTGCTCGAGAAGGGCTTTCTCGAACTCGAGAAGAACCCGTCAGACCTCGCCGGCATACAGGAGCTCTTCAGGGCGGCACACACTCTCAAGGGCTCTGCGGCACTGGTCAAGCTCGACACGGTAAACCGTGTCGCACACAACCTCGAAGACGTCCTCGAGTCCATAAGGGACGGCAACACTCCGGTCACAAGGCCGGTCGTCGACTGGCTCCTCCACACTCTGGACGCCATCAAGCACCTCGTCTCGGAGATCACGAGCGGGGCCCCTGAAACGCGCGAGATCGCCGACGAAGTCGAGGAGAGCCTGAAGGCTATCCTCTCGGGCCGGGAACCCGCAGGGACCGCCCGGCCCTTGAAAGAGAAACGCTCCGAAGAGAAGAGACCGCAGCCGCGCAAGAGGGAGGACTCCGAGGTCCTCTCGAATTACGTCAGGGTCCATGTCGACAACATAGAGCAGATGATGAACCTCGTCGGAGAGCTGACCGTAATCAAGAACTATCTGCTTACAGAAACAAAGGCCGTGCTCGACCTCAAGGACGAGATCGAGTATGCAGGCAGCAGGCTGATGAGGGAGATAAACGATTTCAGCAGCAGGTACGCCTACTCGATCCCTGACAAGATCACCTACGTGGACGCACTGCTTGAAGACTTCAGGGAGCTCGAGTTCGACAGGTACGACGAGCTGAACCTCTTCACTCACAAGCTCCACGAGATAATGGACGACATAACAGAGGCGCTCAAGGACTCCGCCGAATTCCTCGTCAGGTTCTCGGAGCACATCAGGATGATCGACAGGATCAACACCGACATGAGGGATCTTGTCTCACGCTCGAGAATGGTGGAGGCGGGCAGGCTGTTCCACAGGTTCACAAGGACGATACGGGACCTCGCACACCGCTCCGGAAAGAAGATCAGATTCATAGTAAGCGGTACCGAAACACGCATCGACAGGGTCATTTTCGAGCGGCTCTTCGAGCCCCTCCTGCATATAATACGGAATGCAATCTCACACGGCATAGAGACACCCGAGGAGAGGCTCTCGAAGGGGAAGCCGAAGGAAGGACGGATTTCCCTTGCAGCAAGAAGAGAGGGCAACAGTGTGGTGATAGACGTCAAGGACGACGGAAGGGGGATAGACCTCGGCGCAGTATACGGAAAGGCCGTAAGGACCGGGCTCCTGAAGAAGGGAGAACGGGTCTCCAAGGGACGGCTGCTCGGCATACTCTTCAGCCCCGGGTTTTCGACCCTCGAAGAGACCGACATGACGTCAGGCCGTGGAGTCGGGCTCGATGTGGTCAGGGAGACGATAACCGAGATGAACGGCAGGATAAGCGTAGCAACTTCAGAGGGAAAGGGGACGATCTTCAGGATAAGGCTTCCCCTCACCTTCATAATAGTAAACACCGTGAGGTTCTCCGCCGGCGGCATAGAGTTCGCCGTACCGTCAAGCCTTATCCAGGAACTTATGGAGGTCGATACCGGGGATTTCGACCCGGAAACCGGGACCGTCCCGCTGCGGGATGCCCGTATCGAGGCCAAGGACATCTGCAGACTGCTCGGGCTCAGCCCTGCGGAGAGGGGACCGAAGGTCCCGGCGATCGTATTCAGTCTGATGCCGGGCAGGCAAGCCGCCCTCATGGTGGACTCGATAACCGGCCAGGAGGATACCGTCATAAAGCCGCTGGGACGATTCCTTGAAGGTCTCAGGTATTACTCCGGAGTGAGCATATCGGCTGGGGGAAGACTGATGCCGGTACTGAACCCCGTGGCCCTGCTTGAACAGCCGGTTGACAGAGAGCCGCAGCAGCCCGAGCCCGTAGAGGTGGAGCAGAAGCCCGCCATCCTGATAGTGGACGACTCGCTGAGCATCCGCAAGTTCGTAAGCATGATCCTCCGACAGAACGGATACAGTGTATTCACTGCATCGAACGGCATGGAGGCGCTCACGGTGATCGACGAGCACCCCGTCGACCTCATCATCACCGACCTCGAGATGCCGGTCATGCACGGTTACGAGCTGCTGAGGGAACTCCAGAGGAAGGGTGTTTCCGAAACCGTCCCGGTCGTGATACTGACCTCACGCGGCAGTGAAAAGCACAAGGAAAAGGCCGCCTCTCTCGGGGCCGGCAAGTACCTTGTCAAACCCTTCGAGGAGGAGTCCCTGCTGGAGACGGTCAGGGAGTCCCTGGAGAGCCATCTTCCGACCTGAGCGGCGGTTGTCCCGCCATGACAGGCCCCTCGCACGCGCCGCGGCAGCCGGCAATCCGCCTACCCCTCCTCGGGTATCCTGAACTTCTCCACGGAGGAGAGCAGCTCCTTTGATGAGCCCGAGAGCCTCTCGGATATCGTGGTTGAATCCTGGACGAGCCTGAGAAGATCCAGTGAGATGCCGTTGACGGAGTCCATCGATACGACCACGTCGTTCGTCATCTCGCGCTGGACCTGGGAGAGCTGGAATATCTCCGAGACGATCCCCTTTGTCTTCTCGACCGACTCCTCTATCTCGGAGAAGGCCACACCGGTCTCGGACGCGAGGGCCGACTGTCGCTCGACTATCTCGGTCTCGTCTTCCAGTGACGTGGTTATCTCGTTCGCCTCCGTCTGTATGGCACGTATGATATTGGTTATCTGCTTGGTCGCCTCCGCAGACTTGTCGGCAAGCCTCCGGATCTCCTCGGCGATGACGACAAATCCCTTTCCCGACTCTCCGGCCCGTGCCGCCTCTATCGAGGCATTCATCGCAAGGAGGTTCGTCCTCGACGCAACCTCCGCGATCAGGCCCGATATGGTCCCTATCTCTATGATCCTCTCGGAAAGCATCTTCATCTTCTTGTTGATTGCCTGGACCGTCGCCCTTATGACCTTCATGCCCTCGATGCTCTGGTTGACCAGATCCCCTCCCTTCGAAGCCGCTTCAGAGGCCTGTACGGAGATCCTCGTCGCCTCTCCGGTCTCGTCGGAGATCCTCATCGTGGCATCGACCGTCCTGTTCACCGCCTCGGTCGCCCCCTTCAACTGCCCCATCTGCCTTTCCGCACCGTCGGCCATCTTCTTGAACATCTCGAGGAGCCTGAAGCTCTCCTCGCCGACGCTGCGGGCGGTCTTCCTGACATCCTTCAGCAGAAGCGACAGTTCATCCACCATCAGGTTGAAGGCATCGGCGATCGACCCGAAGACATCGGCCGTGACGGGTGCGCGCACGGTGAGGTCTCCCTCGGCCGCTGTGCTGACGACCTCGAGGAACCTTATGACGTTTTCCTGGACCTTCTTCCTCTCCTCGTCCGTCTGTATGTACTCGCGCAGCTTGTCGAGCGTTTCGTTGAAGACAACCGCTATCTTGCCGAACTCGTCCGACGACCTGACGGCAAGGCGCACATCGGACTCTCCACGGCCGATCGCCTCTATTCCGGCCATCAGGGACTTCAGGGGCTCAACCATCCTCGACGATATAGCGAGCGAGACAGCCATTCCTATGAGGAACGTGGCTATGTAGAAGAGGGCTATGACCAGTGAACGTTCCTTGAGTATGTCGAGGATGCTCACCTTGTAAAACCCCGCCGTCATGGTCCCGTAGATGTCTATTCCGTAAGAGGCCAGCGGATAGCTTATGCTTATCACCCTTCCGATGGAGTCGACGGAGAGTTCCAGGACGGTCTCTTTCGGATTCAGACCGACCTTCTTCAGCTCGGGCGGAACCTTTCCGTTGAACGAGTCCTCGAATATCCTTCCGTCGCGGTCTCTGAGAATGAAGAAGGCAAGCTCCGGCGTGGACTTCCTGAGCTGCAGAACGAACTTCCTGACGGCGTCCATGTCCCCTCTCGACAGGAGCTCGCTTATGGCCGCGGACTTCTCTGCGACGATGGTCTTCTGTTTTTCGATGGTGGTCTTTACACGGTCTTTCCATAAGTCGTACAGCTCGTATGTGAAGATCGCCGTTACCATCAGCAATATGACGGCAAGAAACGTGATGGTGAGCTTCACCCTGATGCTTGTACCCCTTTCAATGGCCATGTATGAATCCTCCTGAGAAGGAAATTTTATCAGTCCTGCCAAAGATTGCAGAGAATCCCGCGCCGCACGACGAGGCAGGCGTGGGTCAGCCGCTCCCCGCGGAAAGATCCAGCCCTCCTCTGCGACTGTTCATGGTGAACTCCCCGTCCGGTGTGTATCGGGACTCCGCAAGACAGGTCGGTCTCTGATGGAGCACTTAATGCCTGCAGCGGCATACTATACATTATAGAGAAACTCTTTGAAATATACAAGTATTTCTCCTGCACGCCGAACCCCGGGCAGCCCCGCCTCACGACTACTCGGCACCCTTTATGCTATTATAGGTATTATGCAGGGTTACAAGGTTCTGATAGTCGAAGACGAGAAGAAGATATCCGACATAGTCAAGGCATACCTCGAAAACGAAGGGTTCCGGGTATCGGTTGCAGACACGGGACAGGGCGCGCTCGACCTCCTCAAGGACGGCGCCGACCTCATAATACTCGACCTCATGCTGCCGGACATGCCGGGGGAGGATATCTGTCAGGCGATACGCGAAGACTCCGAGATACCGATAATAATGCTGACGGCAAAGAGCGAGGAGGAAGAGAGGATCAAGGGACTCGGCATCGGGGCCGACGACTATGTCGTGAAACCCTTCAGTCCGCGTGAGCTCGTAGCAAGGGTCAAGGCCCTCCTGCGCAGAAGCAAGGGACTGAAGAAGATGATGAGTTTCAACAACGGTGACCTGGTGATAGACGCATCACGCTTCGAGGTCATAAAGAACGGATCCGTGGTCGTCTTCACCCCGACGGAGTTCAAGCTCCTGCTGAACCTTGCCGAACGTCCCGGACAGGTCTTCACGAGGGTCCAGCTCGTAAACGCAATCCTCGGCTACGACTTCGAAGGTTACGACAGGACGGTGGATGCGCACATCAAGAACATCCGGCACAAGATCGAAGACGATCCAAGGAACCCCGTCTATATAAAAACAGTGTACGGAGTAGGTTACAGGTTTATCGGCTTGCCTGATGAGGACTAAACTATTTCTCTCCTTCATACTCATAATCTTTCTCGCCCTTCTCTCAAACGTCGTCTTCGAAAGGCTCACCCTGAACGATTTCGACGAGTTCGTGAGGGGCACGAAAGAAGACCAGATATACTGGGTCATGGCCTCGATCGAGGGGAGTTACGCCGACGGCGAGTGGGACATGGAGCACCTGAGCATGGCCCTTCACTGGGGGCTCATGCTCGGCTTTGAAACCTACGTTGAAGACGTGTCCGGAAAGCAGATCCTGTCGTCGACCGAGGTCCTCCTGTCGCTGAACCCCAACATGTTCAAGAGGATGCTGTCCATTCTGGAGCTGCCCACGGGCAAAGGCGAATACATATGGTACCCACTCTATGTAAACGGCCGGGAGATAGGGACTCTCTATGCGAGGCCTCTCAAGAGGCTCGGGGCCATCGCACTGAAAGAGGACATCTTCAGAAGGAGGGGCAGGGAATTCCTGTTCACCTCGTTCCTGATAGCCGGAGGCGGAGCAATCTTCCTCTCCGTTCTCTTCACCATATATCTCTCCACTCCGGTCAGACGGCTGAACGCCGCCGCGGAAAAGATAGCACGGGGGGATCTCTCTGTAAAGATACCCCCGCTGCACCGTCCCTTCGGAAGGCTCTACAGCACGCTCAGGTGTCATGACGAGATGGACAGGCTTACGGACACCTTCAACTACATGGCGGAAGCGCTGAGACGTGAAGACGCCCTGAGGAAGCACCTGACATCAAACGTGGCCCATGAACTCAGAACACCGCTTGCCATAATCAAGGTGAACCTCGAGGCCATCGAGGACGGGATAATCACTGACACACATACAGTGATAAACAACATAAACTCCGAGATCCAGCGCCTCATCTCGCTCGTCGAGGGCATAGAGGACATAACCAGGGCCGAGGCGAGCTTCTTCAAGAAAGGCTCCCAGACGGAGATAGACCTCAAGGAGTTCATCGTCACCATTACGAGCGCAATGTCGCAGATGATGGAGGAGAAGGGCCTCTACATAAAGGCCGACGGGCCTTCCATCACCGTGAAGACCTACCCCGAGAAGCTGCACATCATACTCAAGAACCTCCTCACAAACGCCTACAAGTTCACGCACAGCGGCGGGATAACCGTCAGATGGGGCAGGTACAGGAAAGACGACGGCGGGACCGGATTCTACATAACCGTGGAAGACTCTGGCAGGGGTATCACTGCCGGAGAACTCACGAAGATATTCGAGCGGTTCTACAAGGGAAGAGACTCGGGCGGCCGGGGTCTCGGACTCGCCATAGTAAAGGAGCTGACGGAGGTGATCGGCGGAAGGATCGAGGTGGAGAGCACTCCGGATATCGGTTCGCGTTTCACGCTCACGTTCTGAGCGCCGGAAACATACCGCTTTTTCACATTTTCTTCATCTTTTTGTATTATCCTTGAGACTGCGGGTATAGACGGTCTTGCAACCGGAAACATGCCCGGGCAAAGGAAGATATTCCAGGGACAGAAGCGGACCATGACAGGTAAACTGAGACATTCAGCAGCACTGGCAGCAATGTTGTTCATACTGGCGGCGCCTTCAGCTCATGCTCAGCAGACGCGCAAGCCCGTAACCCCGTATGGAGACTTCTGCTCGCTCTGCAGCACTTACGGCATCTGCGAGGGAAAGACGAGTCCTGAAAAGGCCGAAAAGGCCATCCGGGACTACTACAACAAGAAGGGGCTCGATGTCGAGATCGAGGAGATAAACGGGAGATTCATAAAGGCAAAGGTGACGGACAAGGGCAACGTCGTCGATACGATACTCTTCGACAGCAGTACCGGCAGGTTCAGGTCAATATACTAGACAATATTATTACACCGGCGATGAAACACCCTGAACCATGGTTAAGCGGTACATATCAGATCCTCTTCCACCTGCGGTGAATCCACAGCCACTCGGCGGGGTTCTCCATCACATAACGTTCGACAAACGAGGTCAGCTTCGCGGTGTCCTCGATGACCGCCTTCTCGATGTCTTCCTCACCGGACAGCTCCACCTCGGGATATATATCGAGCACGTGTCCTCCCTGTTTCTTCCTCCTGATGAATACCGGGACCACAGCAGCGCCTGTCTTCCGTGCAATGAGGACGGGGGACTTTATCGTCCAGGCCGGCCTGCCCAGGAAATCGACCACGACCCCCTCGCTGGGCACGACACTCTGGTCTATGAGCATACCCACGGTGTCCCCTTTCCTCAGCGTCGCTATGATGGCCCTGAGAGCCCCCTTCTTGTATATGACAGAGTTGCCGTATCTCTTTCTCACCCTCTCGACGAGACCGTTCAGGTACGGATTGTCTATGGGCCTGGCTACTGCACTCACGGGGGAGACCTTGCAGGAGAGGGAGAGAGCCAGGAGTTCCCAGTTGCCGCAGTGTCCGGTGATCAGGAGTATCCCCTTTCCCTTGTCTCTCGCCTTACGGTAATTGTCGATACCGCGGACCTCCACCCCGTCTATTATGCCGCCGCCGAAACCGTGGTAGATCTTGACTATCTCGGCCACCGACCTGCCGAGGTTCCTGAAGTTTTCCATTATCATTCCAGCCGCTGAGATACCGCCGTTTACAAAACCCGCACTCATCGCGCGGCTGATGTTGTCCTCTGCGATTCTCCTCCTGCTGTTCCATATGAAATAACCGGCCAGCCCCATCAGGGCTCCCACCCTGTGCGCCGCCCACAGCGGCATCAGGCCTACCGGGAGCGTCAGGGCATAAAGCAGCCCCATCTGCAACAGCCACAGGACATTTCTCATTACCTGCCCTTACCGCTCCTTGTCTTCATCGTTGTTGCCCTGATCCCCCTTCTTCTCCTTCAACGCCTCCCTTATCTCGGTCAGCCTGCTCTCCACCAGGTGGTTCAGTGTTCCTTCCGGATAGGTACCGTCCGGCCCCGGTTCTCCGGCGGTCATGCCCATGAGGATCTCCACTCCCTCTTCCACGCGCTCGATCGGGTAGATATGGAAGGAGCCGTCCCTGACGGCATCGAGCACATCCCTCCTCAGCATCAGGTTCCTTACATTCCTTCTCGGTATGACCACGCCGTGTGTCCCGTCGAATCCCCTGAGACGGCAGAGCTCGAAAAAGCCCTCGATCTTCTCGTTCACCCCGCCTATGGGCTGGACATTGCCGTTCTGGTCCATGGAACCGGTTATCGCTATGTTCTGCTTGATGGGTACGCCGGATATTGCGCTCAACAGGGAGTAGAGCTCGGCACAGGTGGCGCTGTCACCCTCTATCATTCCGTAGAGCTGCTCGAACGTGATCGAGGCAGAGAGGCTGATGGGCTTGTTTCTGGCATACATCCTCCCGAGGTAGTTCGAAAGGATCAAAATGGCCTTCTCGTGTATCTTGCCCGAGAGCTTGGTCTCCCTCTCGATATTGATCACGCCCGACTTTCCCGTGTACACCGTGGTGGTAATCCTTGAGGGCTTGCCGAAGCTGTAGTCACCCAGGCTCATCACCGCCAGGCCGTTTATCTGCCCTACCCTCTCTCCCGAGGTCTCCACGATGAGTGTGCCTTCGGCCATCATCTCCCTGAACCTCTCCTCGAGCCTGTTGTGGCGGTAAATCTTCTCGCTGAGCGCCTTCTCCACATGCGCCTCTGCAACGGCCACTGCATCCTCTTTCTTCGCCCAGTAGTGGGCCTCCCTTATCAGGTCCGATATATCGCTGAACTTGGAGGAAAGCTTTTCCTGGTGCTCGGCCAGCCTGGAACCGAACTCGACGATCCTCGCAACCCCTGAGGGATCAAACGGCAGAAGGGACTCTTCCTTCGACTTGGTGGCGACAAAGGTTGCATACTTCAGAATGTTCTCCTCCGTACGGTCCATCCGGTTGTCGAAGTCGGCCTTCACCTTGAAGAGTTCCCTGTATTCCTCGTCGAGGTTGTAGAGCAGGTAGTATATGTATGGATTGCCTATGAGAACGACCTTGACATCGAGCGGTATGGGCTCCGGCTTGAGCATCGCCGTTGTCACGAGGCGGTACTGCTCCCATATGTCCTCGATCTTGAGTTCACGGTTCCTTATGGCCCTCTTCAGCGCATCGTAGGAGAAGAGGTTTCTCAGGAGGTCGAGTGCGTTTATTACGAGGTATCCTCCGTTGGCCTTATGGAGAGAGCCGGCCTTTATCATCGAGAAGTCGGTCACGGCCACGCCGTACTGGAACTTGTGCTCGATACGGCCGAAGAGGTTGTAATACGTCGGGTTGCTCTCGAACACGCAGGGGGCACCTTTCTGGGCACCGTTGTTGACTATCACGTTGACGGAGTATTTTACGAAGTTGGGCTCCTGTTTCTGCATCTTCATGAACGGAAGCGGAGACGGTGCCACGTCTTCCGCAGGGGCCTTGAAGCTGTCGATGTGATCGAGGATGTCCTCCCTCACCGCATCGAGGTAGTCCATGATCTTGTCGTTGCCCCTGTACTTGTCTTTGAGTTCATCTATCAGGTGACCGAGCACTGATATGGCGGCCTCCCTCTCGAGCCGCTTCAGGAGTTCCTTGACGAGCTTCTCTCCTTCCCTCACCGTTCTCACGACGTCATCGAGCTTCTCCTGCAGCTGTTTGCCGATCTCCTCTATCTTCTTGCGGATCGACTCGTCGAGGGACTGGAACTCCTCCTCCGTCAGTGGCTCACCGTTCTTCTTGACCGGAACGATCAGGAAACCTCCGACCGTCCTCTTTATGGTGAAGCCCTTTGCCTCTGCCTCCTCCTCGAGACTCGAGAAGAGCTCCTTCTGCCTCTTCTGAAACTCCTCGAATATGTGCCCCCTCTGCTTGTCGTACTCTTTGGATTCAAAGACCTTCGGTATCTCCACCTTGAGGGTGCTTATGAGCTCTGACATGTCCTTCTGGAATTCGATCCCGCGCCCGGACTCCAGGGATATGGCGAGCGGACTGTCAGGGTCCTTGAAGTTGTATACGTAACACCAGTCGGGAGGGACCGGCTCCTCGCCGGCCTTCTTCGACAGGAGGGCCCTTATCGTGGACGTCTTTCCCGTCCCGCTCTCACCGAGCACATAGATGTTGAACCCCTTGCTCTCGAGGCTGAGGCCGAAATCGATGGCACTGAGTGCCCGGTCCTGGCCGATGGTGCCTTCAAACGGGGGAAGTTCATCCGTCGTCTTGAAACTGAAGAGTTCAGTGTCGCACCGTCTGTAGAGGTCATCCACTGTCAGAGACTTCACCATGTTCCCCTCCTTTCATCATTGGCTTTTCATGCCCTTGGATGATATTTTTCATACATCCTCTTGAGCCTGTCGGATGTCACCCTTGTATAGATCTGGGTTGTGGAGATATCGGAATGCCCGAGCATCTTCTGCACGGAGCGCAGATCGGCCCCGCCCTCCAGCAGGTGGGTTGCAAACGAGTGACGGATGACGTGGGGGGTGACCTTGACCCCTGCCCTCCTTCCATACTCCTTTATCGTCTGCCAGAACCTCTGACGGGTAAGCGCGGTCCCCCGCCGTGATATGAACAGATAGGGGGACTCCCTCCCCCTCAGGAGCCTCGGTCTCAACTGCTGAAGGTATTGACTGATTCTGCCTATCGTGTGTTCACTCACCGGAACCACCCTCTCCCTCGATCCCTTGCCCATCACCCTGACGAACCCTGCATCGAGATTTACATCCTCAACCCTCAGACTCACCAGTTCACTCACACGGAGGCCGGATGCATACATGAGCTCGAGCATGGCGAGATCCCTCAATGCAAGCTCTCCACCCTGTATCGCCTCGAGGAGCCGCTTCATGTCATCGACCGATATCGCCTTGGGAAGCCTCTCCCAGCCCGAGGGGGTCTGGAGGTTCTCCGAAGGATCCTCCCGCCTGATCTTCTCCAGTATGAGATACCTGCAGAGGCTCCTTATCGCCGAAAGCATCCTTGCAATCGACGCCGATGTGTAATCCTCGCTTCTCAGCAGGCTTATGAAGTTTACGATTTCAGCCTTCTCAAAAGAGACGAAACACTTTGCCTCGTTCCGGAGAAATGCGTTGAACTTCTTCAGGTCTCGCTCGTAGGAGAGGACGGTGTTGGCCGCCCTGCCTCGCTCCACCGACAGGTACGTAAGAAATCCCTCAAGAAGACCCGTTTCCATTCAGGAACTCCTCTATCCCCGTTGATGCCCTGAGCAGTTTATAGATTCTCTCGGCCAGGGGCAGGAGGTTCACCGTATCTTCCCTGTTGTACTGGAGGAGGAGCTCCAGTGCACGGACATCGCCCCTCAACCACCTACGCCACAAGAGGACGGCGTCATAGCCGTCCATCCCCTTGACATCATCCGCCCTCGAGAGCCCTGCCGATACCTCGAGCTTCTTCAGTCCGCCCCTGAGGCCGACACGCCTTGCACCATAACATATATCGAAGTGCGGCATCTTCAGCCTGAACCCGGGAAAGCACTTCCTCAGAAACGGTATGTCGAACGAGGAACCGAAGAAGGTGACAAGGAGCTTGTATCCCGAAAGCTCTTCCTGCAGCCTCTCGGCACTCAGGTTCTCGCCCTTTACCAGGCACCTCCACTCACGGCAGTCGTAGAGACCGACCACGGTCACCTCCCCGCCCCTGTCAGGTGGCAGTCCGTTCGTCTCTATGTCGAGACAGACCACGTCCGACCTGAACGAGTCGAAGAGCCGCCAGTGCTCCCTCGGCCGCAGAAAGGATTTGAACGGCTCCGGATTGCACCGCTTGAGTTCCTCGGAAAAGTAGAGGATCGTCTCCTTCATTACGGTGCTCTTCTGCCTGGCGATGAACGGAAGCGGATCCTCCCTGATGAAGTCATCCCACGTCAGGATGCCCTGACTCCAGAGCTTCCTCTCCAGCCTCTCGCCCACACCGTCAAGCACTGAAAAGGTATGCCGAATCATTACATATAGTAACCTAATCGGGCCGTAAATGTTAACCGTAAAAACAGGGACAGCGCCGCAAGTGCCTCACTGAAGGCCCTGCAGGCGGTCTGACACGGCGTGGGGATGGTCGTTCAGATGCCGAGAAGCCGTGATATCTCGTCCGGGTTCGTTACGCAGACGTCCAGGTCCTTCAGTATCCCGTCCCGAATGTCGTATATCCAGCCATGGACTGCCAGGGGCTGTCCCGACCTCCAGGCACGCTGAACCACCGTTGAGCGGCACACGTTTGCCGCCTGTGCCGCGACATTGAGCTCACACAGCAGGTTGATCCTCTCCTGCTCGTCTCCGAGCAAGTCTATCCTGTCCTGGTGGCGGCGGTAGATCTCCCTGACACTCTGGAGCCAGTTGTCGATCAGACCGTGATCCATCTCCTCCATGGCCGCCCGGATCCCGCCGCATCCGTAGTGGCCGCACACGATGATGTGTTTCACCCTGAGGACCTCGACGGCATATTGAATAACCGAAAGGCAGTTCAGGTCCGAATGGTTGACGACGTTGGCGATGTTGCGATGGACGAATATCGCCCCCGGCAGCATGTCGACTATCTCGTTTGCCGGCACGCGGCTGTCCGAGCAGCCGATCCACAAGTATTCCGGGCTCTGCTGCCTCGCAAGCTTCGAGAAGAAGTCCGGGTCCGACCGCTTCAGGCGCTCAGCCCACATCCTGTTTCTCTCGAAAAGATCCTTCAAGATCCTCATTTAATGTGCCCAGCCCCCGATTCGACA
>JAADGG010000020.1 GCA_013152485.1 Nitrospirota bacterium | reverse complement strand
AACACCCTAAACCATGGTTGAAAGATTGCAGGAAGTACCGGTTTGTCATACCGGGCATGATCCTGCGACATGAAAGGGCTACAGTATTTATTTGCCGAAGTAATAATTTGCAGGATGTCCGGTCCTTCGTGAACGTCAAGCGAAAGCAGACGCTATTTAGCCGTAACGCCTCCGGATACGATGAAGGCCATGACGTCTCCACTGTCGGCATCGATGGGGACAACCTGATCCCTGGGCACTATCACGAGATTTCCGGCAAAGTTGTATGACTGGGGAAGATACACGGCTACACTGTCAGTAAGACCCAAGTGCTGCAGGCCCTCACGAGTTACAAACCCGATCACCTGTACCCTGCTTTCCGGCACGAGCGTGACCAGAACGGGCTTGTTGAAACTCCTCTTGTCGCCGACGAATGCACCGATCAGGTCCCTCACGGACGTGTAGATCATCTTTATGAGCGGCAGCCTCGCAAAGGTCCTGTCTACAAGCAACACCAGGCCCTTCGTCAGGAAATTCGAGGCAATGAATCCTACTCCGGTTATCGTAAGTATCGTAACCACGAATCCGACTCCCGGGATCTCAAAACTGAACAGCCGGTCTATCTTTATGAAAACAAGATACACCACATATACGGTTGCAACCAGTGGAACCAGAAACAGGAGTCCCTTAAGAAAATACTCCGTGAGTTTCTTCATGCTTCCTCCTCTGACCTCGATTGTGACCGGGGCCGGAATCCGACCCGTCGGCCTTCAAGATTCTCGATAAAGACCCCGCAAGTGCATGACCTATATTGACATTATTTCAGCCCTGCAGGCAACATGCAGCACGGGAGCATCTTTAACGGTATCGGGTGTTCGGAGGCATGAGCGTGTTCTTGAACTTCTATGCGAGGACCGGCCGGGACGGCCCGGCCGGCATGGGTTCTGGAGATCAGTGGGCTCCGTGTATCAATACCGGCAGACAGAGGACGCATACCATCTTCTCTTCACCGCCTTGAACACATGAAAGATAAACCCTCTCCTTGTCATCTGCACCACATACAAAACACCTGGTTTCCATTATCAGTCCTCCAGCTCGTTGATTTCCTTGACGATGACCTCGGGATCCACGTTATGCATGGTTGCACCGAAGGCAATCGACTCAACATTGATTCCGGGGCAAGTGAAACAGCCGTTTCCAAAATACTTCTCGATAACCTTGGCCGCCTGGGGCATCTCCCTGATTATCTCTCCGATTATGGTATCCTTGTCGACTTTCTTTCTGGTCGTAGACATTGTTTCCTCCTTCGATCTTTTCTTGTCTTTATTTTAACCCCTGAGCGAGTATTTTGTTATGATCTAAGTCATACCCGTAAACGGCTGCCTGACGTAGAATAGCAGTAGAAGAACGGGCTCGAAAACGTGTTTTCAGCCTCAAAAACTTTTGCTTAATTTTGTCTTTTTGTATTATAATAAAAATGATGATGAAGGAGAACGGAAACCTTTTGAACGATGCTCTTCTGTCAAACATCGAAATCCCTGTTTCTTAACCTTGCAAGCTGAAACGAATCCAATGTTATCCAAAAACAGGCAGTTCAAAGTTCGCAGAGTTGCACATATCTGCAGTTAATGTCTTTCGATTATTTCTGTTTTCAATGCTTCCATCAGCTCGGCATGGATAGCAGGTCACCGGGAAAGACTATGACAGGGTCTTCAGCCATAAACAACCATGCAAGGCCGACCGGCTTCTCGGAGCACAGCTGCCGCGAAGAAGCGTCACCAGCTGCACTCCTGGCTGAACACATCCTGAAACTCAGCCGTCTCGGACTCTATAAGGCGGATTCCTTTCCCTGACTCATCAACCGGTTGCCGAACGCGGAGTTCGGCAGCCCGGCGTCCGGGTCCCGGTTTACAGGAGCGGTGTTGTCAAATTCAGGGTATTCTCTTTTGGCAACGGCAGAGAAAAACAATATCAACCTATTCATGAAGGAGCGTCATGGAAGAGACAAACAGTCAAGCATCACCTTTCGTTGCAATACTTGTAAACAACTGGAACAGAAAGAACGATCTTCTGAACCTCTTCACTGCACTGCAAAAGCTCGATTATGACCGCGACCGTTATAAAATCCTGCTCGTGGACAATGCCTCCACGGACGGTTCCGTCGAGGCGGTAAGGGAACAGTTCCCGAACGTGGCGATACTGCAGAACACGGAGAACCTCGGCAGCACCGGGGGATTCAATTCCGGTCTGAGGTACATACTGCAGGGAACGCTCGGAGAGTTCGATTATATATGGCTCCTTGACAACGATGCGCTCGTTGAGCCTGCAGCCCTCAAGGAACTGGTGAAGATCGCGGAGATGGATCCCTGCATCGGACTGGTCGGCTCGCGGATAATGAACCCGGATGCTCCGGACAATATTGTCGAGGTCGGCGTCGACATGGGATGGCGCCACGGGACGGTCCTGCCGAATCTCAGAAACATTCCCGATTCTGCAGACCTTAAAGACTACTACGACGTTGTCGCAGTTGCAGGTTGCTCTTCCATGGCAAGGGTTGCGGCAATCAGGAAAGTGGGCCTGATGGATGAGCGTTGTTTCGTATACTGGGACGACATGGAGTGGGGAATCTCGTTCACGCGCCACGGCTACAGGGTAGTGGGCGCCACGAGGTCCGTGGTCTACCACCGCTCATTCTCGGAGAGACGTGTATGGTCACCGGCCAACGTGTACTACGAGACGAGAAACCGCTTGCTCGTCTTCAGCAAACACTCCGTCAAACTCGACCGCATCATCGCACTGTACCGTATCGTCCGCTCTGCAATGAAGAAGAACGTTTCACTCTGGATCTCCGGCCGGAAGAAGATGGCAAAACTCCAGATGCTGTCGATCGTGGACTTCATACGCAACAAATGGGGCAGATACACCTATGACAACAGCCTGCCGAACAAGGACAACAACTACATAAAAAACTTCTCTCAGTACAAGCGTTTCATCGTCATACCGTCAGGGGATGCTGCATCCTTCGAGAAGACCCTTGAGGAGATCCGCAGACAGTCAAAGGATGCATACGTATGCCTGCTTGTCACCATAAACCGGGTGAACCTCTTCTCCGACGTGAAAGTGGACGAAAAGATAGTGCTCGACTATACCCAGAAGAACGCTTACCTGAAAACGTTCATAACCCTGCTCTGGAAGAAGTTCGACATTGCCGTCGTGCCGCCACACGGTGCCCTGGGAACTTTCAACCACATCTCCTACGCCGTGAAGAAAACATGTGTGCTCGACGACGAGAAGAATCTCTTCAGGCTCGACCAGCCGGGGGGGATGCTCTGGAAGCTCCCGTTGTCGATCGTATTGGGGGAGCTGTCGTCGTGGTTGATATTTCCGGTCATACTGCTGACCAGCTTCCGTTACAGGAGCAAGATCATCAGGAAGCCTTGCAGCAGCCTGGTCCCGTCAAACAAGGAGTAAGAGCACCCAGGCCGTCTCCCTAAAGCGTGGAGAGGTAGGCGGTCCACGCGGGAATGCCCGAGCCGGTCCTGCACGAAACCTCGAATATTTTCAGCCCGGGGTTCAGGGAGAGGGCATTGTCCCTTATCTTCTCCATGTCCACGTCGGTATGGGGGAGAAGGTCGGTCTTGTTGATGATGAGTGCGTCCGACTCCCTGAACATCAGCGGATACTTCAGAGGTTTGTCGTCACCTTCAGTGACGCTCAGAACCATGATCTTCACATCCTCACCGACGTTGAATTCAGCCGGACAGACGAGGTTGCCGACATTCTCGATAAACAGCAGGCTTATACTCTCAAGGGGAATCTCGTCAAGGGCTTCCCTTACCATTCCGGCGTCAAGATGACAGGCGCCTTCAGTGTTGATCTGGACCACCGGAACACCGAGGGCGTCTATCCTGGCGGCATCATCCGTTCCGGTGATATCACCTTCTATAACACCGATAGGGACACGGTCCTTCAACGCCTCTATGGTCCTTACAAGAACGGACGTCTTGCCCGCACCCGGTCCGCTCATGAGGTTTATTGTGAAAATCCCTTTCTCCTTGAGGAGTCTCCTGTTTTCTTCCGCGACCCTGTCGTTTGCTTCAAGCAGGCGCTTGACCACCTTTATCTTCACCGGGCATCCTCCTCAGTCCACATCGATCTCAACAATATCGAGCTCCCTGCCGCCGTGTATCCTGAAACGCGTTCCACTGCATACAGGACAGGAGGGTATCAGCATGGAATCGGCGGTAAAGTCATTGTGACAGTCGAAACAGCGGCCCCTTACGGGGACTTCCTCACAGACGAGCACGGCTCCGTCGGCAATGGTATCGACCTTGATTATCTCGAACGCGGACAGGAGAGAAGACACGTTCACACCTGAAGACTTGCCGACTCGCAATAATATGGAGTTTATCCTCTTGAAGTCCGCACCGAGACACTCGGCCACCGCTGTATCGAGAATGCTCTGAGCGATGGACAACTCGTGCATCAGGCCTTCTTGTGTCTCTCCCTCTCCTGCTCGAAGGCTTCCTTCCCGGCCTCTATCGCGGAGCTCAGCGCCGTTTTCTGTTCCTCGATGAACTCCCTGCCCTTCTCGATGGTTGTGGATACCGCATCCTTGCCCTGTTCAACCCTCTGCGTAACCTTCTCCTTTATTCCAGCGGTCTTCTCCTTTACATCCTCTGCAAGGTCCTTTACGCGCTTTCTCGTCTCGGGACCCGACTGTGGCGCAAATATCAGCGCTGCACCTGCGCCCACGAGGCTTCCCAGCAAAAAGGCAAAAAACATGGACCCGACACCGAATCCCTCTCTCTCCTCCATGGCATTAACCTCCCTTGCGAACTAAGTTCTTGGCAAAGACCGCAACGGCCGTTTTGACCCCGGTTTTCAGACCGGCTATGGCTGCGTTCGTCTCAGTCCCGACCCTGCCGAGCATACCGGATATCGACCGTACATTGTCGGCCGTATCCGAGAGGGCATTGGCAATCTCCCTTACCCCACCGGTCACCGACTGTATGTCGCCGGTGATGTTCCTGAGGTTTTCAAGTGTCTGCTTCAGCTCATCGATTGCAGGAGGAAGCTCCTTCTCCGCCGTATCGAGAAACTCGTTCAGCCTCTTCATCGTCTTTCGCAGCTCAACAAGCGCAGGTATCAGAAAACCGAGCGCAATCACTGCCGCAGCCGCTATCGTCACGAATGCAATGTCACTCATAATAGTGTCATTATAGCATACTTTAATTTCCGCGTGGGACTCCCAAAGACCGAAAGCTTGACTCTTGACGTGCCTATACATCAAAATATCAACGTCCGAACATTCACTGCCTGGGGCTGTCAGTTGTTTGGTATGCATAGGGGCTGCTGTATCAACGTTATTTCCCGGATCCTTCGACAAGATGTCTCGAGACCGACCAGCGCTCTTTTACCGCAGAATCCGGGCCGCTAAAAAACAATGAAGGTACTCGTTACGGGAGCTACAGGCTTCATCGGAAGCCATCTGGTCGAGGCCCTTGCAGGCCGGGGCTACAGTGTCCGATGTCTTGTAAGGTCCTCGTCGGACCTTAGATGGATTGAAGCACTGCTATCCCCTTCGAAGCCCTCGAGCCTTCCCGCGGCACCGTCGGTGGAACTCTTCAACGGGGATTGTCTGGATGTCGACAGTCTGAGGAAAGCCGTGGAGGGATGCGAGTACGTCTTTCACCTTGCGGGTCTGACAAAGGCGGTGGAGGACGGCGAGTTCTTTGAAGTCAACGTCAAAGGGACCGAAAACATCGTCAATGCGTTGATGGAAAGGGGCAGCAGGCTGAAGAGGTTCGTCTTTCTCAGCAGCCTTGCAGCCGTAGGCCCGAGCGTCAACGGAACGCCCGTTACGGAGAGTACAGAACCGCACCCCGTATCCTCTTACGGAAAGAGCAAACTCGAGGCAGAGAATATCGTATACGGTGTGAAAGAGAAGATACCTGTGACGATTATAAGACCTCCGGCTGTTTACGGCCCGAGGGACAGGGACTTCCACATCCTCTTCAAGATGATAAAGCGGGGCATACTTCCATATTGGGGGAAGATGTCTTACTCGCTGGTTTATGTTGACGACCTGATAAATGGTATACTATTTTCCATGACAAAGGAGTCCGCTGAAGGCAAGATCTATTTCATCTCGGATTCCAACGTGTATACCAACGACGACATAGCGGTCGAGATCGCGCGGATACTCGACAGGCCTTTCACAAGGCTGCGTGTGCCGAAGGCAGTGATGCCTCTGTTTGCACGCATAAGCGAACTGTTCAGAAAAGGGGGCATAATCAACAGGGACAAGATAAGGGAACTGCATCACTCCTGCTGGATATGTGACTCGACTCTTGCCTCGAAGGAACTCGGATACAAATCCACTGTAACGTTAAAGGAAGGGATAAAATGGACAGCAGACTGGTACAGAATAAACAGGTGGTTATGAAAAAAGGCGACCTCTTCGAAAAATGTTTCAACTTCAACAAGGCGAGGGAGCTCATGGATCTGGGGCTGTACCCCTATTTCCGTGTGATCGAGAGCGCCCAGGACCCCGTCGTCAGCCTGAACGGAAGACAGATGATAATGGTCGGCTCCAACAACTACCTCGGACTGACAAACGATCCGCGGGTCAAAGAGGCTGCAAAGAAGGCCATCGAAAAGTACGGAACCGGTTGTGCGGGCTCCCGTTTCCTCAACGGAACCCTGGAGATACACGTGGAACTCGAGGAGAAACTCGCCAGGTTCATGAGGAAAGACGCTGCCATGGTCTTCTCCACCGGGTTTCAGGTAAACCTCGGCGTGATCTCCGCACTCATAGGCAAGAGCGACATCGTCATCATAGACAAGATGGACCATGCAAGCATCATAGACGGCTGCAGGCTCTCATACGGCGAGATAAAGAAGTACCGCCACAACGACATGAATGACCTTGAGCGTGTTCTCAAGAACTGCAACGGCAAAGGAAAGCTCATAGTAGTCGACGGTGTCTTCAGCATGGAAGGCGACATAGTCGACCTGCCCGGAGTACTCAGGCTTGCAAGAGAGTATAACGCGCGGCTCATGGTCGACGATGCACATGGGATAGGGGTGCTCGGCAAGACCGGCCGTGGAACATGTGAGTACTTCGGCATGGAGGACGACGTGGACCTCATTATGGGTACGTACAGCAAGTCCCTCGCCTCCATCGGAGGGTTCATCGCGGGTGACGAGCATGTGATACACTACATCAAGCACTTCGCCCGGTCCCTCATCTTCAGTGCCAGCCCGCCGCCTGCCTCGGTGGCGGCCGTCAGTGCGGCACTGGACATAATCGACAAAGAGCCTGAAAGGATACAGAGGCTCCAGCAGATCACCACGAGGATGCTCAGGGCCTTCAAGGAGCTCGGCTTCGAGGTCGGCCCGAGCCAGACCCCGATAATCCCCATAATAGTCAAAGAGAACGAGATCGCCTTCAAGATGGCCATGATGCTCCAGGAGGAGGGGGTCTTCGCCAACGTGGCCGTGAGCCCTGCAGTTCCCAATGGAAAGGCCCTGATAAGAACCAGTTACATGGCAACGCATACGGACGAACACCTCGACACGGTGCTGGCAGCCTTCAAGAAGGTGGGTGCCGCCCTGGGATTGATTTGATATCTTCGTCTGTCCGGAGAGCCCCGTGACCGACAGACCGAAGCCGGAAAAAAACCTCAAACAACAAGGACTGACCATGATGATCGACATCGTTGAAGTGAAGACTCGTCAGGAGATGGAAGATTTCATAAGGTTCCCCTTTGACCTGTACAGAGACGATCCCCTTTACAGCCCCGAACTCCTCAAGGACCAGAGAGAGCACTTCTCCCCTGCAAACCCGTTCTTCAAGAACGCTGACGTGAGGTTTTTTCTTGCAAGGAAGCAGGGCAAAACGCTCGGAAGGATCGTCTCCATAGTCAACCGGCTGCATATCAGCCGCCATGACGAAAAAACCGGGTTCTTCGGCTTCTTCGAGTCCCACGACGACCCCGACGTTGCCGACGCGTTGCTGGATGCGGCCTCGAAGGCCCTCGGGGATGCCGGAATGACGCTCATGAGGGGACCGATGAACTTCTCTACCAACGAGCAGTGCGGCTTCCTCATAGAGGGCTTCGATACTCCCCCCATGCTCATGACCCCATACAACCCCCCCTATTATGCCTCACTGATGCAACGGTACGGGATGACGAAGGCAAAGGACCTCCTTGCATTCATTCTCGACGTTCCCGAGGAGCTGCCTGAAAAGGTGCAGCGTGTCGCCCGGCTGGCCGAGCGCAGGGGCATAAGGGTCAGGCAGGTCGAGAAACGGAGGTTCAGGGAGGAGCTGCGGGCATTCAAGGAGGTCTACAACGAGGCATGGAACGCGAACTGGGGATTCATACCCCTGACCGATGACGAGCTGGAGTATCTCGGGAAACGGCTCAAGCCCATCGCCCCACCCGAGATGACGCTGATTGCGGAAAAGGACGGCGAACCGGTGGGATTCCTCGGCCTTCTGCCGGACTTCAACCTGGTTCTCAGAAAGATGCAGGGCAGGCTGAACGTGATATCGATAATCAAGGCCCTGTACTACCAGCGGAAGATAACAGACCTGAGACTCCTGCTCCTCGGCGTAAAGTCCGCATACAGACACAGGGGAGTGGACGCACTCATGTTCAGCGAGGGGTTCAAGGCTGCAAGGAAACGGTACAAACAGGTGGAACTGTCGTGGATTCTCGAAGACAACGAACCCGTCATAAGGCTCATTGAGATGTTCGGGAGCCGCCTGTACAAGAGGTACCGGATCTTCGAGAAACCTCTCACGGCGTCGGCCCGCTAAAGCTTTTTCAATACGAGGGCTGCATTTACCCCCCCGAAACCGAAAGAAGTGCTCACGGCGACCCGCACGTCTTTGCGCAACAGGTCGGTGGAGATATTCAAGGCACATTCCGGATCGGGCACGGCATGGTTCAGGGTGGGAGGAACCAGCCCCTCGAGCAGGCTCATCGCCGCGGCTGCAACCTCGAGAGCACCCGAGGCCGCAAGCATGTGCCCTGTCATGGACTTGTTTGCAGTGACGGCGATATCCTTCATCACCGGTCCGAAGACCTCCCTGAGAGCAAAGGCCTCGACCCTGTCGCCGGATACGGTCGATGTGCCGTGAGCATTGATCATGCCGACCTCGTGCGTCGCGACTCCTGCATCCCGGAGGGCCATCCTTATCGTGGCGGCCTCGCCCGTCTCTGACGGCTCCGTCTGGTGAAACCCCTCGCTGACACCGGCGTAACCTGCAATCTCGGCATATATCCGTGCCCCTCTCTTCAGGGCATGTTGCATCTCCTCGACGACCAGGACACAGGCTCCTTCGGAGAGGACGAACCCGTCGCGGTCCCTCTCAAACGGACGGCTCGCCCTGCCGTCGGTGCCCCTTGAGAGGGCTCCCGTTCTGCCGTAGCCCTCGATGCAGAGTCTGCACAGGGGCGCTTCCGTCCCTCCTGTCAGGGCAATGTCGGCGTACCCGGTCCTTATGAGCCTGAATGCCTCCCCGACCGCCATTGTGCCCGAGGCACACGCGTTCGATATACCTAGACAGTATCCCTTTATACCCAGCCTGTGAGCGATGTACGAGGGGGCCATGCTTATGGTCGTTGAGGGCATGAGGTAGGCTGAAAGGGACCGGCCATCCCTGAAATAGGCACGCAGCGACTCTTCGATCCTGCTCACACCTCCCCTGCTCGATCCCACTATGACCGCACTGTTTCCTGCAGAGTCGGTCAAGGAGGCATCCTCGAATGCGGCTATTGCTGCTGACAGTGCATAATGTACGAAGGGATCCAGGCGGTTGATCTCCTTTGGAGTCATGATGGAACGGGCATCAAACCCCTTCAGTTCCCCGGTCACCCTCCAGGGGATATCGTCCACTTCTACCTTGCTGCACCGGCCAAGGCCGGAGGTGCCCCGCTTGAGACACTCCCAGGTCTTCTGAAAGTCGAGGGCCAACGGGGTAACCGCGCCGATGCCGGTTATGACCACGCGTCTCATGTCTGTCAGGCTGCCCCCTCTGAGTTGTCAGGGCCGATGCCCGCATGGCTGCTCTCATGGAAAGGCGCCTTTTCCGCAAACACCCGGATTCCCCAGCCGACCGACAGACCCGTCATGTCACCCCCGCGGCCTGCGGTCGCTGCCGAGCAGCTTTCCCTTCAGCTCGACGATCTCCTGAAGCAGGCCGACAAGGCGCCTGTACGGCCTGCCGGGCCCCTCCTCCATATGTCTCAGAAGGGGTTCACAGAAATACCACGTACACCTGAAGGGCCTCTGCCATCTCGGCCTTGAACAGCCGCTGACAGAGAGGAATTCACACGGCTCTTCAAGCCCCCGGTCTCCGTACTCAGGAAGTGCGAGCCCCAGGGCGGATACATAGACCAGGTCCTCACTGTCATAGTATGCATGCTTCTGCTTGCAGCATACATCTTCACAAGAAGGACAGACCTTCGACGTATAGCCCTCAATCAACGGGCTTATCTCTTCAAACAGGGCCCGGAGTCTCTTCAACGGATCCTCCATGTGCCCGCTGTCTGCCCTTGTGGTCCGAACCGGAAGAGTCATTCCTTTATCTTCTTCGGGACGACACCGTATGTCTTCTTGAAGAGTGTGGAGAAGTATTTCGGGCTGTAGCCGAGCTTCATGGATACATCGGATATGCTGTTGTCACCCTCTTTCAGCAACTGGATCGCGTGATCCAGCCTCAGCCGCCTTATGTAGGCATTACAGGTAAACCCGGTGAGTGCCCTGAAGTACTTGCAGAGGTAGACCCTGTTGAGCCCCGAGACCGAACTGAGCTCCGATATGGTGATGGGAAGCATATAATTATAGTCTATGTATGTCTTGGCCTTTACCAGCTTCGAAAAAATCTGGGGCGGAATCATCGGCGACTCGGCAGCATCGGCACCATCATCGATTTGACAGGCCTCTCCCGAAACGATCGCTTCTATCTTCTTCAGCAGCTCGTCGAAACTGAACGGTTTCTTGATATAGTCCTTCGCACCGAGCCTGAAGGCCCTCAGGCAGAGGTCCTCCGTACCGTAGGCGGTAACAACGATCACGGCGATCGAGGGATAGTGCTCCTTGATGTGCCGCAGTACCTCGAGGCCGCTCATGTCTGGCAGGATTATGTCCAGAATGACCACCGCAACATCGGGTACGAGCAACTCGATCGCCTCGCTCCCGCTGGCGGCATGGATGACATCGACCTCTTTCAAGCTGCTGCCGGGTTTCAGTGTCAGCAGCTCCTTCAGGCAGTCGGCCTGCTCCTTCTCATCCTCGACTATCATTATCTTCTTCTTATCCACTGCTTCCTCCGTCTCTCCCAACCCGGGTGCTGCGCGACCGGCAATTCCGTCTCTCGATAACCGGATCCGGTTCACAGCAAGGTATGAGCTTCGGCGTGATGCGACACACTGCAATACACTCATATTATAATCGAAGGCGCGGAAACTTTTAAATCCACCCGGCTACGTTGCAACACCATCCCCTTTTGGGTTATATTAATTGATTACATCTCCACCGGCATTTAGGGAATGCAAGATTTCATAGTCATAAAAGGCGCCCGAGAGCACAACCTAAAGAACATAGACCTGAAAATACCGAGAAACAGGATCATCGTCATAACAGGCCCCTCGGGCTCAGGAAAGTCTTCACTCGCCATCGATACGATCTATGCCGAAGGCCAGCGCCGCTACGTACAGAGCCTCTCCTCGTACGCCAGGCAGTTCATAGGCGAACTCCAGAAGCCCGACGTCGACTACATAGAGGGGCTGTCCCCCTCTGTAGCCATTGAGCAGAAGACCGTATCGAGGTCTCCGCGGTCCACGCTCGGAACGATAACCGAGATATACGACTACATGCGGGTTCTGTATACGAGGATAGGAAAGCCGTACTGCTACAGCTGCGGCAGTCCCATCACGGTTCAGGATGCAGACAACATACTCCTGTCGGTTCTCTCCCTGCCTGAAGGCACCAGGCTCCAGATCCTCTCCCCGATGGTCAGGGGGCGAAAGGGTGAGTACAGGAAAGAGCTTCAGCAGATGAGGCGGGAGGGGTTTGTGAGGGCGAGGATAGATGGAGAGATGATCGATCTGACCGGAGAGATAGCCCTGAAAAAACACAAGCGCCACACCATAGAGATGGTCGTCGACAGGTTGATAGTCAAGCCCGGCATAGAGAGACAATTGAGGTCCGCCATCGAGAGCGCCCTGAACTACTCGGACACCGTGATAATCAACCTCATCGACCGTAACGAGGACATCCTCTTCAGCAGGACACTGGCGTGTCTGAAGTGCGGACTCAGCTATCCCGAGATCACGCCCATGTTCTTCTCCTTCAACAGTTCCCTGGGGGCATGTCCGGCATGCAGCGGCCTCGGCTATGAGAACCTCGCAGAGGAGACCACGGAGTCGGACCGGCTGATCCCCTGCAAGGCGTGCGGCGGGCTGAGACTGAAGAAAGAGGCCCTCGGTATCAGGCTCCAGGGCCTGAACATAGGAGAATTCTCAAGGCTCTCCGTAAGGAACGCCATCGAGTTCATAGACGGCCTCTCCCTCACGGAACGTGAGGAACTGATTGCCGGACGCATAATAAAAGAGGTCAAGGACAGGCTCCATTTTCTCCGCTGGGTGGGACTCGACTATCTCACACTCGACAGGCCTGCGGCCACATTGTCGGGCGGTGAGGCGCAGAGGATAAGGCTTTCGACACAGCTCGGCTCATCCCTGACAGGAGTCCTCTACGTACTCGACGAACCGAGCATCGGGCTCCATCCGCGCGACTGCCGGAAGCTCCTCGAAACCCTTTCAGGGATCCGGGACGCCGAAAACACGGTCATCATCGTCGAGCATGATGCCGACACGATCATGTGGGCCGATTATGTGGTGGACCTCGGCCCGGGAGGAGGGAGGTCAGGAGGCTGGATAGTGGCTGAAGGCACTCCGGAAGAGATCCAGAAGGTGGAGTCGTCGCCTACCGGACAGTACCTCTCGGGCAGGAAGACCATCCCGCTGCCGCGGAAGAGGAGAAGACCGAAGGACTACATCAGGATTACGGGCGCCGAAGAGCACAACCTCAAGGACCTCAACATAAAGGTTCCACTCGGTGTATTTGTCTGCTGCACCGGCGTATCAGGCTCGGGCAAGAGCACCCTCATCCTCGACATACTCTACAAGGCCCTCATGAAGGAACTCTACGGAAGCAGGGTCAGCCCGGGCAGGTTCAGGTCCATAAAGGGTACAGAGAAGCTCTCGCGGGTGATCTGTGTGGATCAGAAGCCGCTCGGACGCACTCCGAGGTCCAATCCGGCGACATACACCGGTATCTTCACACATGTCCGGGACCTCTTCTCGAGGGTCCAAGATGCACGCGTCAGGGGGTATTCCCCATCGAGGTTCAGCTTCAATGTACAGGGCGGAAGGTGCGAAAACTGCAAGGGAGAAGGCTACAAGAAGGTGGAGATGCACTTCCTGCCCGATGTCTATGTCCCCTGTGACGAGTGCAAGGGGATGAGATACAACCGTGAGACCCTGGCGATCAGGTTCAAAGGCAAGAGCATATCAGAAGTCCTCGAGATGACCATAACAGAGGCATACGAGTTCTTCGCCAACATCCCTGCACTGAAGGGAAAACTGCAGGTTCTGGTGGATGTCGGGCTCGGATACATAAAGCTCGGCCAGCCGGCGACCACGCTGTCGGGAGGAGAGGCGCAGAGGGTGAGGCTTGCAAAGGAGCTCAGCAAGAGGTCTCAGGGAGACACCCTCTACATACTCGACGAGCCGACCACGGGCCTGCACTTCGTTGACATCGAGCGTCTGCTGAACGTGCTGAACTGTCTCGTCGAGAAGGGAAACACGGTTGTCGTCATCGAACACAACCTCGATGTAATAAAGTGTGCCGATTATATCATCGACCTCGGCCCGGAAGGAGGAGACGAGGGAGGCTATCTGGTGGCCGCAGGGACACCCGAGGAAGTCTGCTCGAACGGACGTTCCCATACCGGGCTCTTCTTGCGAAAGGCACTCGAGGCTTCAGGGCCCCCGGCGTCCGGCAGCCTCTGCCTGAGCGGCGGAGAGACGCCCTGAGAGGAGTTATCGTGCAGCGTTTACTGTTCATAGTCCTGACCCTGGCACTCATGACATCACCCCTCTCCTGCAGCCTCAGGAATGAGGGCACTTTCAGGAGATCGGAGTTTCTCCTCGATACCATCGTCACGATCACGGTGGTGGCCGACTCGGAGAACGAAGCCGACAACGCAATAGAGAAGGCCTTCCAGGAGATAAAACGCCTCGGAGGGTTGGTCGATTTCTTTTCACCTGAAAGCGAGATATCCGCAATCAACCGTAACGCCGGAATCTCGCCGGTGGCGGTATCGCCGGACACGTATGCCCTGCTGGAGAAGGCGGCAGAGGTCTCCTCACGAACCAACGGGGCCTTTGACATTACCGTCGGGGCCGTGGTGAGCCTGTATGACTTCCACCGGAAGACGCGGCCCTCCGGCGCCCTTATCAAGGAAAGGCTGCCTCTCGTGAATTTCAGGGACGTAATACTCGACCGGAACGGACAGACCGCCTTCCTGAGGAGGAAGGGGATGACCGTCGATGCCGGAGGGATCGCCAAGGGGTATGCAGCCGACAGGGCCGTCGAGGTTCTGAAGTCGGCAGGGATAAAGGCGGCCCTGGTTGCTGTGGCAGGGGATATAAGGGCATACGGTCTGAAGCCCGGCGGAAAACCGTGGAAGGTCGGTATAAGAGACCCGCGCGGCAAAAGCCCTGACGACATAATCGCGGTTCTCGAGCTGAGGGACGCGGCGGTCTCCACCTCGGGGGACTACGAAAGGTTCTTCATGGAGGACGGCAAGAGGATCCACCACCTCATCGATCCGAAAACGGGTTATCCCGCCAGGGGGGTCATGAGTGTGACGGTCGTGGGACCGCTCGCGGTATACACCGACTCCCTTGCAACGGCCCTCTTCATATCAGGAATCGAGAAGGGTCTCGATATAGCCGGCACCTTCGGCTACGATGCATTGATGATCGACGAAACCGGCGGAACACACATGACCGATTCCCTGAAAGACAGGATAACGCTCCGGCCGCGAACAAAGACGGCTCCGAAACCCGCAACCAGGAACTTCGGCATCAAGGGGGAATATTGAGCCTGATAAGAGAGACCTTCAGAGAGATCACCATATACGACTGGATCCTGTTTGCAGCTCTCACCCTATTTTCAATTTCAGGCTCATTCCTCGTCAAAGGACTCGCTTCAACCGGGGATACGGCAACCGTCGAGGTAAACGGAAAACTCCTCTACAGGCTCTCCCTTACCGAAGACAGGACCGTCGAGGTCCAGGGGCCGATAGGAGTCACCAGGATCGAGGTAAGGCAGGGACGGATACGCATAGCGGACTCGCCATGCCCGAACAAGCTCTGCGTCCGCCAGGGCTGGACAGAGAGGGGGGCGATCATATGCCTTCCCAACAGGGTTGTGGTAACGATCGGAGGGGGTGCAACGGGAGAGGTCGATGCAATCTCAGGATAGACTCAGGATCGCCATTCTGGCGGCATATGCGATCGGGCTCCACGGATTGGAAAGGATGATTCCGGCACCCCTGCCATGGATGAGGTTCGGATTTGCAAACATAATAACACTGACGGCCCTGATACTCTACGGTCTCAGGGTGGCCATGACGATAACCCTGATACGCGTACTCATTGTCTCGTTACTGACGGGTAGTTTCTTGGGGCCCGGATTTGTGCTGAGCCTCGGCGGAGGTGTTGCAAGCACATTGATCATGAGCGGAGCATATTCCCTCTTTTCGGCCCTATTCAGTCCAGTAGGCATCAGCCTCATAGGATCGATGGCTCATAACCTTACACAGCTCACCCTCGCCTACCTCCTCTTCGTACGCCGCATGGAGGCGATACTCTTCATTACACCAATCATACTGCTTCTTGGTATAATAACAGGGATGATCAACGGCATGGCATCAGGCCTGCTTCTGAAGAAGCTGGGGGAGGAAGGCGCCTCGCCTCGAACAGAAACAGCCATGGACAGGGAGCCGTGACCCCGTGAAACTCAGATGTCCCATATGTAAAGCGCTCACGACGTGGGAAGAGAATCCCTGGCGTCCCTTCTGTTCCGAGCGATGCAAGCTGATCGATCTCGGTACGTGGGCTTCTGAAGAATACCGCATACCCGGAGCCGATCTCGGCACAGAGCCCCGTCAGGAGACCGAACCGGAGAATACGCCGTATGGACGCATTCAGGAAGATAGCTGAAGAGAGGATCAGGACGGCCATGGAACGGGGCGAGTTCGACAACCTGCCCAACAGCGGCAAGCCCCTGAAGATCGACGAAGACGCCTCCATCCCGGAAGACCTGAGGCTCGCCTACAGGGTGCTGAAGAACGCCGGCTGCCTGCCTCCCGAGCTCGAACTCAGGAACGAGATCGTCTCCCTGAGGGAACTGATCGATAGCATTGACGACGACAAGGAGAGACTGAGAAAGATCCGCCGCCTCAACTTCGCGATTCTCAAACTGAACACACTCAGGAAACGGCCATTCTACATCGACGACATCCCTGAATACGAAGAACCTCTCCTGCGCAGGCTCGTCGACTGAGCTCATTATTAGACCGGCAATAAAACACCCTGAACCATGGTTGCAGGAAGTGATCGA
>JAADGG010000077.1 GCA_013152485.1 Nitrospirota bacterium | reverse complement strand
TTCGTCAATCGTTCAGACCCTGAACTTCCTCGCCTTCAACGCGTATGAAGGCCGTCTTGTCGGCTACAACGTCGAGCCTGTCTATCTCCTGGAGGGCCTTCTGAACATCACGCTCCCTCGCCCTGTGGGTCAGTACCACGAGCGGGACCGCTGCGCCGGCCTGTCTGCCCTTCTGTATGACCGCGGCTATGCCTATGTTGTGGTCGCCGAGAATTCCCGATATCCTCGAGAGGACGCCTGGACGGTCGAGGGCGGTGAACCGGAAATAGTACATGGACTCTATGTCCCCGATGGCCTTTATCGTCAGGTCACTCCTCTTGCCGATGAAGCCGGTTCCGCAGCGGGAGGCGCCCTTGTTCTTTATGTCGCGTGCAATGTCGACGATGTCACTGACCACCGCGCTGCCTGTCGGCATGTCCCCTGCACCCCTTCCGTAGTAGAGTGTCTCGCCGACGGCGTCACCCACGACGTAGACGGCGTTCAGGACGCCGTCCACCTTCGATATCAGGTAACTCTCCGGTATCATGGTGGGGTGCACCCTCAGCTCGACCTCGCCGTTTACGGCCTTTGCGATTGCAAGGAGCTTTATCTTGTAACCCAGCTCTCCGGCGAACGCGATATCCTGGGGGGTCAGCATCGTGATGCCCTCGATATGGACCTTGTCGTAAGAGAGAGGGATGCCGAAGCTCAGCGAGGATATTATCGTGAGCTTGTGAGCCGAATCAAAACCCTCGATGTCGAGGGCCGGGTTCGCCTCTGCATAGCCGAGGACCTGTGCCTCACTGAGCGCGTCCGAGAAGTCTATGCCGTCCTCCGTCATCTTTGTGAGTATGAAGTTCGAAGTACCGTTTATTATGCCGTAAATCGACAGTATCCTGTTGGCTACGAGGCCTTCCTTGAGTACCTTTATTATCGGGATACCGCCTGCTACGGCAGCCTCGATCCCCACCGAGACGGAGTTCCTGCCGGCGGCCTCGAATATCTCTCCGCCATCCGTGGCAAGGAGGGCCTTGTTGGCGGTTACCACGTGCTTGCCGTTGTTCAGTGCCCTGAGTATGAAGTCCTTTGCCGGCTGAATTCCGCCTATGAGCTCCACCACGACGTCTACGTCGGGGTTGTCCAGGATGTCCGAGACCTCACGAGTGAGTATGCCGGGAGGGACCTTCAGCCCCCTGTCCCTCTCGATGTCGAGGTCGGCGATGCTGTGGAGGTTTATCCGGATTCCCGTCTTCTCCTCTATGACGTCGCTGTTTTCGAGCAGTATCCTCGCCGTGCCAGTACCCACGGTGCCGAAGCCGATTATCCCGACATTGATCATTACTTGAATAACCTCCTGAGTCCCTTGACCGCCTGTCTTATACGGTGTTCGTTCTCAACGAGGGCGAACCTTACGTATTCATCGCCGCCCTCTCCAAAGCCTATTCCCGGAGATACCGCCACCTTTCCTCTTTCAGCACGAATTTCGAAAACTCGAGGGAGCCCATCTTGACATATGGCTCCGGTATCCTCGTCCAGACGAACATCGTGGCCTTCGGAGGCTCGACCTCCCAGCCGAGGCGGTTCAGTCCCCTGCAGAGCGTGTTCCTCCTCTTCTCATATGTCTTCCTGATCTCCTCCACGCATTCCTGAGGTCCGCGCAGCGCAACGATGCTCGCTATCTGTATGGGCTGAAACATCCCGTAGTCGAGATAGCTCTTCATCTTTATCAGTGCGCCGACGAGTTCGCGGTTTCCTACGCAGAAACCGACCCTCCAGCCTGCCATCGAATAGCTCTTGGTGAGGGAGAAGAACTCTACGCCGACATCCCTTGCCCCCGGGACCTGCAGAAAGCTCGATGCCTTGTAGTTGTCGAATATCAGGTCTGCATAGGCAAAATCGTGTATGACTATCAGCTTGTTCTCCTTTGCAAAATCAACCACAGACCTGAAGAAATCGAGGTCCACCACCTCCGTGGTCGGATTGTGCGGGAAGTTGATTATGAGCAGCTTCGGCCTCGGCCACGTGTTCTTGTATGCCTTCTCGAGTTCCTCGAGGAAGTTTATTCCGGGTCCGATCGGAACACTCCTCACCTCCCCGCCTGCTATTATCACACTGTATGGATGGATCGGATACGCAGGGGTTGGCGTCAGTGCAACGTCGCCGGGCTCCACTATGGCGAGGGCGAGGTGACTGAGCCCCTCCTTGGACCCTATGGTCACGACCGCCTCTGACTCGGGGTCGAGGTCCACGTCGAACCTCCTCTTGTACCACTCGCATATGGCCATCCTCAGCTGCGTTATGCCCTTCGATGCAGAATACCTGTGGTTCTTCGGGTTCCTCGATGCCTCACACAACTTCTCGACTATATGCTTGGGGGCCGGCAGGTCAGGGTTCCCCATCCCCAGGTCTATGATGTCGTCCCCCTGCCGCCTCGCTTCATGCTTCAGTGCGTTGACGATGGCGAAGACATAGGGGGGCAGCCTCTTTATCCTGTTGAAACTGAACATATCCCTCTCACATCCTTCACTCATGACTCGTCTCCATCGGACTGTTTGGTTTATCTGGTTATTTTAACCATTATGCGGATGTAAAGACAATATATCATGTCCGGCACGACCGTTGCAGCTTGTTTGCCTTTACAGTCCTGTCGGAAAACCTTACAGTGTTTTGGTGCTCGTGACCGTATATCGGCGATAAACTCAATGAAACCAGGCTGACGGTATAGTCGCGAGGCTGGGCATGTTATTTGCATTTCCTAACAATAATGTTATGGCTGCTCGTTTTGAGACGTGCTGATACAGGTCGTGTCCTGAGGCCGCCTTGCGTTAACAAGATCAATTCTACGGATAATCTTTATCTCTATCAGTTTTCCATAGCGAGATCTTTATCACGCGGTACAGGTGTCGCCCGATGCTTGGCTTATGGAGTCGAGGCATCGAAAATCCGGAAAGGAGGTGAGCGTTTAAGGCAATCTGTACGCATGTTCAGTAGAGATGTTTCTGTTTCTGCAGATACATCAAACGGAAAGGAGGTTTTTCAATGAATGGATCGGCATACAAACTAAAGAAGGTGTTTCCCGTTATAGCTATGGCACTGTTGCTGCTGTTTTCATTGTCACCGGCAGTGGATGTGGCATATGCGGCAACTATATACTCCACAGGAAACGACGGGACGGCACTAGTGACGATTGATACGGATACCGGTGTCGGTACGGTCATCGGGCCGACAGGGATCAGTGCAACTTATGGTGCTGCCTTCAGTCCGGACGGAACGCTCTATACGGTGACGGATTCATATTCGGTCAATGGACATCTTGCTACGTTCGACCTGACAACAGGTGCCGTGACGACAATCGGTGGACCGTTGGGCGTTGCAGACATGATGGCCCTGGAATTTGCTGCGGACGGGACGCTATACGCGGGTAGCTGGGACACTAATTCACTTTATACTATCGATACGGCAACAGGGGTTCCAACCCTGATAGGCAGCCTTGGCTTCAGGGAGGTGATGGATTTTGCTTTTGCCCCTGACGGGACCCTGTGGGCGACCAACTACGAAGCTCTCTGGACCATAGACCTCGACACCGGAGCCGGAACCTTGGTCAATTACATAACCGGCACTAACGGTGCAAACATGGGAATAATGTTCGACGACGACGGTACCCTGTATGCCACGGAGTGGATTCCGTCCTCGAACTTGTATACGATCGATATCTCTACCGGTGCGGCTACGGTGGTTGGGGCCACGGGAATAGACTACCTTCACGGTGGTGATTTTTATCCGGCTGCCGTTCCGGAGCCGGGCACCTTGCTGCTGCTCGGATCCGGCTTGATGGGATTGGCCGGGCTCAGAAAGAGATTCAGGGGAGATCGCTGAAGTCAACTTTTCGATATTTAGCTGTCTAAGGCACGTCCAGGGGCATAACCTTATGCCCCTGGACCAATACTGTCCGGTAAACAGTGTAAGTCCTACAGGATAGGGGATATTAATTTTTCATCTCATTCCCGCCCCCGGCATCCGGCCGGGACTCCGGCGGAATTTGCTGCGAATTTAAATCCGTTCAAAATCGACATCCCATATCCTTAAATTGATAGTTCCTGGCTTTTACCGGACACTTATGCCTCTGGACGTGTATGACACCGATCCGTCCGGCCGTTCACCCCCGCTTGTACGCACTTGCTTGTGCGGCAGCCTGTGTAAGGTATCTGTGCTTTATTCTTTTGTCTCCATTGCGTTGATAACTTGTTTGAGATTCTGGGATGTAAGGCTTTGCCGGCATGAGTATGGAGTTACTGTTCATCTCCTTAAGATAAATCCTGTGACAGCCGTTGCTTCTGATAAAAAGTCATACCAGACGACCGAAATAACAACAGGCCTTCCCTACCTCACCACGCAGAACGCTGACCGCTTCGCCGACCCCAGTCTTACTCGCCCGGGCAGGCCTCCCGCCCACAGAGGCAGACCTGTCGGAGACTGTAGAGGTTCGGTTCACAGAGGCGATCAGGGCAAAGGCAGAGGAGCTTAAGGTGAATCCCGTAAGGATATACAACTGGGTGAGGAACAACATAGAGTTCGTTCCGACGTATGGAAGCATACAGGGAGCGGACATGTGCCTTAAGACGAGGCAGTGCAATGCCTTTGACACGGCAAGCCTTCTGATAGCCCTTC
>JAADGG010000063.1 GCA_013152485.1 Nitrospirota bacterium | reverse complement strand
TCCATACGGGCATCACACTGTCGATAACAGGGTCATCCTCACCGACTTCCGCCTTGAGCCTCATCATGTGCCGGTGTCTCATCGAGTACAGTGTATAGACCACCTCGAACCTCACGGCCTTCCTGCCGAGGTAGTCCACACCGCAGAGGTCCTTGAGGAAGTCGAACCTGAGGTCAGGCTCGTCGTGCAGCCAGCGGCAGATCTCGACGACCCTCTCCTTCCTTATGACCACCGAGAGCTGTTCCCTGAAGACCGAAACACCAAGGACCTCCTCAGGGAACCGCTCCTTGATCCTGTCTGCTATCTCCAGCGGCTCCATCTGAAATACTCCTTCTTTATCTTTTCCTGAAGTTTGACGAACCCGTACATGAGCGCCTCGGGCCTCGGCGGACACCCCGGGATGTACACGTCCACGGGAAGGAAGCTGTCGCACCCCTGAACTGTACTGTAGGAGCGGAAGATCCCCCCGGAGCATGCACAACTGCCCATCGATATCACGTACCTCGGCTCCGGCATCTCGTCATATATCCTGCGGACGACTGGGGCCATCTTCTTCGTCACGGTGCCGGCAACTATCAGGAGGTCGGCCTGTCTCGGCGAGCCCCTGAAGATCATGCCGAGACGGTCCATGTCATAGTGGCTCGATCCGGTAGTCATCATCTCTATGGCACAGCAGGCGAGTCCGAAGGTGACGGGCCAGAGGGATGAGTACCTCGCCCAGTTGATCACCTTGTCAATTGTTGTGATGATGGTGTTGGCCCCGGGGACCACCTTCACCCCTTCTTCGACTTCCACCATTGCGGTTGCAGTATCGATTATCATGAAACAGTCTCCTGTCCCCGATTGACGGGAAGCGGGTTCCTAACGGCAGCCGGTTCCGCTCTTCATTCCCATGTGAACGCCTCTTTTCTCCATGCATACACGAAGCCGACGAGGAGCACGAAGATGAATATGACCATCTCTATGAAGGCGAAAAGGCCTATCTTGTCGAAGACGACCGCCCACGGATAGAGAAATATGACCTCCACGTCAAACACGACAAAGAGCATCGCTATCACGTAGAACCTTATGGAAAACCTGTACCTCGGCTCTCCCACGGGCGTAATGCCCGACTCGTAGGGCATGAGCTTCTCCATGTAGGGCCTCTTGAGCCTGAACATGCTGCCCATGATGAGGGCACCGAGTCCGAAGGCAAGGGAGATGACGAGAAATATCAGTACAGGTAGGTAGCTCGATGGCAAATAGCTTCCTGGCATGGGTACATATATACAATAAAAAAGACTTCTTTGTCAACAAAAAAATTAAAGTTCTGCCTTGACAGAAAGCCAAAACTATGACTTCACCCTCCACGAGATATCCGAACTGGATTTTCGGCTCTGTTTTATAGTAGAGTGTAAGAGTAAAGTGCCGGTCAGGGGCAACAGACAGGGCGTCTGCCGTACAACTTCCGCACCTAATGCAAGGGGCAGTGCATGGTTATCGATATCAGGGAACAGATCAACTTCCTCAAGGACCTGATCGCAAAGAAGTCCCGCCACTCCTTGAGCCTGAAGCTGATAGTCGCAATCGGCATCCTCGTGCTGACCGGAAGCTCGATCTTCTGGTACATGATCATCATCCGCGGCGAACAGGAATTCCTCAACAACTCCATACGCCACACGGCCGCATACACGGCCATGATCGAAAAGAGCATCTTCATAAACATGCATGCCCGCCAGGTCGGAACCATACAGGACACCATAGAGATCATCGGGTCATCGGAAAACGTAATGAACATAAACGTATACAACCTCGAGGGAGAGGTCCGCTTCTCGAGCGACAGGGCGATGGTCGGGCGGAAGATCGACATAGACTCCTCGTGCAGGCTCTGCCACACCGATCCATCGAAACCGGAAGAGACGATGACGATGAAGGACAGCAGCATGTGGACGATCATCAAGGGTGACGACGGGCGGGTGTTGAGGTTCCTCCGTCCCATAGTCAACAAGGAGTCCTGCTACAGCGCATCGTGCCACTACCACCCCTCCGACAGGAAGATCCTCGGAATCCTCGAGACGGACTACTCGCTGGCAAACATAGACAGCACCCTCAGGAGACAGAAGATCGAGACCATCACCTTCGGGATCATATTCACCTTCTTCTTCTGTATAGTGCTCTGCATCATACTGTGGAAGATCCTCATAAAACCCCTGCAGCTCCTGGCGGACGGCATGAAGCGCGTCTCAGAGGGGGACCTCAACCACAGGGTGGAGATAAGGACCAAAGACGAGATGGGCATGCTCGCCGAGACCTTCAACTCCATGACGCGTGAACTCAGAAACGCCAGGCAGAAGCTGGAGAACTGGGCCAAAGAGCTCGAGGCCGAGGTCGCCAAGAAGACCGAGGAGATAAGGCGCGGACAGGAGCAGCTCATACACACCGAGAAACTCGCCTCGCTCGGCCGCATGGCGGCGGGGGTCGCACACGAGATCAACAGCCCGCTGACGGGAATCGTGACCTTTGCCCACCTGATGCTCAAGAGGATCCCGCCGGAGAACAAGATGGACAGGGAGGACCTCGAGGTGATCATTGAACAGGCGGAGCGGTGCTCCAAGATAATCAAGGGACTCCTCGGTTTCTCGAGGGCCATACCCGCCGAGCGTGCGGACATAGACATAAACGACACCATAAGGCATACGCTCGAGATAATCCAGAACCAGGCCAAGTTTCACAACGTCAAGATAAAGACCGACCTCTCCCCGGACCTGCCGCTCATAGTCGGCGACGCATCGCAGCTACAGCAGGTGTTCATGAATCTCCTGATCAATGCGGCCGATGCCATGAACGACAGGGGAGAGATCACCATAGCAACGAGACTTGTAACCGAAGAGGGCAGGGAATTCTTGGAGATCGAGTTCACCGACACGGGCCCGGGAATACCGGAAGAACACATGGGCAAGCTCTTCGAGCCCTTCTTCACCACCAAGCCGGTGGGCAAGGGCACGGGGCTCGGGCTTGCCGTGAGCCACGGCATAGTGAGGAAGCACGGTGGGCACATAAAGGTGAAGAGTGCTCCCGGAAAAGGCACCAGTTTCTTCATAAGACTGCCCCTGGTCACCGGAGACAGCGCCCCGGACCCGGCGTAGGGGGCCTCCCCCTATATAGCCGCTCTGCCGAGCAGAAGCACTGAAGTCAAACGGAAGGACAGCGGGCCGATGAGTCCCGCGCTACAGGGGATGCGATCAAGAGACAAGGCAAGGGTCCTGATAGTCGACGACGAAGAGATCGTAAGGGAGAGCTGCAGGAGACTCCTGCAGCCCCGCGGCTACAGGGTGGCCGAGGCCGTGGACGCCGGCAGTGCACTGAGGCTCATGGAGACGATGAGCTTCGACCTCGTGCTCTCAGACCTAAAGCTGCCCGACACGAACGGCATCGATCTCCTCAAGGAGATAAAGGAGTCCCATCCGGAGACCGAGGTGATACTCGTGACCGGTTACGGAACCGTCTCCACCGCTGTGGAGGCCATGAAACTGGGGGCCTATGATTACATAGAGAAGCCCTTCAGACCGGACGAACTCGTCTCACTCGCCGGAAAGGCCGTCGAGAAAAAGAGGCTCCGGGAGGAAAACCTCCGTCTCAGAAAAGAGCTCTCCGTCAAGTACATAAAGAATATCGTCGGGACCTCGAAGGCGATCGAAAGGGTCTTCAGGCTGATAGCCTCGGTGGCCCCCACTGCAAGCACCGTGCTCATCACCGGTGAAAGCGGGACCGGCAAGGAACTCGTCGCGAGGGCCGTCCATTACAACAGCCCCCGCAGGGACAGGCCCTTCGTGGTCGTAGACTGCGGCACCCTGGCAGGCGACCTGATAGAGTCCGAGCTCTTCGGTTACAAGAAAGGGGCCTTCACGGGCGCTGTCACCGACAAGAAGGGTCTCATAGAGGAGGCCGACGGCGGAACCCTGTTCCTCGACGAGATAGGAAACCTGCCGCTGGCGCTCCAGTCGAAACTGCTCAGGGTGCTCCAGGAAAAGGAGTACAGACCAGTCGGTGACAAGAAGGCCGCAAGAGTGGACACGCGGTTCATAACCGCGACCAACAAGGACCTCACCGCCATGGTGAAGGAAGGGACCTTCAGGGAAGACCTCTTCTACAGGCTCGCCATCTTTCCCATCCACGTCCCCCCACTCAGGGATAGGATGGAAGACATCCCTCTGCTGGCATATCACTTCCTGAGGAAATACTCCGCCGAGCTCGGCAGGGAGGTGACGAGCATATCCGCCGAGGCGATGAGGGTCCTCACCTCGCACGGATGGCCCGGCAACGTGCGTGAACTCGAGAATACGATCCAGCGTGCCATACTCCTCGCAGAAGGTAGCACGGTAACCCCGGAAACCCTCGGGTTTCTCACGCTGTCACGGACAGAGCCGCCACGGACGGAACCGTCACGGACGGAACTTCCTGCAGCGGCATCTCAGCATACCGGTGAGACGCCGCGGAGCATCGACGAGCTGAAGGAGATAAAGAAAGAGCTCAGGGAACGGTCGATCGAGGCCGTGGAGAAGGCATTCGTAACAGAGGCACTGAAGAGAAACGAGTGGAACATATCGAAGGCGGCAAGTGACGTTGGCATGCAGAGGCCCAACTTCCATGCCCTCATGAAGAAACACGGGATAACGAGGCCGAAATGAGACTGGACGAGATCATCAGGATCCTCGACGCAGTGATCATAACCAACTCGCAGGAGCCGGGGGCGGAGATAGAGTGGGCGTGCGCGACCGATCTAATGAGTGACGTCCTCTACTACTCGAGGGGAAACTCCGTCCTCATCACGGGGCTTGCAAAGCAACAGGCCATCAGGACGTCCGACATAGCCGACATAAAGGTCGTCGTCTTCACGAGGGGGAAGGAGCCGGACGCACAGACTATCGAGCTCTCGCGCAAAAAGAGGATCACACTGCTCATTACGCCGTACTCGATGTACACTGCCTGTGGTAAACTATATGAAAAGGGGCTCAGGTGCTGCCCTGAGTGAGGAGACCCGGCGCCGAAGCGCATCCGGGAGACGGCTTCTTCAGATGAAGGCGAAGATAGACAGGACATATGAAGGGAGTTTTCACATAGTAGGTGGGGACTTCAGCCGGGCCGGCGAGGCATCGACCGAGCTGAAGTCCATACTCCTGAATGTAGGCATAGATGAGGATACCGTCAGGAGGGTGGCCATCGCCACGTTCGAGGCCGAGATGAACATCATGATATATGCCACGGCCGGCATCCTGAGGTACACGATCTCCCCCGACGAGATACGGGTCGTCGCCGAGGACATGGGGCCCGGAATCGAGGACATAGAGCTGGCGATGCAGGAGGGGTACTCCACCGCCCCGGACTGGGTGAGGGAGATGGGCTGGGGCGCAGGCATGGGACTGCCGAACATGAAGAAGAACTCCGACGTCTTCAGGATAGAGTCCGTCGTCGGAGAGGGAACCACGGTCGAGATGACCATAAGGCTGAAAGACTGCTGAAGCCCGGAGGGCGCCGGCCCATTGAAAGCCGGGGCAACGGTATGGATGGTGACGATGCCGCCGGTTGCCGCCCTGCAGCCTGAATGCCGGGAGGAGACACCCGATGAAACTGAAGGACATAGCCGAGATTCTCTCTCTCAAGCCGCTCACCCCTGCGGGGGGACTCGAACGCGAGGTCAGCGGGGGCTACGTGGGAGACCTCCTGAGCGACGTGATGGCAAACGCCGGCGAGGGCAACATATGGATAACCCTCCAGACCCATGTCAACATCGTGGCCGTGGCGGTCTTCAAGAATCTCTCCGCTGTCGTGATAGTCAACGGCCGGATGCCCGATGCCGACACCATAGACAAGGCGGTCTCGGAGAACATCCCACTCCTGCTTACCGGCAAGTCGGCCTTCGAGACCGCGGGAAAACTCTACCAGATTCTAAATGCTAAGGGTTTACAGGACTGACCTCCATATTCACACTTGCCTCTCTCCATGTGCTGAACTCGACATGACTCCGGCAAGGGTGGTATCTACCGCTGTCGAGGAAGGACTCGACATCATCGCCGTCACCGACCACAACACAGCGGAGAACCTGCCGGCTGCGGTCAGGGCGGGCGCAGGGATAACGGTCATACCGGGCATGGAACTGACGACCGCCGAGGAGGTGCACATACTTGCGCTCTTTCCCGACATCGACGCGGTCATGAGGCTCCAGGACATGGTATACGAAGACCTTCCAACAACAGCCAACGAACGGATACTGTACGAACAGGTCGTCGTCAATGAAAAGGACGAGGTCGTGAGGTTCAACGACCGCGTGCTCATGGACGCCACCGGAATCGGCGTCGAAGAGGCCGTCGGCATCATCCACGGCCTCGGGGGCATCTCGGTCGCATGCCACATAGACAGGGACGCCTTCGGCATACTGGCACAGCTGGGCTTCATCCGCGACTCCCTCGGGTTCGACGCACTCGAGATTTCGTACAGGACCGACAGGGAGCGTGCATCGAGGACTTTCGCCATGTACAGCGGATATCCCTGGATAACCTCGTCGGATGCCCACCACGTCACGGACATCGGAAGGGCTGCGACGGAGTTCATGATGAAGGATGCCTCTTTCGAGGAGATCGTCCTCGCCCTCTCGGGCAGGGACGGCCGCGGGGTGAGGTTCTGAGATGCAGGACATCTCCATGCACATACTCGACATCGCAAGGAACTCCATCGACGCAGGCGCAAGCCGGATAATCATAACGGTCGAGGAAGACGAAAGTGAAGACATGCTCAGGGTCACCATAGAGGACAACGGCAGGGGCATGGACGAGCAGACCGTGAAGAGGCTGACAGACCCGTTCTTTACGACCAAGGGAAAGAAGACGGGGCTCGGGATCCCCCTGCTGGCCCAGTCCGCCCGTGAGGCAGGTGGAGGGATCTCCGTCCGCTCGGCTCCCGGGATGGGCACCACGCTGCGGGCCGAGTTCCGCCTCGGACACATTGACAGAAAACCCCTCGGTGACCTAACATCTACAATAGTAGCCCTGATCGGCGGCAACCCGGACGTAGAGATCCTCTTCAGGTACCGGGTCGACGGCCAAGAGTACGTCCTGGACACCGCCGAGATCAAGCGGCAGCTCGGCGATGTCCCGATAAGTTACCCCGGCGCACTCTCCGTGCTGAGAAAGGAGATAGCCGCGGGGATCGAACGGCTCTGGAAAGGAGGAAGAGATGAGCTTGGGGAGGGTGCTCGTAATAGATGACGAGGCCATAGTGAGGATAAGCTGCCAGCGGGTGCTTACACCAGAGGGCTACGACGTGGTCGTGACCTCGCGCGGGGACGAGGCCATAGGACTGCTAGAGAAAGAACACTTCGATGTGGTCCTCACAGACCTCAAGATGCCCGACATGGACGGCCTGGAGGTGCTGAAGACCATCAAGGAACGCTGGCCGGACATCCAGGTGATAATCATAACCGGCTATGGAACGATAAGCACGGCGGTCCAGGCGATAAAATTAGGCGCCTTCGAGTACGTGGAGAAGCCCTTCACGCCGGAGGACATCTTGAACGTCGTCACAAAGGCCAAAGAGGCAAAGGGATTTTGAAACCGCTTTGCAGCTCACGTTCGGACTGTGTTAAAATAATAAGTTATTATGTCAGAACCGCCGCTCTCTGCCGGGAGAATCATGGAGGTACGGAAAAAACGACATCCGGATGGAGGGCGCACAAGGGAAACTCTCTTTCAGAAGATAGATGCCACATAAACGATATGCCATAGGCGCAGACATAGGCGGGACCAACCTGAGGGTTGCGCTGGTGGACGGGGAAGGCCGGATAGTGGAGAGGGTCAAGGCCTCATCCACCGACAACGACGTCTTCGACTCGCTCGTCTCCGCCATCGAGAGTCTATACCGTGACGGCATTGCAGGGATAGGGCTCGGTGTCGCGGGTGTCATAGACAGGGAAAAGGGGATCGTGAAAAGCTCTCCGAACCTGCCCTCTGTGGAAGGGGTGGGGTTCATCGATGGCATCAGAGAGCGGTTCTCGCTGCCCGTCTGCATTGAGAACGACGCCAATGCAGCGGCCCTCGGCGAGAAATGGAGAGGAGCAGGCACGGAGTTCGACTCCTTCGTCCTCTTCACGCTCGGCACGGGCATAGGCGGAGGGGTCGTATACGGCGGAAGACTGCTGGATGTCGCGGCAGAGCTCGGACACATGAGCATAGAGGCCGACGGAGTGAGATGCCCCTGCGGAAACAACGGCTGTCTCGAGTCCTACGCATCCGCCAGGGCAATGACCGGACGGGTGGTGGAGGCGATCGAGAGCGGTACCGAGAGCCTGATGAAGGGCTGCTGCGAGGGAAATGTATACAAGATATCCCCCGAAGACATATACAACTATGCCCTTGACGGAGACAACCTCGCAAGGGAGACCCTCAAGACGGCCGGCAGATACCTCGGCGTCGGGATCGCGAGTGCGATAAACATCTTCAGCCCCGAGGCCGTCATCCTTGCCGGAGGGCTCACCGGTGCCTGGAACATATACGTCGAGACCGCGATCAAGGAGGCGTCGAAGAGGGCATTCCCCGAACTCTTCGGGGCCACGAAAATACTTCCGTCGTTGCTGAAAGACGATGCCGGCGCAATCGGTGCGGCACGCCTGGCATTCGACAAGACCGGAAACTGATGACCAGACATATCAGAAACTTCTCGATCATAGCCCATATCGACCATGGCAAGTCCACTCTCGCCGACAGGATACTCGAGTTCACCGGAGCACTCACGGAGAGGGAGATGTCGGAGCAGGTCCTCGACTCCATGGACCTCGAAAAGGAGAGGGGAATAACCATAAAGGCCCACGCCGTGCGGCTGTCCTACAAGGCCGGGGACGGCGAAACGTACATACTCAACCTGATAGACACGCCGGGACACGTCGATTTCTCCTATGAAGTCTCCCGGAGCCTCGCCTCCTGCGAGGGAGCGCTCCTCGTGGTCGACGCAACCCAGGGCGTGGAGGCGCAGACACTGGCAAATGCCTATCTCGCCATCGAGAACGACCTCGAACTCATCCCTGTCATCAACAAGATAGACCTGCCCCAGGCAGACCCCGAGAGGGTGAAGGAGCAGATAGAGGAGGTGGTCGGGCTCGACTGCTCGGACGTGATACTCGCCTCCGCAAAGTCGGGCACCGGTACCGAGGAGATACTCGAGACGATCGTGAAGAAGATCCCGCCGCCGTCAGGCGACTCCGAGGCACCGCTCAAGGCCCTGATGTTCGATTCCTGGTTCGACAGCTACAGGGGAGTCATCGTGCTCGTCAGGGTCTTCGACGGTGTGGTACGTCCCGGCACGAGGATCAGGCTCATGTCCTCGGCAAAGGAGTTCGAGGTCACGGAGGTGGGGATATTCACCCCGGCGGCAAAGAAGACCGACGGTCTCTCGGCCGGTGAGGTCGGCTACATCGTGGCGGGCATAAAGAACGTCCAGGACACGAAGATAGGCGACACCATCACGGATGCCTCGAGACCCGCCGCAGAGCCGTGTCCCGGCTACAAGGAGGTCAAGCCGATGGTCTTCTGCGGCTTCTACCCAGTGGAATCGTCGAAATACGAACTCCTCAAGGAGGCCCTCGAGAAACTGAGACTCAACGACGCCTCCTTCAACTTCGAACCCGAGAGCTCGGTCGCGCTCGGCTTCGGTTTCAGGTGCGGCTTTCTCGGCCTGCTCCACATGGAGATAATCAAGGAGAGGCTCGAGAGGGAGTTCAACGTATCCATAATAAGCACGGCCCCGACCGTCGTCTACAAGGTGACGGACCAGAAGGGCAGGATGTCTCTCATCGACAACCCCTCCGGCATGCCCGAGAGGCCGCAGAGGATAGAGGAGCCCTTCGTCAGGGCGACCATATTCGTGCCGCAGGAGTTCGTCGGCAACATCCTGACCCTCTGCCAGGAGAAACGCGGCATTCAGAAGGACTTCTCCTACATAAGCGCGAACAGGCTGATGGTCGTCTACGAGCTGCCGCTGAGCGAGATACTGTGGGACTTCTACGACAGGCTGAAGTCACTCTCAAGGGGTTACGCGTCCCTCGACTACGAATTCGTCGGCTACAGGGAATCCGACCTCATAAAGCTCGACATACTGCTCAACGGCGAGCCCGTGGATGCCCTGAGCATGATAATACACAAGGAAAACGCCTATTACAAGGCGCGTGAGGTGGCTGCAAGGCTGAGAAAGGTCATACCGAGACAACTCTTCGAGGTGGTCATACAGGCCGCCATAGGAAGCAAGATAATCGCCAGGGAGAGCGTGAAGGCCCTCCGGAAGGACGTGCTTGCCAAGTGCTATGGTGGTGACATCACGAGGAAGAGGAAACTGCTCGAGAAGCAGAAGGAGGGCAAGAAGAGGATGAAACAGGTCGGAAGGATAGAGGTTCCGCAGGAGGCGTTCTTGGCCGTACTGAAGGTGAAGGACTGATGAAGAAAAAGAAGGGAGTATTCAGGGAGTATGCAGAAGCGATAATAACCGCCCTCCTGCTCGCACTGATAATAAGGGCCTTCGTGATACAGGCCTTCAAGATACCCTCGGGTTCTATGATACCGACCCTGCTCGTGGGAGACCACATTCTCGTCACGAAGTTCATCTACGGCACGAAGATCCCCTTCAGCGACACGAGGGTGCTCGTCTTCAGGGAGCCCCAGAGGGGAGACGTCATAGTATTCAAGTATCCTCAGGACCCGGACAGGGACTTCATAAAGAGGGTGGTCGCCGTCGGAGGCGACGTCGTCGAGGGCAGGAACAAGACGATATACGTAAACGGCAAGCCGCTCGAGGAGCCCTACATCCAGCACACGGACAACGACATACGGTCCATCGGCATGGACGTGAGGGACAACTTCGGCCCGCTGTATGTCCCGAAGGGCAAGCTGTTCGTCATGGGGGACAACCGCGACCAGAGCTACGACAGCAGGTACTGGGGCCTCGTCGACATCAACGCCGTCAAGGGGAAGGCCTTTATTATATACTGGTCCTGGGACAGCAACCGGCATCTTCCCAGGCTGAACAGAATAGGGAGGTTGGTTAAATGAGAAGCCTGAAAGCATTCGTATGTATTCTGCTCCTTATCGCTTCTGTTTATACCGGATACAAGTTCACCATACCCTATTACCGCTACTTCAGTCTCAAGGCAGAGGCCAAGGCAGTGGCAAGGCTCAACTACAACGACGCCGAACGCTACAGGACACTCGTCTACGAGGAGGCACGCTCGCTGGAGATCCCGATCAAGCCGTCGGACATATACGTCTCGGTCTCGGACAGGCGGGTCAGGATAGCGACGGCCTGGTCCGACGAGGTGGATCTCGCCGGATACTACAAGGTTCCGCTCGACTTCGAGATCGACGTGGAGGAGTAGCGATGTTTACAGGCATAGTTCAGGAGACGGGCACGGTTTCATCCATCGAGACGAGGGGCTCCATCACGCGCCTCGGCATACGGTCCGAAGAGGTGGTGAAGAGCGCAGGGATAGGCGACAGCGTCTCTGTAAACGGTGTATGCCTGACGGTCACCTCGATAGATGAGGGGATCATGCACTTCGACCTCTCGGCCGAGACACTCAGGGCCTCGAACATCGGCACCCTCGGCAGGGGTGACCGCGTGAACCTCGAACCCGCACTGAGGCCGTCAGACAGGCTCGGCGGCCACTTCGTGACCGGACACATAGACGGCACAGGGACCATAAGGCGCAAGAGCCGTTCGGGAGAGACCGTGGAGATCGAGATAGAGGCACCGGAAGACGTGCTGAAGTACGTCGTGAAGAAGGGCTCCATTGCAATAGACGGCATAAGCCTGACGGTCGTGGACGTCTCGGCGGATTCGTTCAAGGTGGTCATCATACCCCATACAGGAAGCGTCACCACCATAGCGGAGAAGGGCGTCAACGACACCGTGAACCTCGAGGCCGACATACTCGGAAAGTACGTGGCGAAGTTCCTGGCGCCGCGCACGGCGGAGAAGAAGGACGAGAGGCTCCTGAGTGTCCTGGGCGAGTCGGGTTTTCTCTGAAGCAGGCTGAGGCCGCACGATCATCACTGTCCGGTGAAGGCTCATGACCCCTCGGTCAAGGACTTACACTGTTTACCGGACGGTATCGTCACACGATGACAAATCTTAATGGACGAACGGAGGAGGCAGGATGAGAAGCAGGTATAAGTTCAACACCATAGAAGAGGCAATAGAGGACATAAGGCAGGGAAAGATCATCATCCTCGTCGACGACGAGGACAGGGAGAACGAAGGGGACCTCTGCATAGCGGCGGAGAAGGTGACACCCGAGGCGATAAACTTCATGGCAAAGTACGGCAGGGGGCTGATCTGCCTCAGCCTCACCCCCGAGCGGATAGACGAGCTGCAACTGCCGATGATGACGAACGCGAACTCCTCCCCCTACGGGACGGCCTTCACCGTCTCCATAGAGGCCAAGAGGGGAGTGACCACCGGCATCTCGGCCCATGACAGGGCTACCACCATACTCACGGCTATAGATCCCAAGTCGGGGCCGGACGATCTCGTGAAGCCCGGACATATATTTCCCCTGAGGGCAAGGGCGGGAGGTGTGCTGCAGAGGGCCGGACAGACAGAGGGCTCCGTAGACCTCGCACGGCTCGCCGGACTCTACCCCGCAGGGGTGATATGCGAGATAATGAACGAGGACGGCACCATGGCACGGGTGCCGCAGCTGATGGAGTTCGCCAGGGAGCACAAGCTGAAGATCGTCACCGTCAAGGACCTCATCGAGCACCGCATGCGCAAGGAGACACTGGTCAAGAGGGTTGCAGAGGTGAAGCTCCCGACATCCTACGGCGGTGAGTTCAGGGCGATCGCATACGAGAACATGGTCGACAACAACGTCCACCTAGCCCTCGTAAAGGGCGAGATATCCCCTGACGAGCCTACACTCGTGCGCGTACATTCGGAGTGCCTCACCGGCGACGTCTTCGGCTCGAAGAGGTGCGACTGCGGCGACCAGCTCCATACGGCCATGAAGATAGTGGAGAAGGCCGGCAAGGGCGTCATACTCTACATGCGGCAGGAGGGCCGCGGAATCGGGCTGGCAAACAAGCTGCGCGCATACGTCCTCCAGGACGAAGGGCTCGACACGGTCGAGGCGAACATCAAGCTCGGCTTCAAGCCCGACCTCCGGGACTACGGCATAGGCGCCCAGATACTCGTCGACACGGGGGTGAAGAAGATCAGGCTCATGACGAACAATCCGCGCAAGATCGTGGGGCTCGAGGGCTACGGCCTGCAGGTGGTCGAACGGATACCCGTGGAGATAAAGCCCGGGGAGAAGAACCTCGGTTACCTGAAGACCAAGAAGAAGAAACTCGGTCACCTGCTGGAGAAGGTATGACCGCCGACGCAATACAGCTAAACTCAAAGGGAGGTCTCCATGAAGATCTATGAAGGTGAATTGAATGCAAAGGGGCTGAAGTTCTGCATAGTGGCGAGCCGTTTCAACGATTTCATAACGAACAAGCTGACCGAAGGGGCCGTGGATGCACTCAAGAGACACGGCGCTTCGGACAAGGATATCGACCTGGTGCGGGTACCGGGGGCGTTCGAGCTCCCGATGGTCGTCAAGAGGGTGGCGGACAAGGGGAGCTATGATGCGGTCATAGCGCTCGGCACCATCATCCGCGGCTCGACCCCGCACTTCGACTACGTGGCCGCAGAGGCCTCCAAGGGCATCGCGGTCGCCACGATGGAGACGGGGGTCCCGGTCTCCTTCGGCGTCCTGACGACGGATACGATCGAGCAGGCCATCGAACGTGCAGGCACGAAGGCCGGCAACAAGGGATGGGACGCCGCCATGGCGGCCGTGGAGATGGCCGACCTGATGAAGAAACTGTAGCTCATGAAAAGAAGAAAGGCAAGGGAATATGCGCTCCAGATACTCTACCAATGCGACCTGACGAGAAAGCCTCCGGAGAGCATAAACTTCGAGGCCTTCTGGAGGGAAAACCCGGCACCCGATGACGTGAAGGCCTTCACCGAGGAGCTCGTCCGCGGCACCCTCGGAAACCTTGCCCGCATAGATTCACTCATAAAGTCAGCGGCCGAGCACTGGGAGATGGAGAGGATGGCTGCGGTGGACAGGAACATTCTCAGGTTTGCAACATACGAACTCCTCTACAAGAACGACGTCCCTGCCGCGGTCACCATGAACGAGGCCATAGAGATAGCGAAGAAGTTCTCCGCCAGGGAGTCTTCTTCGTTCATCAACGGGCTGCTCGACAGGATCGCAAAGAAGCTCAAGAAAAGAATGCACTGAAGATGCCCTATGCAGTGATCTCAGACGTCCACTCCAACCTCGAGGCCCTCGATGCAGTGATGGAGGACATACGGAGGAGGGGCATCGGCAGGGTCCTGTTCCTCGGTGACGCAGTCGGTTACGGCCCCGACCCCAACGGCTGCATCGAGCTGCTCGACAAGGAGTGCGAGGTGATGCTTGCAGGAAACCACGACCGCGCAGTCACCGGGGACACACCTATCGAGTACTTCAATGAAAACGCCAGGGCCGCAGTGATCTGGACACAGGAACACATAAGTGAGGAAAACCTCGAACTGCTCAGGAGGCTCGACATAATCAGGCTGATGGAGGCCGAGGACCTCTGTCTCGTACACTCCACGCCGAGGAGGCCGGAGGCCTGGCACTACATCGTCACACTGACCGATGCAGCGGTCAACTTCCAGTACTTCGAACAGAAGATATGCCTGCTCGGCCACAGCCACAGCCCCTTCATGGTGGAGAAGACCCCGTCAGGGGATCTCGTGCTTCACAGGGACAGGGTGACCTTCTCCGAAGGCTCGCGCTACATCATAAACGTCGGCAGCGTGGGCCAGCCGAGGGACGGAGACCCGAGGGCCGCCTATGCCGTTCTGAGCTCCGACGGTGCGGAGATAGTCCGCATCGGGTACGACATCGGTGAGACACAGAGGAAGATGAGGGAGGCGGGACTGCCCCGGTTCCTCATAGAGAGGCTGCAGAATGGGATCTGAAACAGGCCGTTGAGGCCCTCTATTGAATCCAGAGCAGTTTCCTGTGTATCCAGCCCTTGTCGCCGAACTCGTCCATCACCTTGACCCATTCGCCCTTTCTCCTGAGCACCTTGAAAGAGTCGTACTTTATTGCCGGGCTCATGGAGCTCTTCTTGAACCTCGTTCCAGGCCCGGTCCGTACGTTGGCCTTCTCCACCTTGACCACCGCACACCTGAACCTGTCGGTCACGAGCCTGCCGTAGATCCAGTGGACGTCGCCGTCGACGTCCCGGACCTTGTACCAGCCCTTCCTCTTCGCTATCTTCTTCAGGGCCGTGTACCTGAAGACGAGCCACCTCTTCTCGTACTTGGTCCCGGGCCCGCCCCTCAGGTTCGCCTCGGGCGCGCTCACGCACAATGCGGATACACTGCCGCCCATCGCAAGCACCAACGTGACGGCAAGGAGTCCGGATAACAGTTTCTTCTTCATGGCGTTATATCAATTATATACTCAATGCACACATTAATATCAAGAATAATCAAGAATATCAGCTGCAGCGCCCCCCTCAGCTCACCTTCGGGCAGGCGGCCAGCTCGGACTTGACCGACTCGACGACGGATACGAGGCGCTCCTTGTTGCTTTCGGGCAGTGTCCTCAGCGCCCGGATGCGCTCTGCATAGTCACGCGTTACGGCGAGGACCTCCTCTATGAGTCCGAGCAGGTAGTTCTTCCTGAAGCCGAGGTTCCTCGTGAAGCGCACGAGGGCCTCTGCAAGGGACGCCCCCTCGCCGTAGCCGCCGAAGGGCATAGGCGTGAGCAGGTTGTGTATGCCGTAAGCCCGCATGGGCGTGGGGTCGTAGACGGGAGAGAATGCGAACCCGTCTTCCCTCTTCACGATCGAGAGGTTTTCGAGGTGCAGGTCCCCGTTACCGGTTGCAAGGGCGAGAAGCAGGCGTTTCAGAAGGTGCTGCTTCGCCGCCTTCCTGTCCGTGACTATGTCGATCGGCGAGCGGTCGATGGCCCGCCCTATTGCATCGTAGGTCGTGCTGTAGGGGTTGGTGATGCCCTGATCACCCGAGGCGAACACGGAATAGAGCGTCTCGGTGAAGAGGGGATTGCAGTCGCCGTCCCGGTCGAACCGCTCTATGACGAACGTGGGGATGCCGTTTATCGCGGTCTTCCACCTGCGCGGCACCTCGAGGCCGGCCTCCTCGTGTATGTCCAGGGCGAGGGCCTCGAGCTCTATTATGCCGGGATAGTTCGCCGTCTGCTCGAACTTCAGTATCACGTCCGTCACTCCCTCGACCCCCGACTTGCTCGGAAGCCCTACCTGCCCGGTCCACCCGGACTCGGGAATCGTCATCAGGAGCTTTGGGATGGCACCGCCTACGGTAGGGGTGGCCCCGATGATCTGGACAAAGCCTGCGGCATCGTCGTCGAACCAGGTCAGGAACTCCTTCAGGGAGAAGCCGAACTTGTCGGAGATCTCGAAAAATGCATGCCTCGCAGGAGCGGAATACCACTCCATCGCCTTCTCGTCGTCCCTGAAGACATCGAGATGGCCTATGCCGCCGTGGCCGGCTATCATCAGTATCTCCCAGTCGGCATCGAACCCCTTCCGGGGTACGACGCCCCTCCTGGCCAGGTATGCAAGGACGAGCTGCCGCTGAAAATTCTTCTCGCCGCGCGGCGGTATCAGCGACTGAACCGGGGGCAGCAGGTCGAAGAACTCGGTCCTGGGACGCACCACGGTCGTCTGCCGCACTATCTCCGGAGGATAGATGATGCCGAGACCCGGCAGGCCGGTATCCAGGAAGTCCTCGCTGTATGTGAAACGGCACTCCGAAGCGGTCACATAGATGCGCCCCATCTTCACCGGCCGGCCGCCTATGCGCGTCCAGACCACTGCTTCACGGTCAGTCGTCACGGAAGAGACCTCCTGACAGGATCTTCTCGAGGACGGGCTCGGCCGGAACCAGCGCAACCTTCAGCCCCACGGCCCCCGCAAGCCTCACAAGGGTCGAAAGCTGTATGTCCGACGCCTTCTTTGCGCGCGACAGGGTCTCCTGTGATATCCCCGCCCTCTTCGCTATGTCCTTCTGCTCGAGTCCCTGCTTCCTTCCCTCGGCAATGATCCGGCCGAGTAAGGTGGAAACTACATCCTGCATAGTTGACTCCTAAATCAATCACTTGTTTAAGTATAACTTAAATTGCGCCGTTTGTCAATCAGTGGATTGACTGACAGCTCAAGAACAGGCCG
>JAADGG010000022.1 GCA_013152485.1 Nitrospirota bacterium | reverse complement strand
CAGCCTGCATTGAGCTAATGCCGTGAATAAGGTTAAAATTAACCATGCCAGAGATAACGGTCCTTCCCGAGGACTTACAGAACCGGATAGCGGCCGGAGAGGTGATAGAGAGGCCCGCCTCGGTGGTGAAGGAACTGGTGGAGAACTCCATCGACGCCGGTGCCACGGAGATAGCGGTCGAGATACTGAACGGCGGCCGGCGCCTCATCCTTGTCTCCGACAACGGCAGGGGCATGGACCGGGAAGACGCACTCCTCTGTTTCCATCCGCATGCAACGAGCAAGATATCGAAGGAGGAAGACCTCTTCGAGATCAGGACCCTCGGTTTCCGCGGCGAGGCACTTTCGTCCATCGCGTCGGTGTCGAGACTGAAGATCACCACCGCCCCTTCAGGCTCTACCCTCGGGGTCTCCTTGGAGGTCCACGGCGGCGAACCCCGGGAGGTGAGGGAGACCGTCCACAGCGGCACGACCGTAGAGGTCAGGGACCTCTTCTTCAACACGCCGGCAAGGAGGAAGTTCCTCAAGAGCCCGCGTACCGAGGTGTACCACATAGTGGAGACCGTTACAGTAGCGGCGCTGTCGCACCCTGAAGTGGCGTTCTCCCTCACGGTGGACAGGGCCGAGACCCTGAGGCTGCCGGCGGCGGGAGGTATGAGGGAGAGGGTGCTCCAGGTATACGGCGAGGAGTTTCTCGGTGGGCTGAGGGAGGTTGCCGCGGGGAACATAAGGGCCCTGATATCGGAAGAGGGAAACTTCCGTTCATCGAGGTCAAATCAGTATATATTCGTGAACCAGAGGCCGGTGAGGGACGCCTCCCTGAGGCATGCCGTCTACAGCGCCCCTATGATACCGCTCTTCCGCGGGACAGGCACCCGATATTCTTCATCTACCTCGACATAGCCCCGTCAGAGGTGGATTTCAATGTCCACCCCGCAAAGAGGGAGGTCCGCTTCAGTGACAAGGAGGCGGTGTACAGGTCCGTCTACAGCGCCGTAAGGGAGGCGCTCAGGGGCCCGGCAGAGGAGGCTTCCGACTGCGTGTTGGACTCCGGAGAGGCACCGGCCGGTATCCGGCCTGGAGAGACCTGGCTTCAGGCTGTGCCCCCGGACGCGCAACCCTCCACTTCCGGGGTGCCCTTTGTCTCTGATCCGCTGATCAGGTACAGCGGTGACTTGAGGTTCATCTACCTCGGTGACGTCTTCGTAGCCTACACGGAGGGCCGCGGCGTAACGCTGCTTGACCACCATGCCGCCCACGAGAGGATACTATATGAGCGGCTGCGCAGGGGCACGGACCTCGAAGTGACGCAGATGCTCTTTCCGAGGCAGGTGAGGCTGGCGGCGAGGGAGTACAGGGTGCTGATACAGCATCTTGAGGCCTTGGGGGAGATGGGGATAGAGGCAGAGGATTTCGGGCATGACACGCTCATGGTCAGGGCGGTCCCGGGGTTCATGTTCGATGCCGACATCGCGGGAATCCTCTCGGACGTCGCCTTCTGCCTGATCGAGGCCACCGCCGGTTCCCCGGTCGAGGAGCTGAAGGACAGGATCGCGAAACGGATCGCCTGCCACGGCTCTGTCAGGGGAGCGGTGATGCTGAGCCATGCCGAGCTCTCCCGGCTCCTCGATGACCTCGAGGCTGCGGAAGACCCGGAACACTGCCCCCACGGCAGGCCGACGAGGATCCGGATGAGTATTGATGACCTTAAGAGGATGTTCAGGCGGACGGGTTAGCATATCCTGTGCTCACCCCTTGCCAGCTCCAGGCAGAACGTGTTGATCCCCTCCAGCTCCCTCTCGATTATCTCCTCGACCTTCTCCGCAACATCCCGTATACGTTTGCCCCTCTCAAGCAGTAACCGGGCGTTCGCCATCCGGGGCCTGTCGATCGGACTTCCTATCCTGCTGAGCATGACGACATAGACCTCTTTTATCCCTTCCGTAGACTCGTAGATCTCCCGCGCGATCTTGTGGGCGAGCACGTTGTATATCTTGCCGACGTGACTTACGGGGTTTTTACCTGCCGCAGCCTCGGTCCCCATCGGTCTGTTCAGGGATATCAGTCCGTTGACCCTGTTTCCGCGGCCGACCTGTCCTGAGTCGGCATCCTCTGCCGACGTTCCCAGGAGGCTCAGGTACACACCGCTGAGCCCGCGACCCTGCTTGTCGAGCGTGTTGTAGTGGAGTGTGATCTTCCTGAAGTCCGGATGTCCGAGGCTGTCGGCGAAGGCCCTCATCTCCTCCTGTACGAGTCTCTTCCGCTGGAAATATTCTCGCTCCGAATGGACGTCTCCAGCCAGAAGAGGCATTGCGACGGTTATCTCGAGGTCCCTGCCCCTTCTCAAGCCCATGACCTTGACGTCCTCTCCTGTCTCCGGGAAGCGCTCCTTGAATCCTGCCGAGTTCAGGTGCTCCTCCAGTTTCAGTATGAGCGTCTCAGTTGGGGAGAGGGGATGGTAGCCCACCGCCGCCGAGGTGTCGTTTGCTTCCCTGCACCCTCCGCGCCTTGAGAATATGTCCGTCAGCTCTGCGGAGCCTTCGGCGAGCACGACCCTGTACTTTACGTGCTTTTCAGGATCTACAAACCTGAGGTTTTCCCTCAGCCATTCCTTTGCTGTCTCAACCGCTATCTCCCTGACGGGTATCTCCTTCTCCCCTGCACTGAAAGTGGCCCTGTCGCCGATGATCAGCTCCATCGGCTTGAGGATTCTGCCGCCGCCGAACCTTTTGACGGTACGTCCGGCTGCAAGCAGGCCCTTGTCGATGTTGTGGTGCAGGATCGTTCCGAATTCCCTCATGTACTCTCTCGACAGGGCGACTGATATGGCATCCATTACCGAGTCGCAGATGCTGTCGGGATGGCCCTTGCCCTTCCTCTCGACTATCTCCACGCCCTGCTCTGCTGTGGTCCTTCCCCTGAACGTCTCGACCACTATCATCCCTGCGTCCTCCCTTTGCCTTTTAACGGGGCCTCCTATTAAAATATGCATGCACCCTTGGTGTCCGGTAATGACTCGCACTGTTTACCGGACGGTATTGCCTTATACTTAAGAGTATAACCCATGCCGGAGACAATCGGGATAGAGTTTTTGAGGAGAGTGGGAGAGAGGCTCAGGGCCGTCATCCCTGCGCTGAGGTTTTCATCCACGGTGAGGGAGCCGCTCGAGGTGGGGGCTTCAGGGGACAAGACCTTCCAGGTCGACAGGGTGGCCGAGGATACCGTGGTTGAGGCCCTGGAGGGGCTCGGAAGACCGCTGACCGTGGTCTCCGAAGAGATGGGGGTGCTGGATATCGGCGGAGGGGGTGACATGGTCCTTATAGACCCCATAGACGGCAGCAAGAACGCCGTTACGGGCATTCCGCTCTTCTGTACCTCTGTGGCCGTTGCCGCAGGGGAGAGGGTGAAGGATATATACCTCTCTTACATAATCAATCTCCTCAGCGGTGACGAGTTCTGGGCCGAGAAGGGCAGGGGGGCCTACTGGAACGGACAGAGGCTTGCAACCCAGGGAGATGACGATATCAGGGTGGTCATTTACGAGACACAGACGCCTCGACTGGACATCCCGAGGATCCTGCCGCTCCTCTCCGTGTCTGACAGGACCCGGTGTTTCGGCTCCACTGCACTCGACCTCACGTTCGTCGCCTCGGGCGGCGTGAGTATTTACGTGAATCCCTCGCCTTCAAGGAGCTTTGATTTTGCAGGGGGGGTGCTCATCGTGAGGGAGGCAGGAGGCGTAGTGACCGATACACGCGGCGGCGATATCGACGGAGTCGGGCTCTCGATAGAGAAATCCATTCCCCTGCTCGTCTCGGGCAACAGGGGACTCCATGAAAAGGCACTCGAGATCCTCGGGGGATAGGGGAGCTCGGAGATGTCCAGGCGGCATCGGATGCTGAAACACCTGGAACGGTTGCAGCGCCTTACCCATGATCCAGATAAACGGCTTATATAAATCATACGGCAGACAGGTCATCTTCGACGATGTCTCCTTCACTGTCAGCACGGGGGAACGCATCGGACTCGTCGGGAGGAACGGCCACGGCAAGACAACGCTCTTCAGGATGATACTCGGACAGGAGCATCCTGATGCGGGCACCATCAGTCTTCCATCCGGCTACAGTATCGGACACCTGTCGCAACACATACGTTTTGAAGCGGATACGGTGCTTGGAGAGGCCTGCCTGAGCCTTCCCCCGCAGGAGGACGGCAGGGACGAGACCTACAAGGCCGAGACCGTGCTTGCTGGGCTCGGGTTTCAGAGAGAGGATCTGGTCCTCCATCCAACGACCCTCTCCGGTGGATTCCAGGTGCGGCTCAACCTTGCAAAGGTGCTGCTGTCAGACCCCTGCATGCTGCTCCTCGACGAGCCCACGAACTACCTCGACATCGTCTCCATGCGCTGGCTTGCGAGGTTCCTGCGGGGATGGCGGAAGGAGTTCATCTTGATCACCCATGACCGCGACTTCATGGACGGTGTCACCACTCATACGATGGCCATACACCGCTGCAAGATCCGCAAGGTCGAGGGGACAACGGGGAAGCTGTACGGGCAGCTGCTCCTCGAGGAGGAGGTTCATGAGAAGACCCGGATAAACGACGAAAAGAGACGCAGAGAGGCAGAACAGTTCATAAACCGTTTCAGGGCAAAGGCGACCAAGGCGAGGGCCGTCCAGTCGAGGCTGAAGGCCCTGAAGAGGAGAGAGAGGCTTGAAGAGCTCACAGAGATAGAGAATCTCGCCTTCAGGTTCAACCCAGCGCCGTTTACGGGCAGGTACCTGATGGAGGTTAGTTCTCTCTCTTTCGGCTTCAGCCCCGGCGGCCCGCTGCTGATAGAGGACCTGAGCTTTCATGTAGGGAAGGAGGACCGCATAGCCATCATAGGCAGGAACGGCCACGGCAAGACGACCCTGCTCAATCTGCTTGCCGGAGAGCTCTCACCCGTTGCCGGAGCCGTTCGGCGTCACCGGGACCTCAGGCTCGCATACTTCGGCCAGACGAACATAGAGAGGTTGAATCCGGGAATGACCGTGGAGGAGGAGATAATGGCGGCCCATCCGGAGCGTCACAGGGGGACGGCCCGAAGCATATGCGGGGCCATGATGTTTCCCGGCGACCATGCCCTGAAGAAGGTCGGTGTCCTCTCCGGCGGTGAAAAGAGCAGGGTCCTACTCGGCAGGCTGCTCGTGACCCCTGCCAACATGCTGCTCCTGGACGAACCGACCAATCACCTCGATATGGAGTCAACCGAGTCGCTCCTTGAGGCGATCAAGGAGTTCAGGGGTGCCGTCGTCATAGTTACACACAGCGAGATGATACTGCATGCACTGGCAACGCGCCTCATAGTCTTCGACGGCGGGAAGGTCTTTCTCTTTGAAGGCACATACAGTGAGTTCCTCGAGCGCGTGGGCTGGAGAAGTGAAGACCTTTCCGGCGGTGAAGGTCTTCCCCGCGGGACGGCAACCCGGAAGCCCGGACGGGCTAAACAGTCATCGGACAGAAAACGCCTCAGACGCATCCGGGCCGGCCTGATCAACGAGAGGGCGAGGACCCTGGGTGCTCTGAAGGTCAGAATCGACGAGATCGAGGGAGAGATAATGAGACTCGAGGAGGAGACGGGACAGCATAACGACGATCTCGTGAGGGTCTCCGCCGCCGGTGATGCTGAGGCCATAGTGAGGATTTCAAAGGCACTCCATGACGCAACGTCAAGGATTGAATCCCTCTTCTCTTCCCTGGAGGCCCTATACGGTGAGCTCGATACGAGGACGAGGGAGTTTCAGGAGAAGCTCGATGCCGTGGAGACAGAGCTGTAGCCTCCCTTACCCGTCGTCTCATGGTTGAGCTGGCCTTGTTTCGGCTCGATACTGCCTGAGATGGTTCAGGAAAGCCGTATGCTCACGATATGCAATCATTAAGTCGATAATGGAGAACAGCACTGCCTTGACTCAATCGCTTTCAACCATGGTTCAGGGTGTTTTATTGCCGGTGTATATAAATAAATGCCTTGATGTAAGCCTGTCTCTGCTATAATTTTAATATAGCTACGTTACACGGTATCGGACCGGCTCCGGGCGGGGTCGAGCGGCTCGTTTGTATCCGATCCAGTAATGAAACAACGTTGGGCTCTCCTTCATGACCTCACTGTTACTGGACGCGGGTGTAGGTATGCTCGACAACACCTGCCGGAAAAAATCAAGGGAGGGCCTTATGAAAATGAAAAGGGGAGAATGTCTGCCGTTTCTTGCTGTCCTGATTGCGGTGACTTTGATATCGGCCGGGTGTGCGGGTGGAGGCGGCTATGGAGTCGAGGTCACGGTGAGCGGCCTTTCGGGCACGGTGGTCCTGCAGAACAACGGAGATGATGACCTGACGGTCACCTCGGACGGGACTTTCGAGTTTGAGACATCGCTGCCGGTTGGTTCGGCATACGAGGTCACGGTAGATAGGCAGCCTTACGGGCAAAGCTGCTTTGTTGCAAACGGCACAGGAACGATAGCGGATGCGGATGTAACGGATGTGACAGTGGAGTGTCATGACTCGGGCAGCCTCGATGCCACATTCGGCAGCGGCGGTATCGTGGTTTCCCATGATGCGGCCGGCGGAGGAGGAGAGGATTCCGGCTACTCCATCACCACCGGTCCCGGCGGCAAGATATTGGTGGCGGGAAAGAGCCTTATAGGGCATACTGCTGCTTTGCCGCCACGGGATGACTACGGTATAGTGACCTGGAAGTACAATCCCGACGGAACTCCTGATACGGCCTTCGGCAACGACGGAGTCGTTGTCTACAGTCCGGACCAGGGCGGAATCGACACCGGGTTCTCCATCACCACTGATTCGGAGGGTAAGATCCTCGTGGCAGGACAGGTGGATCTCGGAGGTTACACATACGCGGTGATCCTGAAGTATGCTTCAGACGGGACCCCGGAGGGCTCCTTCGACGATGACGGGACGGTCTTATACGATATTGAGCGTCCGTATGTCTATGCAGGCTACTCCATCACAACGGACTCAAAGGACAAGGTGCTGGTGACGGGTTTCCGCCATGAAAGCGGTATAATTACTTTGAGATACAACGGAGACGGCACGCCTGACAACTCCTTCGACAGTGACGGAACCGCCCTTTACCACGACCCGCTCAGCGCGAGTGACTCTGACTACGGCTATTCGATAGCCATCGACTCCAAAGAGAGGATACTCGTAACCGGATATTCCACCGGCAGCAACTCCATGCTCATACTGAGGTACAAATCAGACGGTGAGCTCGATGCCTCCTTCGGTAAGGAAGGGGTTGTCTTCGCCAGCTCATCCGGGCTGCTCTACAGTACCGGCCGGTCCATCACTACGGATTCGGAGGATAGGATTCTCGTTGCTGGAGCTGCATCCAGGGGGTCGGATCTGGACATGGAGATCTGGAGGTATAACGAGGACGGTACTCCTGATACCGCCTTTGGCAGCGACGGGGTTGTGGTTTCTCATAATGCGGCTGGTGGAGACGGTGATGACGTGGGACAGTCCGTTGTTATTGATTCAAGGGGAAGGATACTGGTGACCGGATACAGCATGAACAGCTCAGGTGATGCCGACATGGTGATCTGGAGATACAATGAGGACGGAACACCTGATGCCGCCTTTGACGATGACGGGATAGCCGTCTTCCACAACGCAGCCGGTGGAGACGGTACGGATCTCGGCTCGTCCATTGCCATTGATTCAATCGGGAGGCTGCTCGTGACCGGGTGGAGCTCGAACGGCTCAGACAACGACATGACGATATGGCGGGTCATACCATAGAGACTGATACGGGGCTGCCTCTCACGTATTCCCAAGTGCCGGTTTCAACAGACCGCCTTGTGCCCCCAAGGTGCCCTGACAGGAAAGAAGTCTTTTTTTTCGAGTTCAGTAAAAAATGGTCGGGGCGAGCCGATTTGAACGGCCGACCTCTCGCACCCCAAGCGAGTGCGCTAACCAGGCTGCGCTACGCCCCGAATTTGAAGGGTTAGTAAGCTATAACTGTTCCAGTATCTCTCTCAGACGGGCCTTGATCCTTGAAATGGTCTCCTTGGCGCCGGAACTGCCTTCTTCTGCTTCTTGTCTGACCAACCTGAGGTGAGGTTCCGAAAACCTCTTTCTCACTCCCTCTATCGTATAACGTTCGTTATAGAGCAACCTCTTTATCTCGAGAATGTTTTCGATGTCTTTCTTTATGTACAGCCGCTGGCCGGAGCTGCTCTTCCTCGGTTTCAGAAAGGGGAACTCGCTTTCCCAGTATCTCAGCACATAAGGCTCCACCCCTGTAAGCCTGCCTACTTCACCTATTCGGTAGAACAGTTTTTCCGGGATGTTGTGCGTCCCCGCTTCCTTCTTTCTACGTGCCTTTATCATCCTGTTTCTCTATCATCGACTTGAGGATGTTGCTTGGCTTGAATGTTATGACCCGCCGTGCACTTATCTCCATCTCCTCTCCCGTCTGGGGGTTGCGCCCCCTTCGGGGAGTCTTCTTCCTTACATTGAATGTGCCGAACCCTGTTATCTTTACAGACTCTCCCTCGGCAAGGGTCTGCTTCATTGTATCAAGGATTATCTCGATGATGTCCTGGGCCTCTTTCTTGGGAAGCCCGACCTTTTCAAAGATTATTCTTGCCAGCTCTGCGCGCGTCATAAAAAGCTTTCTCCTCTGGTAATTATATTCCTTGGGCTCATAATTGTCAAGTTTTATTTTAAAATTAGCGGCTTAGTGGATGGATGTCGAGAACCCCGACAGGAAGGAAAAGACCGTCAGGAGGACAAAAAGAGGGGGGATCGCCTCCCCCCTCTCTTGACAACTCATGATGACGGGTGTTTCATTTCTTCTTCCCGGCTACAATATCCTTAAGCCCTTTGCCTGCTCTGAACTTGGGGCTCTTACGTGCCTTTATCTTTATGGTCTCCCCTGTTATGGGGTTTCTTCCCTTTCTTGCCTTCTGCTTGACAACGCTGAACGTGCCGAAACCGACTATGGTGACGTTTTCACCTTTCTTGAGAGTCTTTGAGATCGTATCAAAAACCGCGCTTACCGCCTTTGCAGCCACAGCCTTGGATGACTCCGTGGCGGCTGCCACCTTTTCGATCAACTCGCCTTTGTTCATAAAACTACCTCCCTTGAAAGTTTTTTTGTATTATATCGGAAATTTTACAGGATTTGCCGAAAAAATTCAAATCAGGGGCGATATTACGAGGGCAGGCCCTTTATTACCTTGAATAGCTCTATAGAGGCTGAGCGTGGTCCTATCTGCTCGAATCCCTCGATGCCGAGCCTCGTCCTTATCTGGCCGACCAGTGTGCCGGATTCGAACATCCTCTCGAAATAGGCGATTGCACACTTTTCGTGTTCCTCTTTGCGCTGGGGGGCTCCGAATGGATTGGCAAAGTAGGTATGAACAAGGCCCTTTTCGTCCGTGGTGCCCTTTGCAAGACGGGCTCCGCTCCTGAACAGGGCGAGGGCCTCTTCGGGGTTGGAGAAGAACTCGATTGCCGGATGTTCATCGTCGATCTGTTCGTAGTTGTTTGCATACAGCAATATGTCCACCGGGTAGCCTTTGACTATATGATGATAGCGCGTTATCGGCATCACCAGCCTTGCGTTTGTCTTGTCCGGGTTCATGAAGATGCTCCTGTCGATCTCTTCGTATGCGTATCCGGGCTGAAGGTCGTCGAGCCTGACGAATGCACCGATCTCGGTGCCGTATCCGACGACCCTGCCGTTTCCGTCAAGCCCGAGAGAGCCCATGTCGTCGAAGATTATCCTCATTTCACAGATATGCTCTTCGGACAGTACGCGGAGGGCTTCGAGCGTCTCTGACTTTCCCGCACCGCTGTCTCCGATTATAACGACGTTTGCAGTGCCTCCGGATTTGAGCTTTATGTATACCATTGCTCCATGAACAGGCAGTCTTCCCCTCTTGAGCATAACTATGTTGTGCAGGGTGAGGGTCATCTTCTTGAAGTAACCGAAGTAGTCCGCCTCTTCAGAGTGTCGTATGAGGCCCACAAGTGTCCCGCTGCTTCTGTCTTCGTGGAAGACGGTCTCTCCCTTGAACTTGTCATTCGTGAGACCGAAGACGAGCATCAGGTCGGGAGTCCTCCCCTCTATGTCTTCATAGTCGGCTATCTCAAAGAGGTTGCTCAGGGAGAGGCCGAGGGATATGAAGTCCCTATGAAAGTATATGAAGGCGGTCAGGTCCCCGACCTTTGCAGGGAAACAGAACCACTCGTCGGGACTGAGCGACAGCATCTCCTTCTTCAACTCCGGGATCTCCTCGAAGCGTCCCTTTCGCTTGTTCATTGCCGGATACAGTATGAGAGGGGGCTCTATGAGGGACAGCCGTATGAACGGTATCTCCTTCAGGCTCTCGTATGTTTCAGGGCAGTGCCAGTCGATCTTCTCGAGGAGCATACCCATGTTGGCACCGGCAGGCAACTGCCTGTAGACCCTCGGATTCTGCCCCGTCAGGTTTTCGCTGACACGCCTGTAGACATACAGGACGAGGTTTTTGAACTCCTCGTTGGACTTTATGAACTGCGCGTGATGGATGCTGCTCTTGGAGTACCTCGACCTCTTCGGTGCCTCGAGGTATATGAACCTCTCGAATCTCCTCCAGTAGTTGTAGAGTTCTTCTATGAACTCGTGCAGATTCTCCTTTTCGGAAAGGATGGAACTGAACTCGCTGTTCATGGCTGCGATCTCTTCGGCGGTGTGACTGGAGAGGAGCCGGAACAGGTTCACGATATACTTGGTCAGCTCGTCCCTTCTCAGTTCGTGGAGGTTGTTCTTCAGGAAAGCGAAGACCGAGCTTTCCTTCGAAGCGACCCTCTCTATGAAACGATCGACGATCTCTTCAAAGAGTTCGCTCCTGAGAAGCTGCTCAGGAGTGTCGCAGTAGAGTCCGGAGTAGTCTACTATAACCTTTCCGCGGGTTATAACGTATGGTTTCTTTGCCGTCAACATGACTTTCTCAACTTTCCGAATATAGAAGGATACAGGTACAATACAGTAATAGTAGCTGTATTTGGATTATTATATCAAGTATCGTTACGGTTGTTGTACAGGGCTGTGATGCTTTTATTCATGCATGAGGGGGCCGGAGACGTCCTATTCGTTGCTTTTTGATGCTTGAGTATGCCATAATGGAAATAGCTCGGAAGTTTTTGGCGATTGAAAAGCCGCAGAAGCTTTTGATTTTGCGGCTTTTTTGTTTACTGTCTCTTGAAATCAACGTGAAGAGGGGGTGCGGACAACTTAGTCGGTCAGTAGCCTCACGATAGGGTATGACAATCTTGAGGTTTTGAGATCGTATACCAGCGGTGTTCGTGCTACTTTCCGCCCATAAGCAGGAAGAGGCAGTGACCCGGTACGGGAAGTCGGTGCCGGGGAACCATAAACAGGGAGAAAGGAAATCAGGCAATTGGAAATAAGAGTTAACGGACATATCGACAAGGCCATCAGGCTTCTAAAGCGCGTGGCAGAGAAGGAAGGACTCTTCAGAGAGCTGAAGAAGAGGCGTTTCTATGAAAAGCCCTCCGTCAAGAAGAGGAGAAAACAGCGGGAGGCCCAGAAGAGAAGGATCAAGAACGCCAGGATCAGAAGGCAGTACAGGTAGTAGATCGGTCGGTTCCATCGGCGACGTCGAAGTTCGGCCGTAAAAATTAAAATTAATTAAGGTAACGGTTCAGATACCGTGGATCTCAGCGGGGGGAGCCCTCCAGGTGTGACCAGTGGATTTATATCCGTGATGAATGTGGATGCCGAGGGTGCGTTGTGTCGTGCGGAGAAACCCTGCGGATTCAGAGGATTTTTGAGCTGCTATGGAAAAAAGGAGAAACATGTACAAGAGATTCTATAATTTTGGTCTCTCAGACGAAGTGCTCAACGCACTGTCCGAGATGGGATTTGAGAAGCCGACCCCCATACAGGAGAGCGCGGTGCCTCCGGCAATGGAGGGGCTCGATATCATCGGGCAGGCGCAGACCGGTACGGGAAAGACTGCGGCATTCGGAATCCCCATCATCGAGAAGGGGAAGAGGGGCAAGGTCCCGTATGCAATAATCCTCGCTCCGACGCGTGAACTTGCCGTGCAGGTGGCGCAGGAGCTCAACAAGATCGGAAAGAACAAGGGAATACTGTCGGTCCCCATCTACGGCGGCCAGTCCATCGAGCGTCAGATACGCTCGCTGAAGAAGGGGGTCGATGTCGTTGTCGGTACACCCGGAAGGGTGCTGGACCATATCCGCAGGAAGACGCTGAATCTCGGGAACATCCAGATCCTGGTGCTCGACGAGGCCGACGAGATGCTGAACATGGGGTTCATCGACGACATAGAGACCATTCTTCGGGAGATTCCGGCGGAGAGACAGACCATGCTCTTCTCGGCCACCATGCCCAGAGAGATAATGCGTATCGCGGCCAAGTATATGAACAATCCCAGAAAAGTCGCCGTGGATGCAAAGAACATGGTTGTGCTCAAGATAAAGCAGGTCTTCTACGAGGTGAGAGAGGAATACAAGATAAAGGCCCTCACAAGGCTGCTCGATGTTGAAGACCCGTCCCTCACCCTCGTCTTCTGTCACACCAAGCGGGAGGTGGACGAGGTGGCCGGCAAGCTCCAGCAGATGGGATACTACGCAGGCGCCATACACGGGGATTTCACGCAGTCCCACAGGGACGAGATGATGGAGAAGTTCAAGAAGGGCGACATCGAGATACTCGTTGCCACGGATGTCGCGGCCAGGGGGCTTGACATCACGGATGTCTCGCACGTGGTCAACTACAGCATACCCCAGAACCCAGACAGCTATATCCACCGTATCGGAAGGACGGGTAGGGCCGGCAAGTCCGGTATAGCCATCACCTTTGTCACCCCCAGGGAGTACAGGCAGCTGAGACTGATAGAGCGGTCTGCAAAGACGCGGATAGAGAAGGCGAAGCTGCCCACCAGGGACGAGGTCAGGAGGGCCCGGGAGCAGGAGATACTCGATGAGATCGACGATATCATCAAGGACGAGAATCATTCCGGATATCTCGCCATGGTGGACGAGCTCTCCAGCCGTTACCCGCTCCGTGACATCGCCGCCTCTGCACTGAGCCTCATATTCTCCGACATCGAATCCGACGAGGATGAAGACGACGCTGCCATTTCTGATCTGTCTTCGGCAAAGAACTACGTGAGACTCTTCATGACCGTCGGCAAGAGGGACAGGGTGAGGGTTGCCGACATTGTCAGGTCCATTGCCTCCGGCGCGAACATACCCGGCAAGAAGATCGGCAATATCGCGCTTTTCGACAAGTTCAGCTTTGTCGAGATCCCTCGTGACCTTGCAGACAGGGTTATAAGCTCGGTCGACAACTCCGTCCTGAACGGCAGGAAGATACGGGTGCAGCCTGCCCGGGCTAAGAAACCCGTTGCTTTCGAGAGGAATCTCTGTTAGGACGCGGCGCAGGGGCCGCCCTTGCAGAAGGGTGGACTGAAGAGGTATCATACACAGAAGGGCCATTCATTGTCCCGGTAATGTACGCCATACGGGGATGACGGTTTATGGGAACTGACAACATAGTATTCCTTGAGGTCATCGAGTGGTTCGATGACAGCGGCAGGGAGATGGTCCACAGGATTCCCGAGAAGGGGTCCGGCGAGATCAAGCTGGGAGCCCAGCTCGTTGTCAGGGAGAGTCAGGCAGCGGTACTCTTCTACCACGGCAAGGCCTTCGACGCCTTCGGCCCCGGAAGACACACTCTAACCACGGCGAACATTCCCATCCTTACAAAGATACTGAGCATTCCATGGGGCATGACGAGTCCTCTCAGGGCCGAGGTCTATTTTGCAAACATGAAGGTCTTCGCAAACCTCAAGTGGGGGACAAGGGATCCCGTCGCCTTCAGGGACTCCGAACTCGGCCTCATACGGCTGAGGGCCTTCGGTGTCTTCAACGTCAGGGTGATCCAGCCGGTGCTCTTCATCAACAGGCTCGTTGGCACACAGGGTGTCTATACCACGGAAGAGATAGGGGACTACCTGAACAAGGTGATAGTCTCCAGGCTGAACGATCACCTCGGTGAGAACCTCGATACCCTCCTGAACCTTCCGGGCAGGTACGACGAGATCTCCGACAGCCTGTTGAAACGCCTCGAGAAGGACTTCAGCCACTATGGGCTCGGGCTTGCCAACCTTTATATAAACTCCATAACCCCGCCGCCGGAGGTCCAGAAGGCTATAGACGACAAGAGCAAGCTCAGTGTCTTTGACGATCTCAATCGACTCTTCAAGATGAAGGCCGCAATGGCCATGGAGAAGGCCTCCGAGACACAGGGGGAGGCCGGTGCAGGCCTGGGAATGGGGCTCGGGTTCATGATGCCCACCATGTTTGCAGACATGATGAAGAACGCGGGGTCGACGTCTGCCGCAGAAACGGTTCACTGTCCCGAGTGCCGCAATCCGGTTCCAAGGGATGCGAAGTTCTGCATGCACTGCGGCCACCAGATCCTCGTGTTCGGACAGTGTGAACACTGCGGGAAGAACCTTCCTCCGCATGCCAGGTTCTGCATGCGTTGCGGCAGCCCGGTGGGACAAAAACCGTCGGAGAGGAGATGCCCTCACTGCAAAACCGTGAATCTGCCAGATTCGGTTTACTGTAATCAATGTGGTCAGAAGCTCTGATAACTGGAAGATAGAACAGCAGTGTCCACAGTGCGGGGCCCCGGTCGTGCTCGAGGAGACCGACAGGCTTCTCTCGTGTCCGTTCTGCAGGGTCAGGCTGTTTATCTCTCCGGAGGACTTCTTCAGGTACTACATCCCTCCTGCGGATCCATCCATGCAGGAGGCCGTCTTCGTTCCTTACTGGCGGTTCAAGGGAATGTCCTTCCTGTGCAGGGCGGACAGGACGGAGCAGCGGATACTGGATGCCACGGCGCTTGCAGCGGATTACAACAGGCTGCCACACTCCCTCGGGGTGAGGCCTCAGGCCGTACCTCTGAGGTTTGTCTCCGGTGATCTCAGTCCACACTTTTTTCTTCCCCACCGGTCCTTCGAGAGCGTGTTCTCGTGGATCGAAAAGAGACTGCTCGCTGCGGAGGCGAGCATTGCAGGGCTGAAGGCCGGCCGTGTCTCCAAAGACAGGGTTTACCACAGGGCGTACATAGGCGAGACGACAAGCCTGATATACCTGCCGGTGTTCATCCGGGGCAACGTACTGTGTGATGCTATCACGGGAAGCCGTATCGCCCCCCTGCCTGAAAAGGAGTCCGGAGGGCTCGAGTTCCAGAAGCTCGACGCCGCGAAGCTGTCCTTCATACCGACCATATGTCCCCGTTGCGGCTGGGACCTCCACGGCGGAAGTGACAGTCTCGTGCATCTTTGCAGAAACTGTGACACCGCCTGGAAGATATCCGGGGACGGACTGGAAGGCCTGGATTTCGCCGTGGTCCCTGCAAGAGAGGATTCACGGCTGTACCTTCCCTTCTGGAGGATGAAGGCCGGGATATCCGGGATCAACCTCAACTCGTATGCCGACCTCGTCAGGTTTGCCAACCTGCCGAAGGCTATACAGAAGGGATGGGAAGAGCAGGAGATCCACTTCTGGTCCCCTGCCTTCAAGATCAGGCCGCAGCTCTTCCAGAGGGCTGCGAAGGCTGCAACCAATGCCCAGCTGCCTGTAGAGGCGGGAGCGGAGGTGCCCAAGGCGGAAGTCTTTCCCGTGACATTGCCTTCCGAGGAGGCCTTGCAGGGTCTGAAGATCACCATCTTCAACATGGCGGTCCCGAAGAAGAAGATCCTCCCCGTCATTGACGAGATATCGATCACGCCGCGGGAATCCCTGCTTGTGCTCGTCCCGTTCGGTACGAACACGCACGAATACGTCCAGAGAGAGATGCACATCAGCCTGAACATGAACGCCCTGAGATACGGAAAGAACCTTTGACCCCGGAGTCCCTTCCGCTCGATCCCGGGGGGGCGGAATGCGGCAGTGAGCGGTGCTGGTGACACGATGGCTCAGAGTGCCCGACCCGCCGGCCCGGTTTCAGCCTTTTGCAGGATCCCCCGGAACAGCAGACCCAGTACCACTCCCAGGGAGACCTGAAGCGTGCAGAACGCAAGGATCTTCAGGTATGCGAATCCCGGATGGACGAATCTCACGAGCCAGCCGGATGCCTCCCCGGCCAGGGCGGAGAAGAACGTGAGCAGCACCCAGAACGTCCTCCATCTGTTCCGTAGAGGCACGAATATCAGCAGATGGGTCAGGAGCAGCACCACCAGCCCCATCATCGGCATGTGGAAATGGGTCACCTCCAGCATCCCCTGGTATGATCTGGGTGCGCTGAACTCTGCGTCGGACCCCAGATAGTACCCGGTCACCGCCTTGTACGAGAACCCTGTCTTGTGAAAAAACAGGAGGAAGTTCGTTATCCAGAACACCACAAAGAAGACCAGAGCCAGTGACAGGGTCAGCCGCATGAACGGACTCATCTTGAACCCACCGTTGACCATGTACTTCATCGGACCTCCTCGATCAGCATCACCTCGTGAATTGCCAGCGCACGCCTGACGGCTTTCAGTATGGCGTGGGTGCTCAGTGTAGCTCCGGTGATTCCCTGGATCTCCCTGCCGATTCCGAGTCCCGGTGAAAGCCGCCTGCCCCTGAACTGCCTGATCCACCTCTCCGACGGAAGATACTCCGGTGGTTCGAAAAAGGCAAGCACATAAACGGCCTCGACCTTTCCGTCCGGGGTCACCACCACCATTACGGTCTCTGGTTTTGTACGGACCAGATGCTGCTCCAGGAAGGCGTATCCGAGCACTCTTCCGGCCTTCAGTCCCACATAGGCCGTCACCAGCCCTGAATCCATGGGTGCGCGGGCGAGGCCGGCAATGCGGCGCGCCCTGTCTTCGGATATGAAGAGTGCACGCGTCTCGATCCGCTGTGCCCCTGGGAAGGCCAGATTCAAGGCATCCGTCTTGTTGTAGAAGACCCCGGCCTCGGAGTGGAAGGCCGCAACGAGGAGTACCGACAGACCCACCGCCCATGCGAGCGCCGTTCTCATGAACTGTAGCCGTGGCTCAGAAAGCATATGCGATCCCGAGATTGAACTCATCCGCCTTCCGTGCCGACTCAGAGTCCACATTGCGGTAGTCCGCCTTTATCGCCACCTGAGGGATGGGTTTGTAAGTGAGTCCCACGGTGGTCGTGGTCACGTCATACTCTCCACTTGCCGTAAAGCCGGCAGGGACGCGGTACTGGGTGTTGTAGTGTTCGTAGCGGATGAAAGGAGCGAGGTAGCGGGTCGTTTCCGGCCGGATAAGCGGCATCACGTCGTAGGCCGTCTCTATGTACCATCCGTAGTTCTGCGACCCGATGGTCTCTCCCGTGGCAGCGCTGAGCCTTCCTGCATCGCCTATGCTTCCCTTTACACCCAGAACCCGCACGGCCAGACCCCTGCGGCGGTACTCCGCATGGGCCTCAAGAAGAGTCGTAGGGATGTCCAGGGACTCCCCGTTGAAGGTCTGGTCCTGTCCAGAGTTTCCGGCAAAGAACGCCCCTCCGAGCAATATCCCGGGCGTAGGGCTCCAGTCCAGCCGGCCTGTGACGGCGAGGTCTTCAGCCAGTACGCGGCCGCCTTTCTGTCGGCCGTTCCGGATGCCCCCGGCCGAGAACTTGTAGCCGTTCATTCCGTTGACCACGTAGATGCGATAGTCGACACCGGAGCCTATTGTGCCGAAGACGCCGAGCCCGTTCTTACGCCAGGTGCTGGGAATGATCTTCTGTTCCACATCAGGCCTGTATACTCCGTGGAATGTCGTGGGTTCGTGAAGCTCGTTGACAAAACCCATGGGCACGAGGACCAGGCCCGCCCTGACGTTGAATGGATCGCTGAAGAAGAAGTCCAGGTATGCAAACTCAACGGCCACACTGCCCGACTTGCCTTGAAAATTCTTGCCGGTGGCGGCATGTTCGATCTCGAATTCCGAGTTGAAGATGATACGGTCCGTGAACCGGTATCCTGCGTAGAGGACAAACCGGTAGAAATCGGACGTGTCCTTGGCGTCTCCCTTGTCGCTCAGGATCCGCCTGTAGTATGCCTCTCCATAGCCTGCCAGGGAGACCCCCTGTCTTATGCCGTAGACTCGGGCTGCCGACGGGCCCAAACCATAGGCCCCCTCATACTCCGGCGCCTCGGGCAGAATGAGCTGCTCCTTCAGGCTCTGAACCTCCTCTACCAGAACCTGAACCTTCTGCTCGAGCAGCTGCGTCCTGTTGTCCCCGGCTCCCGGCGCGCTGTCGGGAAGAACCAGTCCGGCGAGTATCAGCAGGAGTCCTGCCGCCGCTCTCCTCTTCATGACAAGTCTTCTCATCTTCTCCTCCTCTTTTATGGCATGGTGTTGTTACGGATTCCCCCTTGAGGTAAACCCGTCAAGGAAAACCGGCTTCTGCACCTTGCATATGCTTTGAGAGTTACG
>JAADGG010000062.1 GCA_013152485.1 Nitrospirota bacterium | reverse complement strand
GACGGTGGCGATGGAAGAGGGAGTGAGGTTCGCGATAAGGGAAGGCGGCCGTACCGTCGGTGCCGGTGTCGTCACCAAGATAATAGAGTAGTTTTGTTGAAACAGCCGTTACTCAAAGAAAAGGATGAAGAGAGATGAGGGATATCATACTTTTACAGTGCTCGGAGTGTAAGAACAGGAATTATTCAACCATGAAGAACAAGAAGAACACGACGGAAAAGCTTCAGCTTAAGAAGTACTGCCGTCACTGCAGAAGGCATACCGCGCACAAGGAGACGAAGGCTTGAGGGCCGTATGGTTGACTATTGACTATTGATGATAAAAACTATAAAATTATCAATCGTCATTCGAGACACGTGTTTACAGGCCAGTAGCTCTAATTGGTAGAGCGTCGGACTCCAAATCCGAGGGTTGCGGGTTCGAATCCTGCCTGGCCTGCCATATTTTTGCCGGTTGTTACTTTATGGTTATAGACTTGGAAAGGATGGATATGTCACGACTGATTGAACATACTGCAGGAACAGGAAGCGGAAGATGCTGAAAGGGATAAAGAATTTCCTCAGGGAGGTGAAGCTTGAGGCGAAGAAGGTCCTGTTTCCGACAAGGGATGAGTTGATAGGTTCTACATGGGTGGTTATCATATCCACCATCATAGTGGCGGTATTCCTCGGGCTGGTTGATTTTATTCTGTCAAAATTCGTGAAATTTATCTTAAGGTAGGGGTGATGGATAAAAACTGGTACGTCGTTCATACATATTCGGGATTCGAGGAGAAGGTCAAGGATGCTATAGAGGACAAGGTAAAGAGAAAGGGTTTGGAAGAGAAGATATCCCGCGTACTCATCCCGACGGAACGTGTCGTCGAGCTCAAGAGCGGCAAGAAGAAGGAGACCGACAAGAAGTTCTACCCAGGGTACATCCTTGTTGAGATGGTGCTCGACGACGAGACCTGGCACCTGATAAGGAGCATCCCGAGGGTTACGGGGTTCGTCGGCGGTACCAGACCGATAGCCCTGCCCGCAGAGGAGGTCGAGATCGTGCTCCAGCAGCTGGAGAGGGCGCCGCAGCAGCCTCCGAAGACGCAGTACCAGAGGGGAGAGAACGTGCGCATAATCGACGGTCCGTTTGCAAACTTCGTTGGAGTCGTCGACGAGATAGACATAGACCACGGAAGGTTGAAGGTGATGGTGAGCATATTCGGAAGGCAGACGCCTGTCGAGCTCAGTTTTTATCAGGTCGAAAAGACATAGAGAATGTGTGGATGATATAGAGCGAGTCACGGGGATACGGGCGGTAGTGAGCCCTTTGCGGTGTGTCTCCGTGTAACAAAAATAGAAAGGGAGGAAAGAAATGGCCAAGGAAGTAATAGCGGAAGTCAGGTTGCAGATCCAGGCAGGCAAGGCATCACCTGCGCCTCCTGTAGGTCCTGCCCTTGGTCCCCACGGGATAAATATAATGGACTTTTGCAAGCAGTTCAATGCAAAGACCGAGTCCATGGGTGACACTATAATTCCTGCCGTGCTCACCATCTATTCGGACAGGTCCTTTACCTTTATCACGAAGACTCCGCCTGCAGCAGAGCTCATCAAGAAGGCGGCCGGAGTGATAAAGGGGGCCTCAGAGACGGGGAAGGAGACCGTTGGAAAGATAACCATTGATCAGGCGAAGGAGATCGCCACGACCAAGATGCCCGACCTGAATGCCTATACGGTCGACGAGGCGGTGAGGATCATAATGGGTACGGCCAGGAGTATGGGGATAGAGGTGGTTGAAAGCTGACGATCCGGCCCGGCGCTGAGAAGCCGCTGGGGCTGAGGGGCCGTCGCTCGTAAATCGAAAAGGAGGATAACGGATTTTTATGGGTAAGAAGATCATAGAGGCTAAGAAGAAGGTGGACAGCACGCGGGAATACTATCTCGATGAAGCCATTGATATCATAAAAGAGGTTTCTTTTGCGAAGTTCGACGAGAGTGTGGACCTTGCAGTGAAGCTGGGTGTCGACCCGAAGAAGTCTGATCAGATAGTCAGGGGGACGGTCTCCCTGCCTCATGGAACCGGCAGGAAGGTGAGGGTCCTCGTCTTTGCAAAGGGTGAAAAGGAGAAGGAGGCCCTCGAGGCCGGCGCCGACTATGTCGGTGCCGAGGACCTTGTCGAGAAGATACAGAAGGGGTGGCTCGAATTCGACAAGGCTGTGGCTACACCGGATATGATGGGACTCGTCGGGAGGATCGGAAAGATACTGGGCCCGAGGGGGCTGATGCCGAACCCCAAGCTCGGCACCGTCACCTTCGACGTCGGCAAGGCGGTCAGGGAGATAAAGGCGGGGAAGGTGGACTTCAGGGTCGAGAAAGGCGGTATCGTGCACATGTCGGTCGGGAAGGTCTCCTTTGACAAGGAGAAGCTTGTCGAGAATGTGCAGGCCGCACTGAACGCGCTCTTGAAGGCCAAGCCTGCCGCAGCCAAGGGCAAGTACATACGGGGAGTCGTCCTCTCCTCGACCATGGGACCCGGGATAAAGGTTGACATAAATACTGTCGTAAAAAAGGCTGCTTGATATTGATACACCGAATCAGTCGCTCATCGCGTCCGCTGCTCCAGGGGGTAACAACCTTGAATCTCAATACTCCATGCAACAATATATTGCCGTAGATCGTATAGAAGCGGCTGGATTCTTCGTTGCCGGGTGTTACCCGGTTGAATTTATCGGTCAGAGACAGCAGGTTCGGGGATTAAATGGCAAGGCCTGGTTCGATGCACGGCTGAACCAGGCGTTCGGGTTGCCAGCCTGCCGAGACCGGAGGGATTGCCTGCTTGCGGCCCACGGTGTCACTTCTGTCGGTCGCGGAGCTGCAGTCCTGAGTCGGTGTTGTTGTCTCTGGGAAAGGAGGTAGGACCTGAAAACCAGAAAACAGAAGGCCGAGGAACTCGATGCACTGAAGGAGAGGTTTCAGAGGGCAAAGGGAGTGGTCTTCACAGACTACAAGGGCCTGACCGTCGCCCAGATCTCCGAGATGAGAAGGCTGCTCAAGGCTTCGGAGATCGAGTACCGGGTGGTGAAGAACACCCTTGCAAGGATCGCTGCCGAGGAGACCCCTGTTGCCGTGGCCAAGGACCAGTTCACCGGGCCGGTCGGCATTGCGATCGGGTATGACGACCCGGTGATCGTTGCCAAGAAGGTGCTCGAGTATGCAAAGCAGAACGAGACGTTCGGAGTCAGGGGCGGAGTGATCGAGGGCAAGCTCGTCGATCTCGACGCCTTGAAGAGCGTGGCGACCCTGCCGTCGCGGGATGTCCAGCTGGCGATGCTTGCAGGTGCCATGGCGGCTCCGATGTCGAAGATGGCGTCTCTGTTGCAGGCGACCATTCAGAGATTCGGCTATGCCCTCAGTGCTCTTAGAGACAAGAAGGGGCAGTAGCGGACAGGAAGGATGATCGGCCGTCGCCGATGACCACTGTCAGTGACAGACAACAACGATTCCCAACAGGAGGATAGAAAGAATGGCAGAAGTTACAAAGGAACAGGTCTTTGAGTTTATCGACAATATGACGGTCCTCGAGATGTCGCAGTTCATCAAGGAGTTCGAGGAGAGGTACGGCGTGCAGGCCGCGGCCCCGGTAGCCATGGCAGCCATGCCCGCAGGTGCTGCAGCGGCCGAGGCCCCTGAAGAGGAGAAGACGAGCTTCGACGTGGTCCTCACCTCTGCAGGCGACAAGAAGATTCAGGTGATCAAGGTGGTCAGGGAGATTACCGGACTCGGGCTGAAGGAGGCAAAGGCCCTTGTGGACGGTGCCCCGGCCCCGGTCAAGGAGGGTGTCTCCAAGGACGAAGCAGAGGCAGTAAAGGCGAAACTCGAAGAGCAGGGAGCTGCCGTAGAGATAAAGTAACCCGGTTGACCGTCAGGCGCTGCAGTTCAAGGGCCGCGGCCGTGATCGCAGCGCTTGACGGTTCGACTGCTTTCTGATTTTTTTGATACGTGATGGCACGTATTAACCAATTCAATGAATTTTGAAAGGAGAACCATGGAAAGGGTTTTAAGAGAAAGACTCAGTTTTGGAAAGGTTCCTCCACTGTTGGATGTACCCTACTTGATCGAATTCCAGAAGGTTTCCTATGAAAGGTTCCTTCAGAAGGATGTTCCCCCTGAAGAGAGGAAGGACGCGGGGCTGCAGGCAGCCTTCAAGAGCGTGTTTCCGATTTCCGACTACAACGAGACAGCGACCATAGAGTTCATAGAGTATGCCATAAAGAAACCGAAGTTCACGATGAGGGAGTGCCTTCACAAGGGTGTCACCTACGGGGCTCCCCTTAAGATAAAAGTCAGGCTGGACCTCTACGAGATGGACGAATCCAAGAACAAGGTGCTCAAGGAGTCGCGGGAGCAGGAAGTCTACATGGGAGAGATCCCCCTTATGACGGATACGGGCACCTTCATCATAAACGGCACCGAGAGGGTCATCGTGAGTCAGCTGCACCGTTCTCCCGGTGTCTTCTTCAGCCCCGACAAGACCAAGACCCATGTGAGCGGCAGGCCGCTCTATACATCGAGGGTGATACCGTCGAGAGGGTCGTGGCTCGACTTCGAGTTCGATACGAAGGATGTCCTTTACGTGAGGATAGACCGGAGGAGAAAGATACCCGCGACGATAGTCCTGAAGGCCCTCGGCTACAGCAACGAGGAACTCCTCAGTACGTTCTATCCCTCGGAGATCATCAAGATCCAGGGAAAGAACAAGTTCTCGAGGCCCGTCTCCGACATACTGGCCGGCGTGAAGTCGAGGTTCGAGGTCAAGGATCCCAAGACCGGAGACGTGATCCTGAAGGAGGGGAGCAAGATAACGAAGGTCTCCCTCAGGAGACTCGCAAACTCCGGCATAGAGGAGATACCGATCAGCCGTGAGGAGATAATCGGCAGGATCACCCTCAAGGATATAATAGACCCCGAGACCGGCGAGATCATCCTCGAGAGCAACGAACCCATAACAGAGGAGGTGCTCGACAGGCTCGTTGCACTGAAGCTGGACTCCGTAGAGCTCCTCTTCATAGACAATGTGAGGTATCTGCCGTCGTTGAGGGATACCATCATCACCGACAGGGTGAACAGCAGGGAAGAGGCGCTCATCGAGATATACAAGAAGCTCCGCCCTGGTGAGCCCTCGACCGTCGAGGCAGCCGAGGAGCTCTTCAACGGCCTCTTCTTCGACGAGAAGAGGTACGACCTTTCACCGGTGGGCAGGCTGAAGATAAACAAGAAGCTGGGACTCGACATACCTTTGGAGACGAAGGTCCTCACGGACAGGGACATTATAGAGATAGTGAAGTACCTCCTTAAACTCAGGACCGGACGCGGCGAGGTGGACGACATAGACCACCTCGGAAACAGGAGGGTGAGGGGTGTGGGCGAGCTCCTCGAGAATCAGTTCCGCATAGGACTCATCCGTATGGAGAGGGCTATCAAGGAGAAGATGACACTCACGGAGCTCGAAGAGGTCATGCCCCACGACATCATAAACGCCAAGCCCGTAATGGCCGCGGTAAAGGAGTTCTTCGGCTCGAGTCAGCTGAGCCAGTTCATGGATCAGACCAATCCGCTTTCGGAGATAACCCACAAGAGGAGGCTGAGCGCGCTCGGCCCCGGGGGACTCACGAGGGAGCGTGCCGGGTTTGAGGTCAGGGATGTACATCCTACACACTATGGAAGGATCTGTCCCATCGAGACCCCGGAAGGACCGAACATAGGTCTCATAACGTCACTGGCCACCTACGCACGGATAAACGAGTACGGCTTTATCGAGGCTCCGTACAGGAAGGTCAAGTCCGGCACCGTCACCGACGAGGTGGAGTATCTCACGGCCATCGACAGCGAGAAGTACGTGATCGCCGAGGCCACTGTTCCGATAGGAAAGAAGGGCAAGCTCCTCGGAGATGCTGTTCCTGCGAGGCTTGCCGGTGACTTCAAGATGGTGACCCCGGATGAGGTTCAGTACATGGACGTCTCGCCCAAGCAGATCGTCGGTGTTTCGGCAAGCCTGATACCGTTTCTGGAAAACGACGACGCTAACAGGGCGCTGATGGGCTCGAACATGCAGCGCCAGGCCGTGCCGTTGCTTACATCCGAGGCCCCGCTCGTGGGGACCGGCATGGAGGGCGTGGCGGCTAAAGACTCCGGAGTCGTGGTGATCGCAAAGAGATCGGGTGTTGTCGAGAGTGTGGACTCTACGAGGATAGTGGTGAGGGTCACCGAAGAGGAGGGAGAGGAGTCGGAGTTCGGGCTGCTGGACCCTGAGAAGGGCGGCAGGGTCGACATCTACAACCTCATGAAGTTCGCCCGTTCGAACCAGGGTACGTGTTTCAACCAGAAGCCCATAGTAAAGGAGGGCGACAGGGTCGAGAAGGGCGACGTGCTTGCAGACGGCCCGTGCACCGACCTCGGTGAGCTCGCACCGGGCAAGAACGTCCTCGTGGCCTTCATGCCCTGGGGCGGCTACAACTTCGAGGATGCCATCCTGATATGCGAGAGGCTCGTGAAGGATGACGTATACACATCGATACACATAGAGGAGTTCGAGGTCGAGGCGAGAGAGACGAAGCTCGGTCCCGAGGAGATCACGCGTGACATCCCCAATGTTGGAGAGGATGCCCTGAAGGACCTCGACGAAAGCGGCATAGTGAGGATCGGCGCCGAGGTGAGCCCGGGCGACATCATCGTCGGCAAGGTGACGCCCAAGGGTGAGTCACAGCTCACATCCGAGGAGAAGCTGCTGAGGGCGATCTTCGGAGAGAAGGCCGAGGATGTGAAGGACTCCTCCCTGAGGGTGCCGCCGGGCATATCAGGCGCCGTCGTGGACGTGCGGATATTCTCGAGAAAGGGTGCCAAGAAGGACGCGCGTACCAAGAGCATAGAGGAAGAAGAGATGAAGGAGCTCCAGCGCGACCTGGAGGAGAGGCTCCGCATCGCGACCGAGGAGGTGTACCAGAAGATAAGGGAGCTCCTCCTGGGACAGAAGGCTGCCGATGATATCAGGATACCCAAGAACAAGGATGTGATCTGTACGAAGGGCAGGAAGATCACGGCCAAGCACCTCGAGAAGGTGAAGGACCAGTACCTCGGCAAGATCAAGGTGCAGAACGGTGAAGTCCAGGAGAAGATCGACCGCTACATAAAGGAGATAAAGGAATACACCAAGCACCTTCAGTCGGAATACGACGAAAAGGTGGACCGCCTCAGGAAGGGAGACGACCTGCCGCCGGGTGTGAACAAGCTCGTGAAGGTTTATATCGCCATGAAGAGGAAGATCCAGAGCGGCGACAAGATGGCCGGAAGGCACGGTAACAAGGGAGTGATAGCGATGGTGCTGCCTGAAGAGGACATGCCCTACCTTCCCGACGGCACACCGGTCGATATCGTCCTGAACCCCTTGGGCGTTCCCTCCAGGATGAACGTCGGGCAGATACTCGAGACACATCTCGGCTGGGCCGCAAGGGCGCTCGGGATACACGTGGCCTCACCCGTATTCGAAGGGGCGAAGGAGAGCGAGATAAAGGGACTGCTGAAGAAGGCCGGGCTGCCCACGAACGGCCAGACCGTACTCTTCGACGGAAGGACGGGGGAGCCTTTCCAGAGACCGGTGACGGTCGGTACCATGTACATGATGAAGCTCCACCACCTCGTCGACGACAAGGTGCACGCGAGGTCGATAGGGCCTTACTCACTGGTCACCCAGCAGCCTCTCGGCGGAAAGGCCCAGTTCGGCGGTCAGCGACTGGGAGAGATGGAGGTCTGGGCACTCGAGGCGTACGGAGCGGCATATACGCTCCAGGAATTCCTGACCGTCAAGAGCGACGACGTCCAGGGCCGCGGAAAGATGTACGAGGCGATCGTCAAGGGAGAGGCCTCGCTCGAATCCGGGGTTCCGGAGTCCTTCAACGTCCTGATAAAGGAACTGAGAAGCCTCTGCCTGGATGTCGAAATCCTGGAAAAAAGGAAGAAGGGGGAATAGATAAATGGATGCTTTGCAGAGTGAAGCAAGATCGGCCGATAAGAAGGCTCCTGACACTCCGATGGAAGAGATTTATTCCTTGTATCAGAAACCGAGGAATCCGAGGGACTTTGATGCGATCAGGATAAAGCTGGCCTCTCCAGACAGGATCCGCGAATGGTCCTTCGGAGAGGTGAAGAAGCCCGAGACCATCAACTACAGGACCTTCAAGCCCGAGAGGGACGGACTCTTCTGTGCGAAGATATTCGGCCCGGTGAAGGACTGGGAGTGCCTCTGCGGAAAGTACAAGAGGATGAAGCACAGGGGGGTGGTCTGCGACAAGTGCGGCGTCGAGGTGATCCAGGCGAGGGTCCGGCGCGAGAGGCTCGGGCATATCGAACTGGCGACCCCCGTGGCCCACATATGGTTCCTGAAGGGTGTTCCGAGCAGGATAGGCACACTGCTCGACATGACCATGCGTTACCTCGAGAAGGTGCTCTACTTCGAGAACTACATAGTGATAGACGCCGGGGACACGCCGCTCAAGGAGAAGCAGCTCCTGTCGGAAGAGGAATACAAGAAGATGACCGCCGAGTACGGAAATGCGTTCAAGGCGGGGATGGGGGCCGAGGCCGTACGCGAACTGCTCAGAAAGGTCGACCTCGACGCCCTCAGCGTCGAGCTCAAGACAAAGATACAGGAATCCTCCTCCGTGGGACAGAAGAGGAAACTCACCAAGCGTCTCAAGGTCATAGAGGCATTCAGGAAATCCGGCAACAAGCCCGAGTGGATGATACTCGATGTGGTCCCGGTGCTTCCGCCGGACCTGAGGCCGCTCGTTCACCTCGACGGAGGACGCTTTGCCACGTCCGATCTAAACGACCTCTACCGCAGGGTGATAAACAGGAACAACAGGCTGAAGAGACTGATGGAGCTGAAGGCCCCGAGCGTCATAATCAAGAACGAGAAGAGGATGCTCCAGGAGGCAGTGGACGCACTCTTCGACAACACCAAGCGCACGCGTGCAATGAAGACCTCTTCGAAGAGGCCGCTGAAGTCGCTCAGCGACATGATAAAGGGCAAGCAGGGACGTTTCCGTCAGAACCTCCTCGGTAAGAGGGTCGATTACTCGGGCCGTTCGGTCATAGTCGTCGGTCCAGAGCTGAAGCTCCACCAGTGCGGTCTTCCCAAGGTGATGGCACTGGAGCTGTTCAAGCCCTTCGTCTTCAACAAGCTCGAAGAGAAAGGCCATGCGACCACCATCAAGCAGGCGAAGCGGCTGGTGGAGATGGAGACCCCCGAGGTGTGGGACGCCCTCGAGGACGTCATCAAGGAACATCCGGTGCTGCTGAACAGGGCGCCTACGCTTCACAAGCTGGGAATACAGGCATTCGATCCCGTACTCGTCGAGGGAAAGGCGATAAAGCTGCATCCCCTCGTGTGTACGGCCTACAACGCAGACTTCGACGGCGACCAGATGGCGGTGCACGTGCCCCTTTCCATAGAGGCGCAGATCGAGGCGAGGGTGCTCATGATGTCCGTCAACAACCTGCTCTCGCCCGCCAACGGAAAGCCGATCGTCTTCCCTACACAGGACATGGTCCTCGGCCTCTATTACCTCACCAAGGAGCGGAAGGGAGCTGCAGGCGAGGGTATGGTCTTTGCCGACCGTGAAGACGTGCGGGACGCCTATAACGCCGGGGTCGTCTCCGAACATGCGAGGATCAAGGTGAGGATAGACGGTGAGCTGACGGAGACCACCGTCGGCAGGGTCATATTCAGCGAGATACTGCCCGAGGAGATCCCCTTCTCGTCCATAAACAAGGAGCTGAGCAAGAAAGAGATACAGAACCTCGTGGATCACTGCTACAAGAACATCGGCAGGAGGACCGCCGTCATATTCCTCGACAACCTCGAAAGGCTCGGCTTCGAGTATGCCACGAAATCCGGCATATCCATCTGCATCGAGGACATGCACATACCGTCGAAGAAGGCAGAGCTCATCAAGCAGGCCGAGCAGCAGGTCCTCGAGGTCTACAAGCAGTACTCCGACGGTCTTATAACTCATGGAGAGCGTTACAACAAGGTTATCGATATCTGGGCGAATGTCACCGAGCGGGTTGCAGAGGAGATGATGAAGGAACTCGGTGCAGAGGACGGCAAGGAACTGAGTGAAGAGGAACTGATGGAGCGGAGGGCCTTCAACAGCATATTCATGATGGCGGACTCGGGTGCAAGGGGGTCGGCCGCCCAGATAAGGCAGCTTGCAGGCATGAGGGGCCTGATGGCCAAGCCCTCGGGAGAGATCATCGAGACCCCGATCACGGCCAACTTCCGTGAAGGTGTGAGTCCGCTCCAGTACTTCATATCGACCCATGGCGCAAGAAAGGGTCTTGCCGATACCGCCCTCAAGACGGCCAATGCCGGATACCTCACGAGGAGGCTCGTGGACGTGGCCCAGGATGTCATCATTACCGAGCACGACTGCGGTACGCGTGAAGGTATAGTGGTGACCGCCCTCATAGAAGGCGGTGAGATCATACAGTCCCTCGAGGACAGGATCCTCGGCAGGACCGCTGCCGAAGACATCAAGGACCCCCTCACCTCCGAGGTGATACTCAAGAGGAACGGAGAGATAGACGAGGCGGTCACGAAGAGGATAACCGAGGCGGGCATAGGCAGTGTGATGATAAGGTCCGTGCTGACGTGCGAGACGAAGTTCGGTGTCTGCGCCATGTGCTACGGCAGGGACCTCAGCCGCGGAGTGTTCGTCGAGAACGGTGAGACCGTCGGCATCATGGCTGCACAGTCCATCGGCGAGCCCGGCACCCAGCTTACGATGAGGACGTTCCACATAGGTGGTACGGCGACGAAGGTGATCGAGCAGGCCGTGCTCGAGGCGAAGAATTCCGGGAAGATAAAGTTCATAGACGTCAACGCCGTACGCAACAGGGAAGGCGTCCTCGTCGTACTGAACAGGAACGCGACGTTTGCCGTCGTGGACAGCCAGGGAAGGGAGAAAGAGAAGTACAATCTCGTCTATGGTGCCAGGCTGCTGGTGGAGGACGGGCAAACGGTCAAGATGGGACAGAAGCTCGTCGAGTGGGATCCGTACTCCGTGCCGATACTGACGGAGGTCGGAGGCCGCATAGCCCTCGGGGACATAACCGAAGGTGTTACGGTCAAGGAAGAGGTCGACGAGATAACCGGTCTCAGTCAGAAGGTCATAATAGACTATCCGCCGAACATGAGGCCCCGCATATCCATAAAGGACGAACACGGAAAGGCCACGCTGAAGATACCCGGTACGAACCACCTTGCAAGGTACCTGCTGCCTGCCGGTGCCCACATACTGGTGGAGAAGGGCGATATAGTGCGGCCCGGCGACATACTCGCCAAGATACCGCGGGAGACAACGAAGACGAAGGACATCACCGGAGGTCTCCCGAGGGTTGCCGAGCTCTTCGAGGCGAGGAAGCCCAAGGAGCATGCAATCGTCTCGGAGATAGACGGGGTCGTCGAGTTCAAGAGCGCACCCAAGGGGCAGCGGGTCGTTGTGGTGAGGTCCGGGGATACGGTCAAGGAATACGTGATTCCGAAAGGAAAGCACGTTACCGTGCACGAGGGTGACTGGGTGAGGGCAGGTGAGCCCCTGATGGACGGGGCGGTCAACCCCCACAGCATACTCGACATCCTCGGCCCGAGAGAGCTTCAGGGCTACCTGGTGGATGAGGTGCAGAAGGTCTACAGGCTGCAGGGTGTGACCATCAACGACAAGCATATAGAGATCATCGTCAGGCAGATGATGAGGAAGATAAAGATCGAGGATCCGGGAGATACGACGTTCCTGATGGGTGATCAGGTGGACAGGCTCGAGTTCATCGAAGAGAACGAGCGCGTCAGGGCGAAGGGCGGAAGGCCTGCAACCGGCAAACCCATGCTGCTCGGCATAACCAAGGCGTCGCTGTCGACATACAGCTGGGTTGCTGCGGCATCGTTCCAGGAGACCACGCGTGTCCTTACAGAGGCCGCGCTCGAGGGCAAGGTCGACGAGTTGAGAGGACTCAAGGAGAACGTTATCATGGGCAGGATCATCCCTGCCGGAACCGGGATGCTGAGGTACAGAAACACGTTCGTGAAGAGGGATGCCGAAGAGCCCGAGGTGCAGGAGACGGAGGAGCCGGAGACTCAGGAGGCTTGAGTATCTCATAACCGCTTGAAACGCGGTTTCCGTTGACATGAGGACCAGAGAGGGACCAGCGTCCCCTCTGGTCTTTCTTTTTCTACGGTGCGGTTTTTCCTGCGCCGGCCGCAGAGTCCCTGCAGGGAACTCCCAGACAGTATGCTTGAAGGAGAGGCGGTATGTCTGCAGGTGACTCGAAGGACTGGTGCATGTATGGGGATGGATGTGTCGGTCCTCGGGGAGAGCGTGGTGCTCGAGTCTGCCGATGGCTCGTGCGCACGGGAACGGCATCGAGTGTGCGAAAAAAAAGCCGGGAGGAGAAATCCTCCCGGCTTTTTCCATGATGGATTATGGATGATCCTCAGTCGAGAGTAGCCGCCTTACGTGGCGCATCGGGCCTGAACCCGGTCTTGCCGTCCTTTGTCGTGAAGCGCTCCTTTACGATCCTGTCTATCTTTTCCGGGTCGAAGTCAGGAGGCGTAGCCCCTGCCTTGTAGATGGCATCCCGTGCCATCTGGGTGACCTCCTTGCCCTGTGCCAGGGCGTCGGTAAGGATCCTCATGGCCTCGGGCGGGTTGTGGAAGCCCATGCTGTTTTCAGCCCCTATGAAGGTGACCCTGAGATATGCCTGCTCGTATTTGTGCTGAGCCTTCTTTATCAGGTCCTTGTCTATGCCTGGTGTCTTCAGTGCGGCCTCTATGGTCAGTGCGGCTTCGGCAACGGCATATCCGGCCTTTGTGAAGTTGTGGTTCGTGCGGTCCTGAATGTTGATCACCTGTGTCTTCAGCCACTCCTCGGTCTGGTTGTGGCACTGCATGCAGGGCTTCATGTTCTTCTTGAACGGACTCTCCCACCTGTGGGAAGAGATCTTCTGGCTGCCCACCCTTTCATACGGCATGTGGCAGTCCGCGCATGCAACATTGGCCGCCCAGTGGACGCTTCCGGGTGCGGTGAAGAGCTCGAATTCCGGATGACGCACGTGTCCCAACTTCTGGCCCGTGATCTTGTGTTTCCACTCCCGCAGGTTCTCATCCTGTATCTGCTTGATTATGCCCTCGATCGAGATGTTGCCCCACTTGCCGTTGGCCCAGGGGAACTTGACCCAGACGGACTTGCCTTCCTTGTTCTTGGCTATCGAATATGTGACGTGGCACTGTGCACACACCAGGGTGCGCATCTCCTGCCGGGTCAGCTTCTCCTGGTCCTTGCCTATGGCCTTCAGACCCTCTTTGAGTGTCCACCGGCTTATGCGCAGGTCCATGGTCTTGGGATCGTGGCAATCTATACAGGCCAGTCCCAGCTCCTGATGCTTTTTGGGTATCTTGGCATGCACTTCATTGTACGGCTTCTTGAAGTAGTCCTCTCCCAGTTCCTCCTTCAGTTTGGGTGCATAGGGCGTCTTGCAGGTGAGGCATACGCCGCCCGAGCCCTTGCGCCTGGCATCCACCTTCAGCTGGTCCTTCAGCATGTCGGTGTGTCCGTTAGGTTCATTGTACTCGACTCCCATGCCCCAGCCGTTTGCCAGTATGAACTGGAAAGGCCACGGGCTCAGCCTGTCCTCCTCGTCGCTGCGGTACTTGCTGTACCTCTTGGTCCTCTCGCTGTTTTTGAGATAACTGTCGTAGTGATTCGGAAACTTCTGTCCCCATACCTTCGGGTCCACCTCGTCTTCAGGGATGGTTATGGCACTCTGCATTGTTTGCGCCTCCTCTGCACAGCCTGTGAGCAGCAGGTTCAGGGAGAGCAACAGCAGCACCAGCAACGTCAGCCTGTACTTTTGCATTAGAAACTTACCTCCTTTTCCTGATTGATTCTCTAATCGTTATTATAGTTTTGTCCCTCTCAATATCCGTGAGGAGTTCCACGGTGGCAGTCCCAGCACTTCCTGCCCTCCATGGAGATCTTCTCGACAAGTTGTTCGTGACACCTCACGCAGTTGTTCATCACGGTCTTCTGGCTGCGCGGCTTCAGACGTATAGGATCCGGTATCTTGTCGAATGTGTACGCGTAGACGTGGTTGATGCCGTCACGGGTCTTTGCCGCAAGCTTGTTCACGACATCTCCCTGCGGCACGTGGCAGTCACTGCATCCCGCCCAGTTGCGGTGAGCCGAGTGGGACCAGTTCCTGTACCGCGATTTCATCGTGTGACACGAAACACAGAACTCCGACGTGCCGGTGACGGCAAACAACCCCTTCACCGCTACGGCAACGAAAACCACGACACCCAACACGTAAAGCAAAATCCTGAGTCTTCTCTGCATATCCAGTTCTCCTGACTAAGATAAGTTGGCACTTTCAAGGCTGAGAGCAAACGGCACAAGGTGGCCGGGCCTGTACCACGCAGGATGCGGTTCGGCCTGCACCGCTCCCGTGCTGTCAATCCGAGTTTCCCCTACAACGTGTATCACCTCCTTGCTCCTAATGTAAGTTGATCCGGCCCGTCTGCCGTCGGCCTCCACTTCAGCCGAAGTGCTGATTCTTCGTATAGGGCATTTCTCATGGATATCCCCGCCCATCGGCTCCATGTTTGGGGACTCTCCATTATGCGAGAAACGTGCCAAACTTGAAGTGCTTGATTTTCCGGATATTTATGCCGCAGGGGGGCCTTACAAAAATGTAGAGAACTACAATTTTGTAGTTGTGAGGCGTTCTGTTCTCTTGATGATCCGTTCTGCGCCGGGTCCTGAAGTTTTCGTCGGTGCTTTATTGTAAAATAGGTTATGGCTGCGGCTTTCATTGCGGATGTCATGCTGGGACGCCTTGCAAAGTGGATGAGGTTCGTCGGCCATGATGTGCTGTATTTCAGGGAGATCGACGACCGGGAGCTGGTCAGGATGGCGCGCGCGGAGGGGAGGGTCCTGCTCACGAGGGACAGGAGGCTGACAGAGGATTTCAAGGTGAGGTGCCTGCTTGTCGGGTCCGAAAGGCTGGATGAGCAGCTGGAGGAGGTGTTGTCGGAGTTCCCGCCTCCGGAGGGTGCTTCGAGAAGGTGCATGCGCTGCAATGTGCCTCTCGAGACGGTGGACAAGCAAGTGGTGAAGGATGCAGTACCCGAGTATGTATATATCCATCACAGCCTTTTTCAGAGATGCCCGAAGTGCGGCGGCATATACTGGGAGGGGTCTCACATGAAGAATATCCTGGAGAGGATTGCCATGATCGACCGGAGTATTGCACAATTAAAGAGGCGGAACAGATCTTTCAAGGAAGGGGATAAGAGGACATCTTGAGGAAGAGGGCGTTTCTTTCACTTGGTCTCGTATTTCTGGTTATACTGTCCGGCACTGTAGGTTATTCCATCATCGAAGGATGGACCCTCTTTGATTCACTTTACATGACGGTGATCACCCTCTCCACGATCGGCTACCAGGAGGTGAGACCCCTGTCATACACGGGGAGGGCTTTCACCATAATCCTTGTCTTCGTCGGCGTGGGCGCGGTGGCCTATGGTATAAACAACGGCATCAGGATAGTCTTCGAGGGAGAACTACAGAAGGCCTTCGGGAGGAGAAGATTGGAAAAGAGGCTGAAGTCAATCAAGGATCACTTCATAGTCTGTGGCTACGGGCGTATGGGAAAGATAATATGCCATGAACTGAAGGCGAAGAACGTCCCCTTCGTGGTCGTGGAGAAAGAGCTGCCCGAGCTCGACGCCGATGAGGAGACGGTCTTCGTATACGGCGATGCGACCAAGGACGAGATTCTCCGGCAGGCCGGAATCGAGAAGGCGAAGGGACTGATCTCGGTCCTGTCCACCGATGCACAGAACCTGTACGTGGTTCTGAGTGCGCGGGAACTCAACCCCTCACTCTTCATAGTCGCGAGGGCGGGGGAGGAGGGCTCGGGACAGAAGCTCCTGAGGGCGGGCGCCGACCGGGTGGTCTCTCCCTACCATATCGGCGGGCTCAGGATAGCCCACACCGTGCTGAAGCCTGCGGTGGTGGACTTTCTCGAGTTTGCCACGAAAAGCGGGAACCTGGAGCTGCAGATGGAAGAGGTGCCGGTTGAGGAGGGCTCGGCAATAGCGGGCAAGACCATTCATGAGGCCGGCGTCGGCAGGGAACTCGGGGTCATCGTTGTCGCCATCAAGCGTAAGGACGGGGACATGAAGTTCAACCCCGTGCACAACACCCGCATAAACGCCGGAGATACACTGATTGCAATAGGAGAGATCGAGAGACTGAAGTCTCTCGAGACGCTGGCAAGGGGTCGTCAGTCGAGCCCGTAGCAGCAGCTCGTGTGAAGGAGATGGTTCGCGGTCCTCACGAAAGCTTCTCCAGGGCTTCCTCGAGGAGCCTGTTGAGACTCCTCGTCTCCTGCTCCAGCCTCTCGAGTACTGCCGACACGTCCGCTCTGCCGAACGACCGGGCCTTGCCGGCCCATTGCCGGTACACGTTTGCATGCTCGTCGTTGTGTTCCATCCAGTGGTGAAGCAGTCTCCTCAGTTTTTCGATCTCATTCATACGGCCTCCTTTTCTGCGGGTTGTCTGTTGTTCAGAGCGGCGTCAACCTGCCGTCTTCCAGTCTGTATACCCTGTCCGTTGCATCCTCCAGCAGCTCGTGGGCATGCGTTATGATCATGAAAGTCTCCGCGTGCCCTTTCAGGTAGTTCAGGAATCTCGCACGCGTGGCCTCATCAAGCCCGGCGGTCGGCTCATCGAGCAGGAAGCACTCCGGCTTCATTGCAACGACCGTGGCGAGTGCTACGAGCCTCTTCTCTCCGCCGGAGAGGCGGTAGGTCACCTTCTTCTCGAGTCCCTCGAGCCCGAGGACCCTGCACGTCTCCCTCACTATGTCCCTGGCCTCTTCATGGGACCTGCCGAGGTTCAGCGGACCGAATGCGATGTCCTCCTCCACGGTCGGGCTGAAGAGCTGGTCGTCGGAGTCCTGGAACAGCAGCCCGATCCGTCGTCTCACCTCCCTGAAGTCCTCCTCCGTCTTCCTTGCCCTGCCGAACACCCTTATCTCCCCGGCGTCGGGCCGCAACAGTCCCATTATGAGGTGGAACAACGTGGTCTTGCCGGCTCCGTTCGGCCCGACCAGACCTACCCTGTCGCCCTTCTTCAAAGAGAAGTCGAGGCCGCTGAACACCCTCTTCCCGTACGGGTAGGTGAAGCTCAGCCCCCTGAGTTCTATCAGTCTCTCTTCGTTGTCCATTGACTCTCGGTCCTTCGTTCGTAAACTGAAAAAAAACCGTTCCGATCAACCATGCGTGTCTGGATTCGGGGCCTTCAAACGATCACCAGCACGACCGTCACCGCAGCCATCGAGAGACCGAACACCACGTCTCCTCTCCCGAGCCTGAAGTGGCTTACTACAGGGAATCTGCCGCTGAATCCCCTGCAGAGCATCGCCTGGTAGATCCTCTGGGACCTTTCGTAGCTCCTGACTATAAGCATTCCCACGAGATATGCATATGTCCTGTACGTATGCATGTTCGTGCCCGGCCTGAAGCACCGTATCAGCATGGCATTGCGAAGCCTCCCGTATTGCACGGTTATGTATCTGTAGAAAAAGAAGAAGAGGTGAACGAGCTTGTCGGGTATCTTCAGATGGATGAGTGCGTGGGCGAGCGAAAAGACCTCCGAGGTGCCGAGGACGGCTATCGTGGCAAGCACTATGGCATTGGTCTTGAGTGTGATGGAGACGGCATAGAGGATCCCCTCACCGGTGGCTGCCAGCGGTCCGATCTGAAAGACCGTCTCCCCCGGATAGCTGAACGGAATGAAGAGCCACAACAGCAGGACGAACACGTTTACGGCTACCAGCCTGCTGAGGAGCTTTCCCGCATCGAGTCTCGCCAGTGCCGTCAGCACTACGGAGACCGAGAGTGCGGCAAGCGGGCCCTTCTGTCCCTGCATCACGGCTGTGACGAGGACGTAGGGCACTATGGCCAGGAACTTCACCCTCGGGTCGAGCCTGTGCAGGAACGATCCGCCTTCTGCAAATTCCTCGAGATGCATGTTGCCGTTCGGGTCGTCAGCCCTTCCTCCTGTTCTTGAAATACATCGCCATGCCCATGAGTCCTATGATGTAGCCGATACCACCCAGAATCTCGGTCGTTCCGGGCCTTCCGGCCTCCTCCTGCAGCTTGAGCAGCATGGTGATCACCGGCTGGAGCTTTCTGTCCATGACCCTCTCCACCATCGCCTCCATCTCGGCAGACGGTGCCCCCGCCGCCGGGGTGGTGTCGGACCGTGGTGTCGGGGGCGGAGGGGCGTCGGACCGCGGTTTGCCCTCCGGTTCTTCCTGCTGTCCTGTTTCTTGCTCCGGTATCCCCAGCGCCTCCTTCACCTCTCCCTCGCTGAGGGTGTAGTCGTTCCGGTGGCCCATGCTTGCGTGGAGTACGAGCCTGATGGAGGCCGCCCTCGGGATCCTGAAGGAGAATCTTCCTTCATTGTCTGTTCTGCCTTCAAGGAGTTTCTCTCCGGTCCTTGCATCGAAGACCTCGACGCGTGAGTTCCTGCTCCTTGTACCGTCGGCAAAGTATCCCTCTGAGTGTATCATGCCGTCTTCAGCATAGGCGTATATGCTCACCTTGTGTGCATAGGCGGTCGAGGAGAGGATGAGCAGTAATATGATAGCACCGTTGACGACCCTGAATCCAGGAACTCGAATCTTGAATTTTGAACCTTGAATCTTGAATCTTGAATTCTCGTTCACTTCCCCACCTCCAGCACCTCTGGTTTCACTTTTTTCAGGAATATAACACAAAAGCCCGTGACGATGCCCTCGATCACCATGACCGGCAGGTGGGCCGCAAGCACGAGCCTTGCAACGCCGGTGAATTCCTCGCCGGTGCTTACAAGTGCCACGGCGACAAGCACGGCTCCGAGGGCGATTCCCGCGGCTCCCGAGCCGAACCCTGCAAGGGTGCTCAGGAGATGACCGCCTCTCCGGATAGGCCGGTTGAAGAGATAGTAGGCTGTGACCGCCGGAGCGGCCATGATGACCGTGTTGACCCCGAGCGAGGTGAGCCCCCCGAACTGAAACAGCACTGCATGCAGCGCAAGTGCAACAAGGATGGCGGGAAACGCCATCCAGCCGAGCAGCACCCCCAACAGACCGTTCAGTACGAGATGGACGCTCGACGGCCCTATGGGTACGTGTATCAACGATGCGACGAAGAATGCAGACGAGAGGACCGCAACCTCTGGTATCCTTTCATAGTCCATCTTCTTCAGCCCCGCTGCCACGCCGCCTGCGGCGAGCAGGGCTCCGGTGACGAGAGCGGGTGCGGACAGGACTCCTTCTGATATGTGCATACTATCTCATCTCCCTTGTCTTTACCCATATGACGGCCCCGATCTCTACGGGATATTCCTTGCCCCTGCGTTTCAACCTGAAGTCGGCGGTGTTGAGGGCGGCAAACCCCCACCACCCGGCTACTGGCATTGCATAGGTGAAGACACCGTTGCCGTCGGCCTTTATCACCTGGGTTATGTAGGGCTCGGCCGGAGGCCGTATCTTTCCTCCCTCGTTGTAGTACTCGACCTCCACCTCTGCATACGGTACGGGTTTGCCGTCCACCTTCACAATCCCCTGGAATACATTGCCGGCCCATAGGCCGTAAGGCCGCGTCAGCGGGACTATCTCCGTCTTGAGCCCTACCTCGGCGTCCCACCCCGTCTCCAACTCGAGCGCGTCCACTACGACCTTGCTGTAATGTATTATGAAGGTCTCTTCTGCGGGCTCCCAGTACGGGGCGGGCTCGACATAGAATACGTGGTCCCCGGGACTCCTGACCCTGTAGGCGGCCTCCCAGGTGGAGACACCCCTGACCGTCTTCTTTCCGAGGACGGGCAGAAGGTCGTGTTTCTTGCCGTTCACCATGACGCCGAAGGCCTTCGGCCTTGCCATCTCCATGTACTGTCCTTCAAAAGGGTGGATAAACATCAGCTGAAGGCGGATCTCCTTACCGTCCTCCTTCGAGACTATGTCGTCGGAGGGGATGATCATGCCGAAGTGCGCCCATGAAACGGTTGCAGGGAGCGCAGTTATCAACACTGTCAATACTGCCTGAAGCATTACTCTTTTCACCTTGAACCTCCTCCCAAAGTGTAGTCTGTTTCTATCAGAAGCTCAGCCCGAGCCTTGTCGAAACCCCGCTGTTCTTGTCGATGGAGCCGGGGGCTTTCCTGTACGTGGTAATCGTGTATTCAGCCGCCACATATGCGGTCAGTTCGCTTTCATCGTCATGGTAGAACGAATATCTGGCCCCGGCACTGCAGCGGTTGTCGACCGTCCACATCCCGAGCTCACCGGCCATGCCGTCGTCATCAAAGTATTCATACCTGATCGCCACCTCGAGTGGTTCACTCACTACGTGGGCCCTTCTTTCCGCAAACAAAGCACCACCTATGACCTCCCTTCTCCTCAGCACGAACTCGTAGGCGGCGGTGACGGAAAGCACCCCCTCCCTGTATTCCTTGCCGGCGCCGTCGTATCTTTCACGACTCAGCGCCTTCATGTACTCGGCATCGATCCTGAGACTTTCCAGGACAGGAAGAACGAGGTTGAGTCCTGCATTCAGTGTCTCGTTCCTGTTTCCGTTGCCGGGCTCACTCACGTAGGAGCCGAAAAACGTGAGATGCCCCTCAGCCGGGGACAACGTCAGGGAGACGATGTATGAGCCTGCACCGCCGGGTTCCGCAGGGGTCCTGCTTATGCGGTCGCTGCTGAACAGCCCTGATTCGAACAGGTGGCTCATCATCTCGTCACCCCTGTACAGGGTAGCAGAGAGGTCCATTCCCGCCGGTCCGCGGATCCCTGCGGTCACCCCGACCCTCTTCGTTTCATAGGCATCCTGTGTCATGGGGTCGGATACGAGATGATTTTCGAAGACACCGAAGGGTTGAGTCCTCTTGCCGAAGATCAGATAGAGCGGGAAATCACCGCCCTGAAGGGTCATCAGTGCTTCGTCCACGGTTACTCCTGTCTCGTCATCGGTTCCAAGTTCTTCGGCCATGAAGACGAGGCTTGCTTTGACGACGTCGGTAAAATCGACTTCAGTCCCGATCTCGACCGTGCTCATTGAGAGATACGATGCGGAGTCTTGCGCTTCGCCGGCAACATCACCACGCTGCGCCCAGATGTAGTCCCCCTCGATCGTGCCTCTCAGGCGCACCCTTTCCGTCCAGCCGGGGGGCCCTGTCTCTTTCGTTCCCTCGGAGGCAACGGCAACGACAGAGAAGAAGACGATGAAAACGAAGACATTGACCGCTGTGCGTACCCTTTCTGGCAATTTTGCACCTCCTGCTTGTTTGTTTGAAATCAGGTTGCCGGATGTCCCGCGGCCGCGACTGTACCCCTGATCGCGGTTTCCTGCCTGCGCCACCAGTACATGCCGACGCAGGCCGTATCCTTCATCAAGAGGTGTCCGTCCTCGAAGACGATCCTGGACCTTATCTCCATCGCCTCTTCCGGACGGAGCGGACGCCCCTTCTTGAACGACCAGTGTTCATATGCCTCCTGGAAGTCGTGATAGTAGAACGAGCTCTCTGTCTCGCAGATCTTGCCGAACAGCATCCTGTAGCGCCCTTGACGCCACTTGATCCTGCTGCCCGGTATCTCCTCCGTGACCAGAAATACATTGGCCGATCCCGTCATGAACGTCTTCATGAGTGCAGCCGAAAAACCGGTCCTGGTCAGGTGCAGGCTGTTGCAGGCCATTACAAGGTCATAATCCCTGTAATCCACAACAGGGACATCCTCCCACCTTCGGTCGTCGACACCGAGCCAGTCGATGCCGCGCGCGAAGGATTGTTCGTACAGGAGGCTTCTCATGGCGGTTGAGGGTTCGAGGGCCGTTACGCTGCAACCGATGCTGCAGAGCGGCAGCGACAGGACGCCGTTTCCTGCCCCGATGTCGAGAACCCTCCATCCGGGCTCGGCCATTGCGGTAAGGACCTCGATGATCCTGTCATGATACCTCGTGTGGTCCATCCACAGCTTGTACCACCTTGCATAACGGTCCCAGAACCCGACGGTTGCCGTTCTTCTGCACAGTGCCTTTTCCATTGTAGCTCCGTAAAGAAATGTTTCTGCTCAGCAGCAGTACTTGCGCCTGCTTGCCCGGTATGGACCCGTGTCCCGTCGCATCCGGCCTGACGATCAAAAAAAGGCCATGAACGCCCACCTTCACGGTGATGGGCCTTCATGGCCTTTCCTTGAGTTGGAATCAATAAGTACGGATCGCCAGGTCTTCCGGCCGCCTATTACGCCGGAGACAAAAAAACCACAAAAGCCGTCTCTCGACCTTCGTGGCCTCTCAAGCCTTCGTGGCTTGTTGCTTGCTGTAAGACTCCCGACTCAGTCGTATCGTATCACAAACCATCCGTGGTTGTCAAACACGCGCATTAGATCATAAAAAATGTCCGTAAAGCGGGTGTGGCTGGATCAAGAAGGATGTCCGTGAAGGGATAACGACCGCTGAATCAGCAGGGACCGCTTCCGGACTGTCCATCACGCCGCATTATCTGATATAATCAATCATGAAAGCCCCTGGTGAGGTCAGTGCAGGTGACGGATTGACAGAGTTCCTTGAGCGCGATCAGAATGTGCTCTTCGCCGTCCTGTTCGGCTCTGTTGCAAAGGGCAGGGCAGGCCGTGGCAGTGATATGGACATTGCGGTCTATTTCAGGAAACCGCCGGCCGGCGTAGAAATCCTCGATTATACCCGGGAGCTTTCAGAGAGGGCCGGCAGGGAGGTTCACCTTGCAATACTCAACACCGCCTCGGCGCTTCTCAGGCACCAGGTGATGAAATACGGAAGACCGCTCGTGATAAAGGACCGCAGGGAATATACCAGGTTCAGGGAAAGGACGATCACAGATTACCAGGAATACA
>JAADGG010000032.1 GCA_013152485.1 Nitrospirota bacterium | reverse complement strand
GGAGTCCTGAGCCGTTTCCAGGCCTTAAGCTCCACATACCCGGCGTCGAAGTGAGCGCCATGAAGGTCGAAGAGGAATCCCCCCTGGTCGGCAAGACACTGGCCCAGACCGACCTGAGGAGAAAGTTCGGGATCACGGTGGTGGCGATACGGAGGGACTCACGGATACTGGCCAATCCAGACGGTGACATGCAGGTCCGTGCCGGAGACGTGCTCCTCGTCCTCGGCCCTCCGGAGAAGATCGCGGCCGTAACAGGCATGTTCTACCGGTGCGAATGAGAGGGTGACGGGATACGGTGTACGTTGAGCCGCGGCTCATCACCACCTTGACTCGAAAGAGAACTCGACCAGTATGCCGTCGGTATCGTTGCCGGTGATGTAGCCGGTGTTGCGGATCTTTTCATACCCCCACTTCAGAGAGAGCGTGGTCCTGTCTGAAACCGCCTGCCTCATGGCGAGGACAAACTCCTGGCTGACCTGCGGAGTGCTTCTCGTCAGCCCCTTCTTCTCCCGGTCGTAATAGAGCGTGTACTTCGTATCCCCGGCTCCGTAGACAGAGGTGCTGACAAAGAGGTCCGTCGCGTCTCCGCCCATGTGATGGCCGATGAGCCTCCTCTTGTACGTGTAGCCGCTTCTGTATATGTTGTGGTGATAGAGAATCTTGCGGCTTCGAGCGTATTCACCCCTCAGGTCGATGAAGTCGAGGCCGAAAATCCTCGGCAGGTACACTCCGGTGAGATACCCGCCCTTTATGGTCACGTTACTCGATATGTCCTCGGCGGCTATCTCTCCATACATCTGCAAGGGCTGCCACCTGAACGGAAGGGTTATCTTGACGTCGGCCCCGACGTGCTGGTCGTTCGGCACGTCGTGTCCGTCCTGAGGCACGTCGTATCCGTTCTCGAACACCATAGTCTTGTACCAGGCGCTGAAGGTCTCGGTTTCTCCTCTCCCTCCCAGGAAGAAGGTCCTCTGGAGCCCCAGGTCCAAATACGCGGAGGGTTTGAGCGTCAGGCGGAGCCCCCAGAAGAACGGCTCGGGAAACACCCTGTCCGACTCCATCTCCGCCAGGAAGGTGCTGAACCTGAAAGTGCCGAGGTAGCGGAATATCCAGGGCAGGGAGACCGGCGTCGGATTGCCGAGCCTTATCATCGGGATGGGGTCGGGATTGTCCGAGAAGAGCATCGCGCCGTGGTAGCCCGGTCCCCACCACTGGGAGTCCCTGCCGACCTGGAGCGCCAGCCCCAGAAGTTCGAAGGTCCCGTATACCCTCTTCAGCACGAGGATTATATTGCCGTCCGAATACCTGAATTCGGGGTTGACGTAGAAGGAGAAGAGTCCCAGCTCGGCATTCGATGTCAGGCCGAACCTGAAGTTGGGCCCCCTTTTGTAGAAGTCACCGGTATTGTTGTAGTTGAGGACTTTCGAGAACTCGTTCGTGTCAGCATACACGACTTTGCCGTACAGAGTTGCAAGCGGCTTTACGTACCTGGCACCCTCTATCTCGGCCCTGAACCTCTCCTTGAGGTATTCTATGATACGCCGGATGCGGGGCCCCCTGTCTGCGGCGTTGCCTTCCGCCTCCAGCACGAGCCTCGCAACCTCTTTGCGGCTCAGCGGTCTTATGGTGAGTATCCCGCTGCGGATAAGGCCTTCCGCCTCGAGACGCATCAGATGGTCATACGTCGTGCTCTCGATGGCAACATTGGTGGCTGCATGGGTATCGGGAACAGCGAGGAAAAGACATATGGCGATTATGACCAGTCGTAATCCTATTCGCAGCAATTGTAACTCCGGCAATAAAGTTTTCGGCTTGTCCTGGAAGTCAAAGCAACCACATCCCTCACAGCCTGAGCAGATATTTTAAATTATAATAGCCGATTTATCCGTAAAAGACAAGACGGCCGGCACGTCGACAGCGCCCTCAAAAGACCGGTTCTGCAAGCATTCTGGGGAGAAAAGGCCCGGAAGCGGTAAAGGAAAGAAAAAAACCGCTTCTGAGCGCCTTTTCTCCGTTACCGGGACCAGCCCTTGTAAAAACACGGCTCTTTTCCGGTATAATCGACTGTCTGAAGCAGTCCATTACGCGAGTGTTCTTCTCGTAAAGGTAGCGAGCATGACACGATCAGCTTCATCCGTCGGTTCATAAGAAACAAGAGAGAGAACGTATATTCCATGAACACAACCCTCATACTCATCACCGGGCTGACTTTCTATTTCCTGATCTACAGGTCCTACGGCCGGTATCTCGAGAGGTCCGTCGTCAACAGCGGAGAGAACGAGACACCGGCACACAGGCTCTGCGACAACGTAGACTTCATACCTGCTAACAAGTACGTGCTCTTCGGCCATCACTTCGCATCCATAGCCGGTGCAGCCCCCATAGTCGGGCCTGTCATCGCCATGGTGTGGGGATGGCTTCCGGGACTGCTCTGGATATGGTTCGGCAACATATTCATCGGCGCCGTGCACGACTACCTCTCGCTCATGAGCTCGGTCAGGTACGACGGCCACTCGGTGCAGTGGATAGCCGGGCGGGTCATGAGGAAGAGGACAGGATATCTATTCTCCCTCTTCGTCTTCTTCGTACTCATCCTCGTGGTGGCCGCCTTCGGTTCGATCATCGGAAAGATATTCGTGAAAGAGGCGGCCGTGCCATCCACCTACGTACTGAAGATAGGCGCCGCCCTCGTGCTCGGCCTGCTGATGTACAGGCTGAGGGTGAACTTCTGGGTCTCCACCGCCGTCGGCATCACGATGCTCGCTGCAGCCGTCGTACTCGGAAAGGCCTTTCCCGTTCATGCGGGTTACCAGACGTGGATGGCCGTCTTCTTCGTCTACATCATCGTGGCTGCATCCATACCGGTCAACATACTGCTTCAGCCGAGGGACTACCTCAATGCCTGGCTCCTGATCGCAGGCCTTGTTGCGGGCGGTGCAGCCGTGGTCCTTGCATTCAGGCCCATGGTGCTGCCGGCGTTCACCTCGTTCAGCGCACCTGCGATAGACGGCAGGCCGACCCCGTTCTGGCCGGTGATACCGCTGATAATAGCCTGCGGCTCTCTTTCGGGGTTCCACGCTATGGTGGCGTCGGGTACGACGTCGAAGCAGCTCTCCAGGGAGACAGACGGACTCTTTGTCGGCTACGGGTCCATGCTGACCGAGGGGTTCCTCTCGACCCTCGTGATCGTCTGCATGGGCGCATTCGCCTATGACGTGTTGCCTCCTGAGACGGTGAAGGCCCTGAAGACCTCGTCACCGGACTTTGCAGCAGGGTACATGGCTGCAATAAAGAGTGCCGGCGGTCCGGTGGGGATATTTTCGAGGTCCTATGCCGAGGCAACCCATTCGGTCCTGGGGCTGCCGAGGGATTTCATGATACTCGCCTCCATGTGGGTGGCGTCCTTCGCCATGACGACACTGGATACGACCAACAGGCTCGCAAGGTACACGTTCGTCGAGATACTGGCGCCGATGAGACACAGGCTTCCGTCCCTGTACAGGCTCCTTGCCAACAGGTGGACTGCCAGCGCAGTCCCTGCGGCAACCGGCATTGCACTGGCATGGACCGGTGCATGGACCGTCATATGGCCTGCCTTCGGAGGTGCAAACCAGATGCTCGCATCCATAGCCATGATGACGGTGGCTGCATGGGCAATGAGGGAGCAGAAGACGCGGGGCTGGAACATCCTCGTACCCGCACTCTTTCTCTGGCTGACCGTCACGCTCGCAACCCTCTGGTTCATCGTCAAGGTGGTGCCTGGGTTCATGGCAAGGAGCCCGGTCCAGGCATACGTGCTCGGCGCCATGACCCTGACGATGCTCGTCCTGAACCTCGTGCTGATATACGACTTCTTCCGTCCGGAAAAGGCAGGGGGGTGAGACAATGGATCCAGTGTCCAGGGTCAGGGAGATCATGTCACTCCTTTCAAGGGGATTCAGGCACGGCAGCGTCAGTGCAGCAGAGGCTGAGCTGAGGGAGATGGAGAACGCCTTCGCCCTCGTATTGACGGGTGCCCTCACCGGGATGCCCGCACCCCCGGCACATATCGGCATAGCACTCCTGCCCTACCTGGAGAGGGAGCTGACCGTGATGATGAGCCGCTCGCTCCGGCACGACGACAGGCTCTCGGAATGGGCGGGCATGGTGGACCTGTGAGGACGGTCTTCTTCGTAGGAAAGGGAGGGGTGGGCACGTCGGCATCCCTCGCCTTCCACCTCGCATCGATGGGAAAGAGGATCTACTGGGTCTCTATCGACCCGGCCCACAACCTCTGCGACATCGCAGGGTGCAGACCGTTCAGTGGTGAAAGAGAGATAGCCCGAAACCTCCTTGCCGAGGAGATCGATGCCGAGAAGTGCACCAAGGCCTACATCGAAAGAAATATCGAGAGGATGAAAGAGACATACCGGTATCTCGGTATCCTGAACCTCGAGGGCGCCTTCGACATACTGAGGTACTCGCCTGGCATGGAGGAGGCAGCCATCATGAGTGCACTCTCAGAGAGGTTGAAGCGGTACGGGGAACGGGTGGATTACATCATCGTAGACACCCCGCCCACCGGGC
>JAADGG010000007.1 GCA_013152485.1 Nitrospirota bacterium | reverse complement strand
ACGGACAAGATACTGCTGCGGCTCCCCGTCTTCGGGGTCCTTCTCCAGAAGACGGCCATCGCAAAGTTCACCAGGACGCTCGGCACGCTCGTGAGCAGCGGAGTCCCCATACTCGACGGGCTCGACATAACGGCAAAGACATCGGGAAACAAGGTCATAGAGAAGGCGATATACGACGTCAGGAGTGACGTCTCGGAAGGAAAGACCGTTGCAGAACCACTCATGAAGGCGAAGGTTTTCCCTCCCATGGTGAACCACATGATAGCAGTCGGTGAGTCCACCGGAGCCCTTGATTCCATGCTGAACAAGATAGCAGAGTTCTATGACGACGAGGTGGATGCCGCCGTCTCCAACCTGACATCCATGATAGAACCTCTCCTCATGGTATTCCTCGGTGGTTCCGTCGGGTTCATAGTGGTGGCGATGTATCTGCCGATATTCAAGCTTATAACACTTATAAAATAACTTTAAGATTGCATATGTCAGTTCTTTCTGGCTCGAGCCTGAGAGCTGTCCCATGAGACCGCATGCCATCAGAAGAGTTTAAGAAGAAGGTCGAGACTCTGATACTCCTCCGCCTTTTCTTCATCTCGCTGCTGCTTGGCGCCATCTTCTTCTTCGACTTTCAGGGCAAACAGTTCTATCAGCCCTATATATTCTATGGACTGTCCTTTGCCGGCTATGTCCCCTCCCTGCTGTACATATTCCTGCAAAAGAGGGTCGCGGGCAACATGACGCTTCACCGGCTCTCGGCGTATGTACTGCTGGCACTGGACGTGCTGACGGTTGTCTTTCTGATCCTCATCACGGGAGGGATAGAGAGCTGGTTTTCCTTCCTTCTCATACTGGTCACGATAGCCAGCTCGATAGTTCTCGGCAGAAGGGCCGGCTATATCATGGCAACCCTCGCAAGCATCCTCTACGGGCTGGCGGTCGATCTTCAGTACTACAGGGTCATCCCCGTTGACTTCAATCCCGTCCTTGAAGAGAAGGACTTTTTCTACAACATATTCATAAACATCTCCGGCTTGTATCTCACGGCATTCCTCATGGGGTACCTCGTCTCTCGGCTGGAGAAGACCTCGGAGAAGCTGCAGAAGAAGGATGTAGACCTGAAGGAGCTCTACAGGTTTCATTCAGAGGTGATAGAGAATATCCCCAGCGGTCTTTTCAGCCTGGACACCTCGGGCAGGATAGTCCTGTTCAACTCTGCAGCCGAGAGGATCACCGGGCTGAGGCGTGACTCCGTCACCTTCCGCTACAGCAACGAGATCTTTCCTTTTCTGACACTTCCTCCAAAGACAGGCAGGCACGAGGGGGAAATAATGAGAAACTCTGAAAAGAGGTATGTGGGGGTGAGCATATCCGTCAACAAGAGCTCCGAAGGGGAGATCCTCGGCTATATCGGTACGTTTCAGGATCTGACGGATATCGTCAAGATGGAAGAGGAGATAAAGCGGAGGGAGAAGCTTGCAGCCATCGGGGAGCTGTCGGCAAGCATCGCGCATGAACTCAGGAATCCCATCGCATCAATGAAGGGGTCCTTCGAGATGTTGAAGGAGAACGTCCTGCCAGAAGAGACCAAGAAGCGCCTGATGGACATCGCCATCTCGGAGATGGACAGGCTCAACGACATTGTCACGGACTTTCTCTTGTACTGCAACCCGAAGCCGCCGGAGATGAAGCGGTTCAGCCTCTCCGCAGCTGCGAACGAGGTTGCGGATATGCTCGGGAACATGACGGACAAGATACGGATCGTCAAGGATATTCAGGACGGGATACTCATAGTTGCCGACGAACAGAAGATCAGGCAACTCCTTTGGAACCTGACCATGAATGCAGTCGAGGCCATCACCGGTGAGGGCGAGGTGGTCATCTCCCTGTATTCTTGCGACGGCAGCGCAGTGCTTAAGGTTTCCGACAGCGGCAGCGGAATAGACGAGGAGAACCTCGAGAAGATATTCATTCTATCCCTTCTTCAGTACCAAGCGGAAGGGAACAGGTCTGGGGCTTTCCATAGCATACAGGATCGTCGAGGAACATCATGGCAGCATCGAGATCTTCTCGGAGAAGGGCAGGGGGACCGAGTTTGTCGTCTCTCTGCCTTTCGGAGAGACCGGCGAGCTGATGAACGGGGTCTCGGTGGGTCAGGAGGAAGAATAAGCTCAGAGGAGAGGATATGGATAAAAGGAAGAAGGAAAAGATACTCATAGGAGGATGAGCAGGGGATGAACGAGATCCTCAGGATACTGCTCGAGTCCGACGGCTATGACGTAAGCTCCGCCATGGACGGCAGAAAGGGGATCGAACTGCTCAAGAGAGACATTTACGACCTGGTCATAACCGACATAAAGATGCCGGGCGTTGACGGATTCGAAGTCCTGAGAAAGGCTAAGGAGTTGTCTCCTGACACTCTTGTCATAATGGTCACTGCTTTCGGCACGACGGAGAGCGCCATCGAGGCGATGAAACTGGGGGCCTACGACTACATACACAAACCATTCAAGATCGACGAGATAAGGATCGTCGTGAACAAGGCCCTCGAAAAGCGGGGACTGAGAAGAGAGCTCGAGGTCCTCAGGGAAGAGATAAGGACCTCATACCGGCTCGAGAACATTATCGGCAAGAGCCCGAAGATGCAGGGACTGCTCAATACCATCCCCAAGATCGCCCAGAGCAGCTCGAATGTCCTGATCACGGGCGAGAGCGGTTCCGGCAAGGAGCTCGTGGCACGGGCGATACACAATATAAGTCCGAGAGCGGACAAGGCATTCGTGGCCATAAACTGTGCCTCTCTCCCCGAGGGGCTTCTCGAGAGTGAGCTGTTCGGATATATGAAGGGGGCTTTCACGGGTGCAACACACAACAAGGAAGGCCTCTTCGAGATAGCACACAGCGGCAGCATCTTTCTCGATGAGATAGGAGAGATGCCCTTCAACATTCAGGCCAAGATTCTGAGGGTCATCGAGACCGGGACCTTCAGGCGGCTCGGCGGGACCAACGACATAAAGGTGGACGTAAGGATTATAGCGGCCACCAACAAGGATCTCAAAAAGGCCATCCAGACGGGAGAGTTCAGGGAAGACCTCTTTTACAGGCTGAACGTGGTACCGCTGCGGATCCCCCCCCTGAGGGAACGGCGGGAGGACATCCCCCTCCTGGTCGAACACTTCCTCAGGAAGTTCGGGTCCGGGGTGACCGGGTTCTCTCCGGATGCGATGAGGGTTATGGTCGACTACAAATGGCCCGGAAACGTCCGGGAACTTGAAAACGTCATCGAGCGGGTCGTCCTCCTGACGGAGCATGAGGTCATACAGCCGAGTGACTTGCCGTCGGAGCTGCTCGAGAGAGAGGCAGGCGAGGGACGGCTGCCGGACCTCACTTCTGCAGGCATCGACCTCGACAGGGTTCTCGAAGAGATAGAGATAGGGTACATAAAGAGGGCCCTCGAGCTTGCCTTCGGGGTCAAGACCGAGGCTGCCAAGCTCCTGAATCTCAGTTTCAGGTCGTTCAGGCACAGGCTGTACAAGTACGGGATAGGCTCGGAGGGGGAGTCGGGCTGAAGAAGTGCAGCCCTCAGACTATCCTGTATGCATGCGTATAGATGTTAAAGCGGGACGGCCTCATGAATCCTATCATGGTTATGCCGCTCTTCTCCGCAATATCTATGGCGAGCGAAGTCGGTGCGGCCCTGCTGACCAGGACCGGTATCTTCCAGTGTGCGCATTTCGAGACCATCTCAGACGAGAGACGGCCGCTTACGTGCATTATCTTGTCTTCAAGGGGAATCTCTTCCATCAGGCAGTGGCCGATCACCTTGTCCACGGCATTGTGTCTTCCTATGTCTTCGGCATGGACCAGTATGGTTTCGTCGTCCGAGACAGCGGCACTGTGTATGCACCCCGTTGCCTCATGGAGTCTTGACATGCCTTGGAACTCGCTAAAGACGGCTCGCAGCTTTTCGGTCTCTATCCGCATCTTGCCTGCCGTCGCGCTGTCGCTTGCGGGCCTCTCAAAGGTGATTCCTCCGAGACACCCGGAGGTGACGGTGCCTCCCTCGAGGGAGATTCCGCCTTCGGCCTGTACGTCGACGAGGATGTCACGGCCGTGATCGACCGTCATTTCGTCAAAGCACCATCCGCCGTTTATGATCCCTTCGGTCATGAAGAGTCCGACAACGAGCTCCCTGACCTTGACGGGGCTGCAGTAAAGCCTCATGACTTCCTTTCCGTTCACCGAGATCCTGACCTTTTTCTCCATGGCCACGGTATCGTCCAGCTCGAGCCGTCCCGCGGCAGTTATCCTCGTGATCCTTCTCTTTTCCGACGCCCTCATTCCACAGACTCACAGATGTCCCTGTAGAGGCATACCTTGTTTCTGCCCAATCCCTTTGCGAAATAGAGGGCCGTGTCAGCCTTCCTTATGAGGTCTTCCTTTTCGGCCGAATCCTCCGGAAAGCATGCGACACCTATACTGATGGTGAGGCCTGCCTTTGACCCGTCTTTCAGTGTGAAGGGGTAGTCCATGACGGCCCTTCTTATCCGCTCGGCCACCTTGAATGTATGTCCGCAGTCGGTCTCGGGCAGGATCAGCACGAACTCCTCCCCGCCATAACGCGCGGCAAAGTCCACCTTGCGGATGCTCTCCTTGATTATCTTCGCCATCATTCTCAGGACATCGTCTCCGGTCTGATGTCCGTATGTGTCGTTGAAGCGCTTGAAGTGGTCTATGTCGATCAGCAGGAGGAAGAGCTTGCTCTTGTAGCGTTCTGCCCGCTGGATCTCCTCGCTGAGCCTGTCCTGGAACACCCTGTGGTTGTGAAGACCCGTCAGGCCGTCGGTCGTTGCCAGTTTTGCAAGCTCATTCTGGAGTGATATCGTATGAAACGCCTGAAAGGCGAAGTTCAGGAAGCTGTCCTCGTCGTCCTGGCTGAACCCCCCCTTTCTGTTCATCATGATCAGCAGGCACTGAAGATCTGTTGCCGAGTGCAGGGAGAGGGCCATGAAGTTCCTGATCTCGTGTCCGTTCTGGAGACGGAATGAGATGTTGTTGTTGCGGATCGGTTTCTGCTCTGCTATGATCCTCGCCAGGCCGCCTGAGTCGACGGAGAGCATCTCCTTTATGAACTGTTCGTCTATCAGCTCGTCCGTGCTGAGGAAGGTCTTGGTCCTGTCCGGCTGAAACAGGATGATCACGCCGTCCTGGGCCTTCATGAGGTCTTTTGTCTTCTCTATCAACTTGTTCAGTATGGCCTCGAAGTTGAGTTCCGACGAGACATAGCCGATGAACTCGTTGAGTATGGCCAGCTCCCTGACAACACGCTGTTCCCGCTGTATGGACTCCTCGAGCACACGGATCTTCTCCCTGAGGGAGCCTGCCAGGAGGTTTATGTTGGCAGCCAGTTCAGCGAGCTCGTCGTTTGTCGTCACGCTTATCTCCGTGTCGAGTCTTCCGCTCGAGATGAGGTAGCTCTTGTGGCTGATGTCGAGTATGGGCTGTATCAGTTTGGTGTTGATCGTCTTCCTGATGAAGATCATCACCAGGATGACCAGGATGAACGATATAGCGATTACAAGGTTGTTGTGAGTGATGATTGCCAGTACAGGTATGACTGAGAAGAGCAGTATGACCAACAGGGTAAGTCTGTCAAACTCTCTCTGAATCTTCATGGTTCAGGCCTTTCCTCCCCTGGATTGAATCGTTTTCCCCGGATCTGCAATCAAGTTTACTGGTAATGGATTATATGTTTTCCTTACTTGCCGGTGCCGGGGACCGGCTTGTTCCTGGATCGTCTTTACGGTGGATCAAGAGCCTTTCTCCCTCCTTGCCAGCTCAAAGAGCCCGGGTATCTTCAGATCGATATAGGTCTCGTCGTCCCTCAGCCTGACCAGTCGTTCATGGAACCCGTTCACCGGAAGCCTTATGACTTCGATTTCCTCCACTTCGTCGAGCCGCTGTCTGCCTGTATAGACGACTTCTTCCGCCAGGTAGACGGAGAGGATCTCCGTGGAGGCGCCTGAGGAGAGCGGCCCTTCGGCTATTGCTTTGAGCTTGTCCGCCCGGTAGCCTGTCTCCTCGAGGAGTTCCCTCCTTGCCACTTCTTCAAGGGGCTCGTCCTTGTCGTTGAGTCCGGCGGGAAACTCCACGACATACCTGCCCAGAGGCGGGCGGAACTGCTTTATGAGCAGTATCTCCCCTCCTGCCGTGAAAGGAACGACCGCTACGATACCCCTTACTCCGATCCTTTGAAACGCCTCCCAGGGGATAGTCTCTCCCCGGGAGTTCCGATAAGTTATCAGGATGCTCCTGAGGAAGTTCCCCTCCCAGAGGGTCTTGGTTCCCAAGATTTCAGGTTTCATGTCATCGAGGGTTCGTCTTTCCGTAATTCTCCCGGGCCTGCGATAAGGGCCCGCATGGTCGAGATTTTCTTTCGTCGTGCACTGCCGTGAAAAAGCGACTCTAACCCGGAGGCCACTGCATGACGCGTCCACCCATCAGGTGTATATGGATGTGAAAGACTGTCTGTCCGGCCTCTTTATTGCAGTTCATTACGATCCTGAACCCTCTCTCTGCAATGCCTTTCTCTCTCGCTATCATGTTCGCAGCCTGAAAAAGGCGGCCGACGAGCACGTTGTCCTCTTCTTCGAGGTCGAGGATTGTTGAGATGTGCTTTCTCGGGATTACCAGTACATGCACGGGGGCCTGGGGGTTTATGTCCTCGAATGCCACGACGGAGTCGTCTTCATAGACGATCCTTGCAGGCAGCTTCTTCTCGGCGATCTTGCAGAAGATACAGTCCATTCAGTACCCCTTTTCACCCCGATCGTCAGGGAAAACTAAACAGGTCCGTCCCGCCAGGAAGTCTTCTTCAAGTTCGGGAGCTCTCGTTGCCGCCTCTGTGGCGGTTCAATGGCCACCCCTGTGGCGGTTCAATGGCCGACGGACCAAATTTCCTTATACCGTCACGGTTCCGTGCCTACGATGTCCGGCTGCCTCTGTTCGTTCGATTTTCTTTCGGGCAGCGGATGAAAGTATTCAACTCTAATTGTATTAATTTTCCGTCGAATTAAGCAAGGCTCATTAGATCATAAAAAGAGTCCGCGAACAACACTGTTCGATAAGGAGTGTAAGTCATAATACTATTGTATCCAGACAACAGCTCACTTCACGGACACTCTATCTTGATCCAACGGGGGTCGTCGGCGCGGCCTGCTCCTGTACACCGACGTGTCCGCGGCATTCTGTGATAAAATAGGTTTAGAAGTCATTGGTGTCCGGCAAGTACCCGGTAACCGCCCGGTAAGGACGTACACTGTTCATCGACGGTATTGGCTGTATATATCAAAACAGTCGCCATGAAAAGAGTGGATGATTTCTTTAAAGAGCTCTGGGATATAGACGTCAGGTCTCTCGGCAGGTTCAGGGCCTTTCTTGTAAGGACCCTGAAGCTCTTCTATGTCGCGGCGCACGAGTTCTCCGAGGGGCAGCTTGTCCTTCGTGCCATGAGTCTCGTCTATACGACGCTCCTGTCGTTCGTTCCCTTGCTTGCGGTCAGCTTTTCCGTGCTCAAGGCCTTTGGCGTGCACAACCAGGTCGAGCCCTTCCTCTACAATTTCCTTGCGCCTCTTGGACCGAAGGGGGAGGAACTGACTCAGAGGATCATAGGTTTCGTGGAGAACATGAAGGTGGGTGTGCTCGGCTCGCTCGGTCTGGCGATGCTGATCTATACCGTCATATCCCTGATACAGAAGATCGAGGATGCCTTCAACTATATCTGGAGGATAAGGAGGCCGAGGAGTTTTGTCCGGAGGTTCAGTGACTACATGAGCGTCCTGCTCATAGGCCCTGTACTCATATTTTCGGCAATCGGCATCACCGCATCGATCAGGAGCACCACGATAATGCAGAGGCTGTTATCGGTTGAACCGTTCGGGACGGCCGTCTATATCGCCGGCAAGTTGCTTCCCTATCTCTTCATCTGTGCAGCCTTCACGTTTGTTTACGTATTTGTGCCGAACACGAAGGTGAGGTTCAAGTCGGCTCTCGTGGGAGGGGTGTTTGCAGGCGTGTTGTGGGAGACCACGGGATGGATCTTTGCCTCGTTTGTTGTGTCGTCAACAAAGTATGCTGCAATATACTCGGGGTTCGCCATACTCATATTGTTCATGATATGGCTGTACCTCAGCTGGCTCATCCTGCTGGTCGGCGCCGAGGTTTCCTTCCATCACCAATATCCCCAGTTCCTGACAGTGAGAAAAGAGGCCCTCGTCCTGAGCAACAGGCTGAAGGAGAAGCTCGCCCTCATGGTTGCGTTCCTCGTAGGGTACAACCACTATCACAACCGTCCTCCATGGAGGCTCGGCACTCTCATCGAATGCCTGAGCCTGCCCGTGGAACCGGTCCAGGATGTCATAACGCTGTTGACTGACAAGGGGTTCATCGTAGAGACAGCCGATGATCCACCGGCATATCTGCCTGCAAGGGATATAGAGAGGATCAGGCTGAGGGATCTTCTCGGCTCTGTGAGATCGGCCGAAGAGGGCAGCTGCCTGACTGAAAAGAGGTTTCACTCCGTCCCGGAGGTGGACGGGGTTATAAGCAGGATGGACGAAGCCATCGAGGCCGCCCTCGGTGATGATACACTCAGAGACCTCGTCCGTTCTTCAAGCAGGGAGGATGCCGGGACCGAAGTGCTAGACCTCATAGTCAAGTGACCGGTCCTTGTCCTGCAGTTTCAGCACGACGAGCGTCAGTATGCCGGAGAGAAAGAGCACGCCGCCGATGAGCGCCAGGGGTGCACCCGGCTCATAGCTGAACAGTACCAGTGCTGCGGGTGCGGGGTCGGTGGCCACTTTTTTCAGATAGAGCCCTATGCCGTCGATGAAGGACGGGTTGTTGGGAGAGACGGTATCCTCGGCGATACGGCCGTCGGGATACCGGTAGACGACCGTGGCCGTCATCTCGGTTACGTGGCCTGACTCCCCGCTGGAGCTGACATCCTTGAGGCGGACCTCGATGCCCGACTGCAGCCTTACGCCGTATCCTTCATAAAGCACTGCGTGTTTATGGAAACTGCCATAGCTGCTTACGAGGTGTGCCAGCAGTATGAAGCAGAACCCCGCGTGTATGACCTGCGGGGAAGTTGTCAGGAGCCACTGCCTGCCCTTCCGTTTCCTCAGGACCGATTCGATACTGCACGCGACCGTGTTCACTGCGAGGAGGAATAATACCGCCATGCTGCCGTACAGCCACCAGCTTGCCGTAAGCGGTGCAGTCTTCATCCAGTCGAAGAGTGCCGTTGTACTGAGGCCCCTGAATGCGGGGCTCAGCGGCATTGCGACAGCCCCGTACACGAGCAGCCCCATCAGAGTGAAGAGCAGAAAGTTTGTGGTCCTTATGGATTTCAGTACCGAGTACATTGTATCCATCCTTGGCAAGAACTCAGCCGTCCGGGCGTCAGAACGAATGGGAGCTCTTCATGAGCAGCCCTACTCCGAGATATGTAAAGAGCACCACAAAGTACCCTGCAATGCCTGTCGTCACGATCCTCTTGCCCGTCCACCACGGCCTGAACCTGAGGTGGAGGTACAGGGTGTATGAGAGCCACAGGAGCGTGGTCCAGATCTCCTTGGGCGTCCACAACCAGTACGTACCCCAGGCAAGGAATGCCCATATGCCGCCGAAGACCATGGAGAGAGAGAACAGGAGGTATCCGATGAGTATGGCCTTGTACTGCAGTGCTTCCGTTTCAGTGTCTGGAGAGAGCAGATACAGGAGTCCCAGGATGGCCCCGATGCCGAAGAGCCCGTAGGAGAAGAAGGAGAGCACCACGTGGAGTTCGAACCAGTATGTCCTGAGCACCGGCGGCAGCGGTGTGTCGACCTGAGACGAAAGAGCGCCGAATACGGCGAAGGCCGAAGCAAGAAGCGCCGCTGACTTCAGGAATCCCCCTTGCCCCTTGAGAGAGAAGTGGAATGGGAGACTGAACACTGCGGTGGCGAGCGAGAGAAATGTCAGGGTGTCGTGGAGCCCCACGAGAGGGAGCCTGCCGAGGGAGATTCCCCTTGAGAGTATGTATGCCGCCTGAGCTGCCATGGCCGCATGAAAGAGGGGTCTCCAGAAGATGCTTGCAAGATAGAGTATGACGGGAAGGAATGCCGTCATGGAAACACCTTGCCGGGGTTCATGATGTTCTTGTGGTCAAAGAGCTTCTTTATCCCTCTCATGAGGTCCATTTCCGGGTGCAATATCTCCATCTCGATGTACTCGGCCTTCGTGAGGCCGATGCCGTGTTCACCCGATATTGTACCGCCGAGCCTCAGGGTCTCGGAGAATATCTTCTTTACCAGGGCCCGGGCCCTCTCGTATTCCTCTCCGTCTTCTTCATCGACCATGATGTTGACGTGTATGTTGCCGTCACCGGCGTGACCGAAGCTGACTATCCGTATGCCGTTTTCCTCCGAGAGCCTCCTCAGGTAGATGAGCATGTCGGGGATCCTCGTCCTCGGCACCACGATGTCCTCGCTTATTTTCGTCGGGGCTATGCTGTGCAGGGCCGGTGAGACCGCCCTCCTGCATTCCCAGAGGTTTTTTCTCGATGCATTGTCTTCAGCGACCGTCACATCCGCTCCGCTTGCCGTACAGATCTCCACGACCTTTTGAGACTCCCGCTGTACGGTCTTTATGTCTCCGTCGAGTTCTATGATCAGCAGTGCCTCGGCATCCTTCAGGCCGCAGGGGTTGTAGGCCTCGGCGGCCTGGATCGCCTCCCTGTCCATGAACTCGAGGGTCCTGGGAATCACCTTTGAGGATATGACCCTGGAGACCACGTCTCCAGAGGCCTTCAGATCGCCGAAGGATGCCAGCAGGGTGATGACGGCCTCTGGTTCAGGCAGTATCTTCAGCCGGACCTTGGTTATTGTGGAGAGTGTTCCTTCGGAGCCGACAAGGAGGCTCTTCAGGTCATAGCCGACGACGCCTTTTGGTGTCCTCACCCCGGTCTGGATGAGCCTTCCATCGGGCAGGACCGCCTCGAGGGCCATTACGTGGTCTCCTGTTACACCGTACTTCAACGCCCTTGGACCGCCGGCGTTTTCCGCCACATTGCCCCCGATGGTGCAGAAGTTCATGCTTGCGGGATCCGGGGGATAGAAATATCCCATTGCGCCGAGCTCCCTCTGGAGCCTCCCGTTCACGACCCCTGGTTCGACAAGGACCGTAAGGTTGTCCGTGTCCACGTCGATTATCCTGTCCATCCTCTCGAGACTGACTACTATCCCGCCCCTGCTTGGCACTGCGCCGCCTGTGGTGCTGGTGCCGGCTCCGCGCGGGACGAGAGGAATGTCGTTTTCATATGCAAACCCGGAGACCTTCGCTACGTCTTCCGCGCTTTCAGGCCATACCACGGCCATCGGCATCGCGTGGATCCTTGATGCATCGAAGCCGTAGCAGATGAGGTCCTCTGGAGAGGTGCTCACCTTGTCTTCGCTCAGGAGTCGGTAGAGTCGCTGCATTCCTTGAGATGGTCGATTATCTTCTGAAGGTCGGATTTCCTCTTGTCCGACAGATGGACAAACTTTACCGCGACCTCGTACACGGGCAGAAAATCACACTGGATCTGCCTGCTGTCTTTCAGGCTCGACCTTATGACGATGCCGTCGAGGCTCACCCTCGTCTTGCCGATGCCGAGGTTTATACGGCATCTGCTGTTGGTGTTCAGGTTCTTCGTGATCAGAAAGAGCATGCCGTTGAGGCTGATGTCTATTATGTCGATATCGGCCTTGAGGACGATATTGCCCTCCACATCGCCCTGGACACTAAACCTTTTGAACTTTCTTCTTTCCATAACCATCAAGTCCCGGATCGTCTCTCACGATGCCGGCAATCACGACCGTTTTCAGACGAACTCCATGGAGAGGACCTTGGAGATGCCGGGCTCTTCCATGGTGATGCCGTACAGATAGTCGGCGGCTTCCATCGTTATACGGTTGTGGGTTATCACTACGAACTGTATGTTCACGGACAGGTCCTTGATCATAGCCTTGAACCTCTCGGTGTTGTTTTCGTCAAGCGGTGCATCTGCTTCGTCAAGGATGCACAGCGGGGTGGGCTTCAGGAGAAAACCGGCAAACAGGAGCGACAGTGCCGAGAGCGCCTTTTCTCCGCCTGAAAGGAGGTTGAGGTTCTGGAGCCGTTTCCCCGGCGGCTGGACGATTATGTCTATGCCTGATTCGAGGATGTCGGCCTCGTCGGTAAGCCGCAGTTCGGCACTCCCTCCGCCGAAGAGAAGCCTGAAGACCTCACCGAATTTCTGGTTCAGCAGGTCGAATGCCTCCTTGAGACGCTTTCTCGTCGTCCTGTTTATGCGTGAAATGGCCTCCTGAAGCTCGGTTATGGAGCGGACTATGTCTTCATGCTGCCGTGTCAGGAACTCGTGCCGTTCCTTCAGTTCCCTGTACTCGTCGAGGGACCCGAGATTTACGTGTCCCATCGCCTGTATCTTCTCCCTCAGTTCCGTCACCTTCTGACGGTCCTCCTCTGTGGAGTCGGGGACGTCTATATCAGTGTTTGCAATGTCTGTCTGGTACTTTTCCCTAATGCCTTCAACCAGGTTCGATATCTTCAGGAGCAGTTCCGCCTTGAGTACTTCCCTCTCGTGGGTCTCCCCGGCAAGGCGCTCTATCTCCAGCCGGGCTCTCTTCAGGGCCTCCTCGTCTTCGGCGATGCCCTCCCGCTCGTTCCGCAAGGCCTCCCTCTTTTCGGATATGCTGTGCTTGAGGGCTTCAGCCGCTGAGACAGCCTCTCTGAGTCTGTCCTCAAGTCCTGCCGAACCGTCCCTCTTCTGCTGGACGGTCCTGCCGTTATGCCGTATCTCTTCCTGGAGAGCCACCTCCTTCTTCTCGAGAGCGGTCATCTCCCGCTGAAGGGACTCCTTCTCCCGTGTTATGGCGCTGAGCTTTTCAGTGTACCCGTTTATCTCGACCTTCAGGTCCGTCAGGAGGTGCCTCTTCGAGTCGATTCCGGATCGTCTCACCGAGAGCTCTTCCTGGAGGATACCGAGTTCTGACTCGATCGACCTCTTCTGTTCTTCCACGGAGGAGACCTCCGTCGTCTTGGTCGAGATATCGTCTTCGACAGACTCGAGTTCCCTGTTCAGCTCCTGTATGTCGAGGCGTATGAAACCGAGCTTCTTCTCCAGCCTTCCGCAGTCCTCGGCCAGCCTCTTACGCGATGCCTGAAGCAGTGAGAGCTCCTTTTCGTGTGAGACTATTTCCGCGTCCACCTCCCTCAGGAGGGACTTCAGCTCGTCCACCCTCTGCTCCGCACTCGTCATGGATGCCTCGACCTCGGCGATTGCAGCGGTGCTTTTCCTGACGGATGCCTCGAGCTCGCGGAGCTCTCTCCTGAGTCTCAGTATGTCGGAACCCCTGCCGCAGAGCACCGTGCCGCCCGGCTCTATCACCTCTCCGTTCAACGTGACCACTTTAACGTGCCTGGGAATCTCCGAGGCTCCGCCTATCAACTCAAAGGCACTCTCCACGTCCTCTGTCAGCAGGTAGTCGTTCAGCATGGAACCGACCACCGGGGCGTAACGGTCGTCGATACGGACGAAAGCCCCCAGGGACTGAAGCCCTTCGACAGGAGAGCCGGGCTTCCATCCTTCCCCGGCTCCTGTGCCTTCCCTGCTCACCTGCCATGCGAGGAAGGCGGTCCTCGGAAGGCCTTCGCGATTGACCACTTCCACGGATCTCCTCACGTCGTCCGCCGTGGAGACGATGAACCCCTTCACCTTGTCGGCCAGGGCGGCCTCCACGGCCTTTTCATATCTCTGTTCCACGTCCACGACCTCCGACAGGGAGGCCACCAGCCCGACTCCTGCCTTCAGCAGCATTTCCGGGTCGAGACTGCCCGTGACCATCTCCTGGAGGGACTGTATCCGTGACCTCAGTGAAGCGACTTCCTCGCGGAGCTGAGACCGTCTCTGCCTAAGCTTCTCCACCTCGCTTCTCTGCAGGGAGACCTCCTCCAGGTATCTGTCCCTCTTCTCCCTCCATTGATCGAGTGCCGTGCTTCTGCGGTCCATCTCCTCCCCTGTGCGCTCCAGCTCCGCCTTCAGCTCGGATATGCGCCTTTCGGTCTCCTCTGCCTCCCGCTCAGCTGTGGAGGCCCTTCTCGACTGGGCCTCGTATGTGGTCTCGAGCCTGTTCAGTTCGTTCCTCAACAAGCCGAGGGAATCGGTAAGCCTGAATAGCCCTCTCCTCTTCTCGTCGATCTCCTCTTCGAGTGAGAAGACACCTTCTTCAGACTCGGAGAGTTCGGCTTCATGTTGAGAAAGGGTCTCCTTCAGGGAGTCGAGCCTTGCCTGGATTTGTGCGTCCTTTCCCGATATCTCCTCGGCACGTAACCTCTTCTCCTCCATCAGTGTCCGTGTCTCCTCGATCCTCCCCTGAAGTGTGACGATATACTTTTCGAGGTGCTCGATCTCTGTCCTGTTTACGGCTATGGTCCTCTCCATCTCCCCTATGGCCTTTTCAACGTCCTGGAGTCTGCAGTTTACTTCCTCCACCTCTTTTTCCTTCTCGACCATGAGGAGTCTCTTCTGCTGCAGGGATGTCTCCAGCTGTGCCATCTCGGCCCTTTTGCGGGCCTCCTCGGTCTTAAGCACATCCAGCTTCTCCGACACCTCTTGCAGGGACCGGTTCATCTCGATGTAGTCCCGCTTGGACGTCCGCAGCTCCAGCTCTCTGAGGGCGTCCACCAGCCTCTTGTACCGTTCGGCCTTCTTTGCCTGGCGGTCAAGGGAGTTCAGGTGACGCTTCACCTCGGAGATGATATCGGTAACCCTCTGAAGGTTCTGTCTCGACGACTCGAGCTTGTTCTGCGCCTCGGCCTTTCTCACCTTGTACTTCATCACTCCCGCGACCTCTTCTATCAGGAATCTCCTGTCGGCAGGCCTTGCATTGATGATCTCTCCTATCCTTCCCTGCTCCAGCACGGAATAGCTCTTCATCTCCAGTCCCGTATCGAGGAACATCTCCCTTATGTCCTTGAGACGGCAGACCTGTCTGTTTATCAGGTATTCGCTCTCTCCTGAGCGGTAGAGACGCCGTGTTACGGTAACCACCCTTTCGGTGCCGTTGCCGTTGTCCTGACCGCCGGGGTACAGTCCTGACACGAAGAGGGTGACCTCCGCCATGCCCCTCGGCTTCTTTGTCTGGGAGCCGTTGAATATCACCTCCTCCATCTTCTCCCCCCTGAGTGATTTTGCGGACTGTTCACCCAGCACCCAACGGAAGGCGTCGACTATGTTGCTCTTGCCACAGCCGTTGGGGCCGACAATGCAGGTCATGCCCGGGTGGAGGGTGAAGACGGTCTTGTCGGCAAAGGATTTGAAACCTGTAAGCTCGATCTTTTCGATTCTCATTTACTGTGATTATACCTTCAATTCTCTGAATCAGGCAAGGACTAATTTTTCACCTGACACGGACGAGATGGAAGCGGGATGCATGTCATACCCCGGCCGCCGGTCCATACCGGTCTTCGGCGTGATATTATGATATAATTTTCACCATGAGCACGAAGACGACACCTCTCGGGGAGACATCGGCATTCGTTATAGAGCCGTGGAACGTCATCCTCCTGAACGACGACTGGCATACCTTTGACGAAGTGATCATGCAGGTGATGAAGGCCACTGGATGTTCCCTGGAGCAGGCAACGGAGATAACCTGGCATGCCCACGTAGAGGGAGAGGCCGTCTGCTATACAGGACCAAGGGAACGATGCGAACACGTGGCCTCGATCCTCGAGGAGATAGAGCTGGGGGTGAGGCTGGAGAGGGTTTGAACAATAGAAATTCAAGATTCAACATCCCCTGTCCTTATTGTATGGTTCCTGTGTTTTTACCGGACACTAATGATTCAAGATTCAAAAATAATGGTTGCGGGAAGGGACCGGGCCTTTGTCCTTGGTTCGTGTGTCGGCTTCATGCGCCCCCGGGATGGTGGGGGACGAAGCCGTAGCTTTCGTATATCGACTGTGCCTCCTTGGAGAGGATGAAGGAGAGGAATTTTTCCGCGTTTCGGGGATTCGGTGCATTTTTGAGCCGGGCGATGTAGTAATTTACCCTGTGGCGCTGGTCGAGCCTCTCCCCGACCTCCACGACCTCGAACCCGAGGCCCTCCCTGTGTGCATGGACGGCCTCGGTCGCCCATACCGGTCCGACATCGACCGTGCCCTTTTTCAGCCGCAGGGGGGTCTCCCGGTGATGTACCACCGTGAGGATGGTGCTGCCCTCCGCCCTCTTTTCCTCCATAATCCTCCGTACGAGCTCCTTGCCGCCGGCCCGCTCGTACATCTCCACAATGTATTTCGTGATGTCCTCGAGTGCCCCTGGCTGAGAGATGCGGACGTCGTCCCTGCCGAGGTCCCGGACGTCCCTGATGCCGGCAGGATTCCCGGCGGGCACCATCAGGATGATCCTGTTGTGGAGGTATACGTGATACTCGTCGATAAGTCCCCGTACGGCAAGCTCCTCTGTTGCATCCCTTGTTACCGAAGTATAGATGTCGGGGCTGCCTGTTATGAGCCTGCCCTGAAACAGGGCTCCCCCGGCGAGGATCTGCCTCAGCTCGAGGCCCGGCGGAAGTGTCTCGTAGAAGATCTTCTCCACCTCGGGATGTCTTCTCTGAAACGCCCCGATCAATTCCTCCATCACCATGTACTGGTTGCCGGCCATGAAGAGTACCAGCTGAGCTTCCTCCATGACTTCAAGGTTGTGAAGGTCGTCCCTGCGGTTTGACGGAATCTCCGGGTACCCGTTGCTGTCTGAGAGTGTCGTCATGATTACTGCTATTATATGCCGGAAGGCCTTCGGGGTCAAGTCGGCGCCCCGGTTCCGGCGGCTTTGCAGGCGTGTGCTATAATGAAGGGTATGACCTACTCCGAGGCTGTAAAACAGGGCTTCAGGGTCGTAAACCGCAACTGGCAGCTCGTGCTGGTCCGTATTGCACTGGCCGTGCTGAGCTGTGCAGGGTTTCTGTTCATTGTTGTAATCCCGCTTGTGATAGCGATGTTCTTGCTGGGAATAAGCCCGGTCTTTCTCTCCAAGCTCGAAAGCTCCCCGGACATCATCCTCACCCAGTACTTCGGCGTGGCGGTCATTGCGGGGCTCCTCCTGCTCCTCTACATACTCGCTGCAGCCTCTCTGGGGCTTTATGTCTATGCCGCGTCAGCAGGCGTCATTGCGCGTACAGTGAAGGATGAAGCCAGGGGGTTCAGCATGCGGGCCTTCTTTGAAGAAGGAAGACGGCTCTTCTTCCCCGTTCTCTGGTTTGCAACCATTATCGGGCTTATTGCAATAGGTGTCGTTGTCTGTTTTGCGGTTGCAGGTGTCTTGGTCTCCGCCGTCATTACATACGCGAAATCGCAATCCCTGTCGCTCTCCATGTTCCTCGGGGTCTTCTTCTCGTTGATAGGTGTTGTCTCAGGTGCTCTGATCCTCTTCGGCCTCATGGCTCTGACCGTCTACGGCATGGCCGCCATCACCCTGAAGGGCTCGAGACCGGCCGAAGCCCTGACAGAGACGGCAAGGTATCTGTGGAGGACCCCTTCGGCCTTCTACCTTTATGCGATCATGGCCTCTCTGTACGTGGTCCTGAGTCTCGTCCTGGCACTGGTGGGCCTGCCGCTCAAGGCGGTCCCGTTCATAGGCCTGATCCTCAGCCTCCCGTACCAACTCTTGATTTATGCCGTTCAGGGATATGCGGGCCTCTTCATACTCTCGGTTGCCTTTGTGTACTACCACCGGACTGCCGACCCTGCATCCGGCAGGGGCACGGAGTACCCGGAGGTGAAGGTTGCGGGAGAGTGACGAACAGCCTTCAGCGGCAATACGTCCACTCCGGAGACAGATATTTCCGTCTCTGCAGTCTCAGTGCAAGGTCCTCCTCCTCCGTGGTCAACCCCATGGGCATGAGCCTTATGCCGAATGTCTCCTCAAAGGCCTTGATGACAGGTGGCTTCAGGTCCTCGGGGGAGAGTTCGGGCAGATGCTCGGACAGTCCCGTCATTGCTGACTTTATCCCGACCGGATCGGCGCCTCTGAAGACACGGCCCATCAGGTCGTGATCGAGCGTGAACTGGATCGAGCCCTGCTGAAGGAATCCGTCCCTCCAGCGCTTCTGAGCCGAGCCTATCACCTTTCTGCCGTTTATCGAGAGTTCCCCGTACGAGACGGACTGAAAGCAGAGTGCACTTCCTGTAAGTATACGGCCCTTCTCCCTCCGGCTCTTCAGCTCCACATCCATGCCGAGGGTTTTCAGTGCGGCGCAGAAGGCCCTGCTCAGCTGTCCGTAGGTGCTCATGAGTCCGCCGGAGAAGCAGGACTCGGTGTTTCCGGAGGCAAAACTGTATGTGAGCTCCCTGCCGTGCAGTATGGCCCGCCCCCCGGTCGGACGCCTCACCACGGGGATGCCGTTGCCTTTGCAGTAGTCCAGGTCTATGTCCTCCACCTTCTGGAAGCAGCCGATACTTACAGAAGGTTCAGTCCATCCATACAGCCTGAGCGTGGGCGGAACGCTTCCCTTCCGTACCGCCTCTGCAATCGCCTCGTCAACGGCCATGTTGTAGGATGCATCCGATTCTCCCGAGTCGATACATCTCCAAACCGGTTTCACTGGGTTCTCCCCGAGTAGTTGTTGTGATCAGCCCACGCGGCACGGCGATTGACGGGGCCTGCCGTTCAGCCCCTCTGGACCAGTCGTGCCTGATTTCGGGCGCGGTTTATTATATACTGGTATTATGAAAAAGGGACAGTCTGACGGCGAGTGTGAAAGACTGCGCGAAGAGATCGCACGGCTCCGAAAGGTCATTGCCGGGCTGACCCCTCCGCTTGAGACCCTTCTCAGGAGGCGAGGTTTCCGTATCTTCAAGAAGGAGCCCGCCGAAGACCTGCTCGTGCCGGGGAAACGACATATCGATTCCTACTATGAGACCATGAAGAGATACTCTTTCAGGCTCTTCCTCAGGGATGCCATAAAGCATCAGGATGAATTCACGTATCAGAGTGTGACGAGATACGCCACTGCAGAGGTTACAGGAGACTATATCGACTACCTCTTGAAAGTGGGCCTGCTCGAGGAGGTCCCGGGAGGTTTCCGCCTAAAGAAAAGGCCTGTCAAGAGCTTCGGGGCGACACTCGAGTGGTTTGTTGCGGAGGTGCTGAAGCGCGAGTTCGGGATGGAGACCATATGGGGTGTCAGGTTCAGGGGACGGAAGGTAGGGGGTGACTACGACCTCATCGCGAAACTCGACAGCGGTCTTCTGTACATGGAGGTCAAATCATCACCGCCGAGGCAGGTGTATGCCTCAGAGATAAGCGCCTTCTGGTCGAGGACAGAGGACCTCTGTCCTGATATCGCGGTCTTCCTTATGGATACCCACCTCAGGATGAAGGACAAGCTCGTAGTCATGTTCGAAGAGGAGCTGGCGAGGCGCTTTGAAACCCCGCCTGTGGTTAGGAGACTGAAAGCCGAAATCTTCCGCATAGAGGACAGGGTGTTCATTATGAATTCGAAACCGTCCGTTGAAGGGAATATGGAGACTCTGCTAAGCTATTACCTGAGGAGGAGGTGCCTATGAAAGAAGATAAGTCTGCGGAAGTCTGCTCTGTCTGTGCGTGGAGGGCTACGTGTCAGAAGAAGTTCTCCATATCTGGAAAGGACATCAGGTGCCCTGACTTTGTTCGGGACCTGAGCATAAAGACGGAAGAGAAGGAAAACGAGGAAGAACGTGAAGGGCACAAGACATAGATTTCGACCGTGATCTTAAGGCGCGTGTTTACGGTCTCATCTCGGTGGGGGAGTTGCCCGATGGAGGAAAACAGACTGAAAGAGCTGCTTAGAAGAAGTCCTCAGCGAGGTCTTTGAATTTTAGCCATATTGTTTTGCTTCGGCGATTAAGCGCTGCAACCCTTTCATAATGCCGGATCAAGTCCGGTATGACAAACTGCTGCCTGGATACAAAGCTGAAAAGGCTCGATCGCTTCCTGCAACCTCTTAACCATGGCTCAAGGTCTTTTATTGCCGGTGTAAT
>JAADGG010000009.1 GCA_013152485.1 Nitrospirota bacterium | reverse complement strand
CCTCGAGGGTGGTCTCTCCCTGCCTGACCTTGTCGATGCCGTCTTCGATGAGGGTCTTCATCCCTGTTGAACGGGCCATGTTCAGGAGCTCCGCCTCCTTATACGTGCTGCTTATGAAGTGCCTGAAGTCGTCGTTCATTATGAAGACCTCGAATATGCCGGTCCTTCCCAGGTAACCGGTGTGATTACACCTCTCGCATCCCGTCCCCTTGTAAGTCCTGTCGCCGAGGGCTCCCGGCGGTATCTTGAGCAGCTTCATGAGTTCCAGCTCGGGAGGGGATTCCTGCCTGCAGTACCTGCAGACCTTCCTGACGAGCCTCTGGGCCAGTATGCCCTCGAGGGCGGAGGCTATGAGGTAGGGCTTGACCCCCATATCTATCAGGCGGGTGACCGAAGCCACCGAATTGTTCGTATGCAGCGTGGTCAGAACCATGTGACCGGTCAGGGCCGCCTTGAAGGCCACGTCAGCGGTCTCGTAGTCCCGGATCTCGCCGACCAGGATCACGTCGGGGTCCTGCCTCAGGGTGGCACGCAGCACAGAGGCGAAGGAGAGGCCTATCTTCTCTTTCACGTAAACCTGACTTGCCTCCTCGAGGAAGTACTCCACGGGGTCCTCGATGGTCTCGAAGTTCTTCGTGCTCTGGAGCATCTCGTTAAGTATGGAGTAGAGCATGGTGGTCTTGCCGCTGCCGGTCGGGCCGGTGGAGATGATTATCCCCTGGGGCTTCTTGATCAGGGCATAGAGCTTTTCGAGGTCTGCCGGAGAGACGCCCAGCTCGTTCAGCCTCTTTATGGCTGCATTCTTGTCCAGGATCCTCATGACCACCTTCTCACCGTTTATGGTGGGCATCGTGGAGACCCTTATGTCGACGATCCTCGTGCCTGACTTCACCGTTATCCTGCCGTCCTGAGGCTTGCGCCTCTCGGCTATGTCCATCTTGGCAAGGATCTTGATTCTCGATATGGTGGCGGGGTGGAGGTCGGACGGTATCTTGATCTTGTTGTGCAGCATACCGTCGATACGGTAACGTATCACGGAGTATTTCGTCTTCGGCTCCACGTGTATGTCACTGGCCTTGTAGCGTATGGCCTCGGATATGATCGCATTGACGATCCTTATGACGGGCGGCACCTCGGAAGAGCCGATGAGCTCCTGCACGTTGAACTCCGGTTCATCCTCCTCTATTATGATGTCTATCTCGTCCAGCGGCTCGATCGAAGGGATTCCGTCGATATCCACTGCAGTATCGGGGGAAGCGCCGCCGTAGACCTTGTCGAGATGGAACATGATGTCGGAGCTCTTTGCGACAAGCGGCACCACTTTGAGACCGGTCATCAGTGCTATGTTGTCGCACTTGAATATGTCGGAGGGATCGGCCATGGCTATAGTGATCTGTTTGCCGGAGAGCTTCACCGGTATCAGCCTGTTCCTCTCGCACAGGTCCCTCGGCAGGAAGCCAACGACGGCCGGACTCAGGGGCACCTCGCTCAGGTCGATGTACTCGAGGTTCAGGTGTTCCTGAAGCGCCCTCACTATCTTAGACTCGGTGGTCAGGCCGAGCCTCACCAGCGTCTCCCCCAGGAATTCCCCCTCGACCTTCTCCCGAAGGGCCCTGTCGAGGTCAGCCTTCCTGATCGTCCCTGACTTGACCAGTATGTCTCCCATAATCCCGCGGTTTTCGTTGAAGTGGGCCGAATAGTTCCTGATCCTGTGCTGCTGCTCCTTTGTGAGCTCTTTCAGCCTCCTGTTTTCCTGTATGAGCACGTACTGCTGCAGCGCTAGGCTGACCGTAAGACGCAGGTCCTCGTCGTTCCACGGCTTTGTGATGAACTTGTAGACAGCCCCGTCGTTTACCGCCCCCATCACGGACTGTATGTCTGCATGGCCTGTAAGCATGATCCTGATCGTATCGGGCCACCGCTGCTTCACTTCTCCAAGGAACTCGGCCCCCGTCACCTTGGGCATCCGGTGATCGGAGACGACGAGGTGGACCTTCTCGTGCTCCATGACATCGACGGCCTCCTCGACGGATGTGGCCGTCAGAATCCGGTAGTTCTCATCAAGGAATATCCTCTTGAGCGAGTTGAGCACCTCCTGCTCGTCATCGACAAAGAGGAGGGTGAAGACCTCACCGCCGTCACCGCCGTCCGGCGGAGGTTCGACCGGCGCAGCCGCCCCTGGAGTTATGGACTTGAAGAGTTCAGCGTACCTTGACATGCTCCCTCCTCTCCGCCGGGAGCCTTATGACGAAGGTCGTGCCCTTGCCCGGGCAGCTCGTGACCTCTATGTCACCGCCGTATGCGGTCACTATGTCGAGGGTGACGGTCAGGCCCAGTCCGGTACCGGCACCTACGTCCTTGGTGGTGAAGAACGGCTCGAATATCCTGTTTCTCACCTCTTCGGGGATGCCGGGACCATTGTCGGAGAACGCGACCGTTATATTACCGTCAACGTGTTTCGTGCTCACATGGAGTTTCAGCCCCTGCCTCCTCGCCTGCAGTGAGTTGAGGATGATGTTGAGGAAGACCTGGCAGATCATGGCCGGATTACAGAGGAACCCGGGCAGAGATCCGAACTCCTTCACGATCTCGGCGTCCTCCGGTATCTCGTGCACAAGCACGTTGAACGTCCTCTCTATCTCCGTATTCAGGTCGACTATGTCCTCCTTGCTGTCATCCACGTGCGAGAACCCCTTCAGGTCGGAGACGATCTTCCTCACCCTTTCGGCCCCGTCCAGACTCTGGCTTATGAGTTCTTCCACGTCACGCACTATGAAGTCGAGCTTCAGGTCGCTCCACTTCCTGCACGCTGCCTCGGTGATGCCGCCTCCGGCCTTGTCGGCCTCTTCTATGGCGGCACGGTAGAAGTCCATCATCTCGGTGAACCTGGATATGTACCTCTTCAGCGTATTGAGATTGCTGGATATAAAGCCTATGGGGTTGTTTATCTCATGGGCCACGCCTGCTGCAAGCAGTCCTATGGACGCCGCCTTCTCCTGCTGGATGAGCCTCGTATGCATCCGCTTCAGCTCTTCCGTGCGCTCCTGCACCTTCCTGTCCAGGTTTTCCGCAAGCTCGCGGTATCGCGACTCGGAAGCACGCAGCCTCTTGTTCGTCTCGAGCAGTTCCTCGTAGGTACGGTTGACCACAGAGGTGTGTATCTCTGTCGTCAGCATCCTCTTCAGGCTGTTGGTTATTATCTTGTTCAGCGCCGCACACAGCAGGCCCGCCAGGTCGTTGAGACGCAGTTGCGAGCCCGGGGAGGCTTCGACCACGAGGCTGCCGGCCGGCTCACCCTCGAGGAAGACCGGCCTCCTCTCCACCGTCGCGGAGTCATTATTGCCTGAAGAAGCGCCGCAGGCCCAAAGAGTCCCGCCCCTCGAGTCCGTCACCTCAACCCGTGATGCACCTGCACTGAGGGCGCTCTCGAGAAGCGGCATCACATCCTCATCTCTGACTATCTCGCGGATCCCTTTCTCGGCACCCACCACGTATTCGATGCCTCCTGTCGTCTCGCGGCCTTCCTTCATGTATGCTCACCTCTTCCAGCGTACTGAAACGCCTCTCACGAACCCTGCACTCTCTTCGTGAGCCGGCCGACAAAGTCCTCCCTGTCGAGACCGTATCCCTCGCTGAGGCCGCACTTCCCGTCTATCGAGTCGTAGGTAAGCTCGACCAGCCTGCTGAAGGTCTCGACGACACCCCAGCCCTCGAGGGCCGAAGCCATGAAGACCGGTATGCCGGTGGGCCGCCACACACGTTCTATGTCGGCCTCAGGCACTATGTCACTCAGGTCCCTCTTGTTGAACTGGATCACCAGGGGAATCCGTTCGATGTCTATGCCGACAAAGGCGAGATTCTTCTCCAGGTTTTCGAAGCTCGAATAATTGTTGGCCACCTCCGACACGCGAGAGTCCGCAATGAAGGCCACACCGTCCGCCCTCTGGAGCACGGCCTTTCTGGTCGCATCGTGTTTCACCTGGCCGGGAACCGTATACACCTTCACCTTTATCTTCAACCCCCCCGGTGTGACAAGGAAAAACGGAAGGAGGTCGAAGAAGATCGTCCGGTCGTCCCTTGTATCCAGGACCATCAGCTCTCCCCTGCCCTCCCGGGAAAGGAGATCGTGAAGCCTCAGCAGGTTGGTTGTCTTCCCCGAAAGGGCAGGGCCGTAGAACACCAGTTTCAGCACCATCCTCTTCTCGGTCCTGTCGAATTCGATCATGGACTACCTCTTCACCATTACGAAGACCCCGCTTCTGGACGGATCTATCCGGTAGTAACGCCTTATGGCCTGAATGTTCTTTTCGTTGAGCCGCAACCCCTTGCTCAGAAGCAGCAGTCCCGTGCCGCTGTATACATCCCGGGAGATGATCATGCCGGCCTGCAGGTTGTCGGGATGGAGCTCGAGCTCGACTACGTCGGTCTTGATCATGACTTCGGCGTATGTCTCTTCTGCCGATGCCTTGATGTGTCTGTACAGAGCGGGATCGAACCTGCTGCCCAAACCGTCCTTGACACTCTTGAGCGCCACCTGTATCGCATTGTCACCGTAGAGGCTGCCGATCGCCTTGTCGACGGCGTCAGCCATGCCTATGATCCTCGAGCCGAGCGGGATCCTGTCCCCCCTCAGCCTGTCGGGGAACCCGCTTCCGTCGTACGATTCGTGATGGTGCCTTATGAGTATGCCGGCCTCTCTCAGGTCCTCTATGGAGTCTATGGCGGCCTGCCCCCTTACGGGATGGAGCCTGTACTCCTTCAGTTCCTCGGGACTCATGCCCCCGAGTTCCTTCCGGAGAAGCACATCCGGGATGCCGATCTTTCCGATGTCATGAAGCAGAGACGCCACGGTAATCGTCTCGATCTCGGCACCCGGCAAGCCGAGGGACTCTGCCGCCTTCCTGGAGACCTCGGCAACGTTTCTCGAATGGTTCCTGACTGCACTGTCGCGGAGTTCTATGAGACCTGAAAAGGCTATGATCGAGTTCTGGAAGTTCTGCTTCAGCCTTTTGTTCAGCAGCTGCAGCTCCTCGTTGTTCTTCTGTATCTCCCTCGTCTGCTTCTGCACGAAGAACTCAAGCTGGGCATTCCAGTTCCGAAGTTCTTCGTTCTTCTGCCTCAGCATCTCCGACAGCCGCCTGTTTTCCTGTATCAGGCAGAACCTCTGTGCGGCCTCTCTTATGATCTGCACCAGTTCCTCGTCCTTCCACGGCTTTGCCACGTATCTGTAAGCGCCTCCCCTGTTGATGGCATCTATGGCCGCGTTCACGTCAGCATACCCGGTGAGCATGATCCTTATCGTGTCAGGGGCTATCTCCCGGGCCTTCTCCAGGAAGTCCACGCCCGTGAGGCCGGGCATGCGCTGGTCGGACACTATGAGTCCCACATCCCGGTTGGAACCGAGAATCCTCAGCGCCTCCTCACCCGAAGTTGCGGTCATGACATCGAGGTCCTCGTCCATCAACAGCCGGCTGATGGCCCTCAGTATATTCTCCTCGTCGTCGACCACGAGTACCTTTACGGTCGTGCCAGTCTCAACGCTCTTCATGCAGCCCCGCCTCCGCGACCCGGCGGCCTTCATCGGACCGGCGGTTTAGTTCAGAAAGAAAGACGTTGACGATATCAGGATCGAGGCTCTCGCCCTTCAGGGACGAGATTATCTCTACGGCCTCCTCCTTGCTGAGCCCGGCCCTGTAAGGCCTGTCGGTCGTAAGGGCGTCGAACACGTCGGCCACGGCCACTATCCTCGCCTCGACAGGGATCTGCTCTCCCATGATAGCGGACGGATAGCCCTTGCCGTTGAACTTCTCGTGGTGATACAGGATGATGTTCACGATCACCTCGGACAGCTGAGCCTGTCTCGCCACGTCAGCCCCCCAAAGCGGGTGTCTCTTTACGACCTCGAAGTCTTCCTCGTCGATCCTGCACTTGTTGTTGAGTATCCGTTCCGGTATGCCCACCTTACCGCAGTCATGAAGCCAGCTGCCGTATTCGATGTCCTTCTTCGACGCCTCGGGAAGATCGAGGGCTTCCGCTATCATGAGGGCATAGCCGGCCACCCTCTCGCAGTGTCCTCTCGTGTAAGGGTCCTTGAGTTCTATCGTCTGGGCGAGGGAGAGTAGTATGGCCTTGTCTTTCACCCTGAGAGAGCGGATGAGGTGATGGCGGCCGGCAGCCTCCTGCACGGTCCTGACCAGAAGGCCGTCATCCCAGGGCTTGACGATGAACCTGAAGACCTCTCCGCTGTTTATGGCCTCGATGGCGGTCGGGAAGTCGGCATAGGCCGTCAGGAGTATCCTCACCGTATCGGGCGACACCGTCTTTACCCTCGAGAGCAGCTCCGTGCCTTTCATTCCCGGCATCATGTTGTCGGAGACGATCACGGCCACGGACTCCTCTTCTATCAGCTTCAGGGCATCGGCTCCAGATGCGGCCCTGAACACCCTGATGCCGTCATGGCAGGCGAGGAGCCGCTCGATGGAATTGAGTACATACTCCTCGTCATCGACCAGCAGCACCGTATCAGCCATCCCTGCACTCCTCAGTGAAGACCAGGACCATTCCCTCCTGCCCGTCCGGACCTTTCATCGTTGCGTATCTGAGCATGGTGTTCTCGTCTATCAGGATATTGCCCGAGTCGGAACCCGCCCTTACGGCTCCGTCTATAAGTCTGTTTATCTCTTCCGACAGCACGGCCGCCCTGTCCATTCCCAGTATCGTGCCTCCGGGGTTTCCGAACCTTCTCTTCCCCATCTCGTTGCACTGCACTATCAGGCCGTCGGTGTCTATGCCGAGCACGGCGACAGGAAGCGAGTCGAGGATGTTCTGTGAATGGGTCAGGGCCCTGTTCCGGAAGATCAGCTCCGAGGTCCTCTCCGCAACGAGCCTCTCGAGATTGTCGTTCATCCTCTGCAGCTCCTCGTTCTTCTTCTTCAGCTCCCTGGTGAGCTCCGAATTCCTCTCATGAAGCCTGTACCGCTCGATGGCATTGGCTATGGTGACCTTCAGCTCGTCGTCGTTCCAGGGCTTCGGAATGAACTTGTAGATACGGCCCTCGTTTATGGCCGAGACCACCGCCGCGGTGTCGGCATAACCGGAGAGTACGATCCTGACCGTATCGGGCCAGTGCTCACAGACGGTCTTGAGGAAATCGACACCGTTCATCCCCGGCATCCTGTAGTCGGACAAGACTATCTGGATCGGGGAACGGCTGCCGAGTATTTCGAGTCCCTCGTCTCCAGAGGCAGCGGTGATGATCTCGTAGTCATCGTCCAGAAAGAGTCTCTCGATGGCCCTGAGCACGTTCCTTTCGTCATCGACACACAGTATCCTCACTCCCTCGTCCATGGCATCACCTTCCATCCACAACCGGTATCCTCACGGTAAACGTCGTTCCCTTTCCCGGCTCGCTGTGTACGGAGATGTCACCGTTGTGCTTCTTTACGATATCGTATGTTATGCTCAACCCCAGCCCGGTGCCCTTGCCTATCTCCTTCGTCGTGAAGAACGGATCGAATATCCTGCTGAGATTCTCCTCCGGGATCCCGACACCCGTGTCCGAGATTGCAACGAAGATCGAGTCGTCTTCATGACGCGTATTTATGGTTATCTCCCCCTGTTTCTCTATGGCATGGGCCGCATTGACCAGGAGGTTCATGAACACCTGGTTCAGCTGCTGCGGATAACACTTGGTGAGAGGAAGTTCCCCGAACTCCTTCTTCAGCACGGCCTTGTACTTGAGTTCGTTCCAGACGATGTTGATCGTACTCTCGATGCACTCGTTTATGTCGGCATGCTTGTACTCGGCCTCGTCCACCCTGGAGAAGCTCTTGAGGTCCTGGACTATCTTCCTCACCCTGTCGGCGCCGTCGAGTGACTCCTCGATGAGGGCCTTTATGTCCGGTATTACGTAGTCGAGTTTGAGTTTCCGCCGTTTCTCACCGAGCACCGCACCGAAATCCTCCGAGTCGACGGATGAGATGAGCTGGGCCTGAAACTCTATGAACTCCGTGAGTTTGCCCACATACTTGTCGAGCGTGCCGAGGTTGCTCGATATAAAACCTATGGGATTGTTTATCTCGTGTGCCACGCCTGCGGCAAGCTGTCCGATGGAGGCCATCTTCTCCTGCTGGAGGATCTTCGTCTGGGTAGCCTTCAGTTCAGTGTATGCCGTCTCCAGCTCCCTGTTCTGTGACTCCAGTATGTGCATCATGTTGTTGAAGTGCTCGCCGATAACGTATATCGGGTCTGCCGTTGCGCACTTGAAAACAGGACAGTGCTTACAGTCACCGTACTTTTTCGCAAAGAATCCCTGCACCTCGCCTTCACACTCCGTACCCACGATCCGCCAGCACCTCGTGGCCTCCTGTCCATGACACCGGCAGTCTTTCACCGTACACTCCATCTCCTCGTAACATGTTTTCAGGTTGGGATTGGAGAACCTGATGCTGAAATCCTTCTCATGCGCAACCTTCTGTATCAGGGCGGAGATCTCATCGAGAGCGGCCTGGAGCTTCCTCCTGTTTTCGTCTATCTCGCGGTTCTTCTTCTCGAGGCTCTCTGCCGCACGTTTCAGCTCGGTGAAATCGTGGATGGTTATAACGATGCCGGGGTCCTCGTAACTGTTCAGGGCCTGGAACGGATAGAACTTCAAGACAAAGTACCTGTCCGTGGGTTTGTGTCTCAGCTCCACACTGTGCCGGTAGAGCGTATAGGCCTCGATCCCGTACTCGCTCAGCAGGCCTTCCCAGTTTCTTCCGAGGAGTTCTTCATAGGACAGCCCGGTGAACTCCTTGACACTCTTGTTGCACCTCTTTATATTGCCTTCACTGTCTGCGAGTATGATCATGTCATCCAGGCAGTCCGCCGTACGCTCCCACTCCTTCTTTGCGATCTCGACGTGTCTGAAGAGGGCGTTCAGTTCTTCATGCTTTTTCATGAGCTCTTTCTGTGTCAGTTCGAGGCGCTGCTTCTCCTCCAGGAGGGATGCCTCGTAGCTCTTCCGGATGGTTATGTCCCTTATAATGGCGGTAAAGTATGTCTCCCCCTTCGAACGCCATGCAGAGAGTGAGAGTTCCACGGGAAATTCCGTACCATCCTTCTTCAGGGCGACGAGCTCTATCGTCTTGCCGGCAAGCATCGGCTTGCGGCCCTCACGCACCATTCTAATCCCCTCGGCGTGTTTCTCGTGGAACCTCTCCGGGATTATCATGGTTACGGGTTTGCCCGAAAGCTCCCCCGGGGTGTAGCCGAAGATCTTCTTCACGGCACTGTTGCATGAAACGGCTATGCCGTTGGAATCCGCCGTAATGATTGCATCGGGCGTGGACTCCACAAGGCTGCGGAACCGCTCCTCGGAGAACTGAACCTTCTTCGCCAGTTCCTTCTTGGTCACCTCTCTTATGAGCTCGGTCACCTCCGAGACTTCTCCGTTCTCGTCGAATATGGGAAATGCGTAGATTTCAAGAAGGGATTCCTTGTTCTTGCCGTCGAAGTATTCATGGTGCTCTATGACGGGTCTGCCCGTCCTGAAGACCTCCTTCACCGGGCACGATTCACCGAGCGTATCACAGGGCTTGTCCCTGTGGTGAGTTACGCGGTAGCAGTAGTAGGGACCGGTGTCGTCGTCCCGGAGACCCGCGGCTGCCCTTGCGGCGTGATTCATGTATCTCACCTTCAAGTCCTTGCCGACGACCACGATCTGTTGCTCGGTGCATCCGGTCACGGTGTGAGAGAAAAGATCATCGCTGTGAAGGTGTTCGGCCGGGACATAAGCACTCAGCGGATGCGTTATGCCCACCGAAGAATCCGACTGGTTGTAAGACGACATTGAAGTGCCCCCTCTGGCATTTCAATTCAGTAAAATATATACCCTCCTGCCCCCAGGCGATGAGACTCCGTCAGTGGTATCACATGTGGTCCTGCAACACGTCTGCGCCGCATCCATTGCCGGATCAGAGCAGCTGCATCACGTCAGGTATATTATAGTACAGATTGCCTTGAAATACTATCAAAATTAATCGGCCCGAAAGGCGCTCTCTGATGATATTATCGGACGGAACCGCCGAAAACTTTAAGGCTGCCCGACATGTCGGCACCAGGTCGACGCCGCATGCCCTCACTGGAGCACGGGACGTACGTGCTGACGGGAAGAGCCGGGGATCACGGCCTCAGCCGGATATCGAGGGATGGGACATGCCGCCTGGACCAAGGCAGGGATTGGCGGGAGCGTGTGGGAATCGAACCCACCTTCCCCGCTTTTGGCAGGGAACACCGGATTTGAAGTCCGAGGGGGACACCAGAGCCCCATCCGCTCCCATGCTTGATTTTACAGGGTCATCGCTTTTTTCGTCAAATCAGCGCCCGGGGAAACGCAGGACCGACGGCACCTCCCGAAACGCGCACTCATCCCTGCCCCGGCTCCTGAAAACACGGAAATCTTCCGGCGTCACACCTTGTCAGCGGTTTTGGGTTATTATAGATAGCCGTGAAGATACGGACCGTCATCAAAGTCTTGCTCGTTTTCTTCATACTGTCGGCGGGGGCTTTCTACCTCTTCATCCTCAAGGACCTGCCTTCGGTCGAACAGTTGAAGTCATACAAGCCTCCTGTTGCTACAAAGGTCTACGCCGACGACAACGTGCTCATAGGTGAGTTCAAGATCGAAAGGGGCAGGTATGTGAGCATAAAGGAGATCCCGCAGCACCTCGTCTATGCAGTGATCGCGACAGAGGACTCGAGGTTTTTCGAGCACAGGGGGCTCGACTACTTCGCCCTTCTCCGCGCCCTGGGCAAGGATATCATCCACCGGAGGTTCAAGGAGGGGGGCAGCACCATCACACAGCAGCTCGCCAAGATACTCTACCTCTCTCACGAAAAGACCCTGAGGCGCAAGGTCCGGGAGGCGATACTGGCAATACGAATAGAGCGTGAGCTCTCGAAAGAGGAGATCCTCGAGCTCTATCTGAACAGGGCGTATTTCGGTGAAGGCGCATACGGTGTCGAGATGGCCTCGAGGGTCTATTTCGGAAAGCCGGTCAGGAAGCTGGACCTCACGGAGGCCGCCATGCTTGCCGGGTTGCTCAAGTCCCCTTCGTACTACTCTCCGTACAAGGATATAAAGCGTGCCGAAGACCGCATGAAGATCGTCCTGATGCGGATGGAGAAGGAGGGCTTTCTGAGACCCTCCGAGCGTATAGAGGCTGCGAGAAAGGGATTGAGGCTTCTGAATGCAGGCGCCATGAAAGAGGGGTACGGGTATTTCCTGAGTTATGTACGCAATTACCTCGAAGAAGAGTATGGCACGGAGATGGTATACAAGGGAGGACTCCACGTTTACACCACCTTGAGGAGGTGGGCCCAGATCCAGGCAAGGAGGGCGCTCAGGGAAGGACTCGAGGCAGTGGACAAACAGAGGGGCTGGCGCGGTGTGGTCGGACACGTCGAAGGGCTGAACGTACAGAAAGAGCTCGCCTCTGCTGCGAAGGCGGACGTGCTGGCCTCCCTGAAGGGGGAGTTGCTCAGGGCGACGGTCCTCAGGGTATACCGTGACAGGGCGATCCTGAAGGTCAACGGCGCATATGCGGTGCTCCGCCTGGAGGACGCCCTTTGGGCGAGAAAGGTCTTCAACCCGAAGAAGAACACGTCCCACTACCGGAAACGCTTCAGCCTCAAGGAGCTCCTCTCTGCCGGGGACATGATCCTCGTAAAGCTGATAAAGATCAAGGATGGGATCGCCTATGTATCGCTCGAACAGGAACCGCTCGTCCAGGGGGCGCTGATCGCCGTACAGCCGGAGACGGGATACATCGAGGCCATGGCAGGGGGATACGATTTCAGGAAGAGCCAGTTCAACCGCGCCGTTAATGCAAGGAGGCAGGCCGGGTCGGCATTCAAGCCGATCGTATACGCACTTGCACTGCAACAGGGAATGACCCCGGCAACCATAATCGATGATGAACCCGTAAGTTATCCAACAGGTGACGGCGGGCAGTGGACCCCGGTAAACTACGACAGGAAGTACGCCGGTCCGGTAAGGCTGCGCGAGGCTCTCGTCCGGTCGCTCAATGTGGCCACTGTCAGGCTCGCGGAGTCCATAGGCGTGGAAGACCTGGTCTCGTTCGCCAAGGACTGCGGTTTCAAGGGCGACATCCCTTACGACCTCAGCCTCTCTCTCGGCTCGCTGACGGTTTCTCCGTTGCAGCTCACGATGTGCTATACTGTCTTTGCAAACAGGGGGGTCAGGATGAACCCCATAGCCATAAAGCAGGTGGTCTCCTCCGACGGCCGCGTCCTCGAGTTCAACATCCCGGAGGGGCAAGTAGTGACGTCACCGGAGGTGGCCTACATCATAACCAGTATCCTGCAGGATGTAATACAAAGAGGCACGGGCAGGAGGGCAGCCGGACTCAAGGTGCCCTCAGCCGGAAAGACCGGCACGACGGACAACTTCATGGACGCGTGGTTCGTCGGCTATACGCCGGAGCTCCTTGCAGGGGTGTGGGTGGGTTACGACGATCCGGTATCCCTCGGAGAAGGGATGAGCGGGGGAAGGGTGGCGGCACCCATATGGCTGAACTTCATGAGGGCTGTAACGAGAAACGACTCAGGGGATTTCATTAAACCCGACAATGTTGTAAAATACTACATAGACAAAGAGACAGGCCTGCAGGTCCTGAAGGAATCGAAAGACGCCATCGAGGAGTATTTCATCAAGGGGACGGAACCCGAATGGAAGTACATGAACAGGCTGAGAAGGTTGTTGAGGGGTCTGTTCGGCAGGACGGATAGAAGGTAAACAAACAGCAAGGAGGACGGTATGAAAAGGCTCTTGTACATTGTCATCATCGTTATATCTTTGTCGCTTGCAATGACTCCGGGTGTTCTTAACGCCCAGCCCAACGGCACTTACGACCGTGCACTCTACCTCTACAAGGAAGGCAAGTTTCAGGAGGCGGTCGACGTGCTCAAGGACTACCTGCAGAGGAGGCCTGAGCCGGCGGCGTACTACCTCATGGGCTATGCCCTGTATGAACTCGGCAGGTACGAAGAGGCCATGAAGTATTTCGACGAGGCATACCTCGTAGACCCGGAGTTCAAACCGGAGAAGATAGACTTCAAGCGTGCGAAACCCTGATCAGGACTCCATGTCTTTCCGGGTCACCTGTGAAATGTAGACGATACAGTCCTCGCATATCCTGTCCGGTTCACTGTTGCATATCATGCGGTTGAGTTCCCAGCAGGGTTTGCTCTTGTCTATGTAGGCCGAACAGAGATCCCTCGTCTTCTCGGGACAGTCGGTAATCTCCCAGCACGGAGCATACTCGAGGAGCTTCTTGATCCCCTCTATGCTGATCTTCTTTATGTGGATCAGCTCCCTCAGGCATTTCAGCCACTTGATGTCGTTTTCAGAATAGTACCTGTTCTTGTTTCTCCGTGCCGGCTTTATCAGTCCGTGCTTTTCATACAGCCGCAGTGTCTGGTCCGTGGTCCCTATCAGCTCGGCCACGATCCCGATCGGATAAAGAGGCAGCGCCATCTTCTCCTCTTCGGTCATCTCTTTTCTCGGTTTCTTCTTCTCTTTCATATCGGCAACACCGGTACGTTCACCCCTCCAGCGGGGGGACTATTCCTCCTCAGTGAATTATTCAACAAGAATCACGCTTTATGATTCTGACGTGGGGCGTCACAGGATTACAGTTGCTGCCAGTCCTCAGCTGAGGTTGCAAAGGTCCCCTACAATCAGGCGCTTTACTAATTATAATTATTAAAAACTTTTTTAATTAAAAAAAGCAAGCAACCTCTACGGCCGGCCCTGGATCACCACGTCATTCAGGCCTCGTCCTGGCAAGGACGGCTGCATGGACCTCTTCAACGCCCGCCCGGACGAGGACCCTCGCACACTCGTTGATCGTGGCACCGGTCGTCATCACATCGTCGACGATCACTACGCGTCGGGGCATGGGCCTCCTGCCGGAGCCTGCGACCGAGAAAGCGCCTCTCGGATTCCTCAGCCGGACCTCTCTCGACAGGGTGCTCTGCGGCGCTGTGTCTTTCGACCTTATCAGCAGGGCAGGCTCCAGGGGAACAGAGAGCTTCCTCGACAGGCCGAGACAGAGCAGGTGGCTCTGGTTGAACCCCCGCTGGATGAGCCTCTTCTTGCTCAGCGGCACCGGCAGGAGCATGTCCACGCGTGGAATCGGGAGAGAACAGAGGAGCTCCCCGAGTGGGGCGGCGAGCCTACGGACCCGTTCGAACTTCAGAAGGTTGATCGCCGTCTTCAGCGTCCCGCAGTAATCGCCGAACACGTACACCTTCCTGAAGTGAGGACTCTCCTTTATGCAGGCCCCACACTTGAAGGAGTAATCGGAAGGCAGCGCGATACCGCATGTCGTACATCTCCGTGTTTCAGCGGCCCGGGCCATGGAGCGCCAGCAGTCGGAACAGAACGGGGCATGCACACGGCTTCTGGAGGGCCTGCTGCAGGAGGGACACCTTGTGGGAAGTATCAGGTCAAGGAGCTTCCACATTTACCGCATTTCGGCCCGAGGGAGAGCTTGGAAGCGGCGAACCTGTTCTTCGTTCCACAGGCAGGGCAGGCCTTGATGATAATCCCAGCCCCGTCTGCCTGCGCCCGGGTCTGGATGTCCCGGACACCGGAAGGCTCTTGACCGTCCGAGGACATGCCGATGAGCTCTTCCCTGAGAAATCTCGTATAATTGTCGTCACTCTCGATGATCTCTATGCCCATACCGTTCTTCACCGTCTTCAGCTGGCTCTTCACCGTATGCCTCACGACACCCCTCAGGTGCGAGGTGGAGCCGTCGGGAAGCAATAGGTCTATGTCAACGACGGTCCCGGGCACGAAGCCGTGATTGGTCCTTATGAAGAGTCCCTTCTCGGAGAGGTCGGACGATATGCCCTTGAAGGCCATCTCCCCGGAGCTGAACTCGGTCTCGATCCGCTTTGTATAGCGCTTGTATCTCCTTCTCGTCATCACCCGAAGTGTTCTTTGAGTCTGATGATATCCTCTCTCTTCTGGCCTGTGGAGATTATGTCCACGCTGACACCCAGTGTCTCCTCTATCATCCCTATGTATGCACGGGCATTGTCCGGCAACCCCGAAAGGTCAGTGATGCCGAGGGTGGACTCATGCCAGCCCTTGAACTCCCTGTAGACGGGCTCGCACTCCTCGAGCACCGGCAGCTCGCTGGGGAACTCCTCTATGATCTTCCCCCTGTAACGGTATGCGAAGCAGACCTTTATCGTATCAAAGCCGTCAAGGATGTCGAGCTTGGTGAGCACGAGCCCGGCAAGCCCGTTCACCCTCACCGCATGCCTCAGCACCACCATGTCCAGCCATCCGCACCTCCTGGGCCTGCCGGTTGTGGCGCCGAACTCGCCTCCGCGCTCTCTTATCTTCTCGCCGAGGGCGTCGTGAATTTCCGTGGTGAACGGACCTCCTCCCACCCTCGTCGTATACACCTTTGCCACGCCGAGCACCGTATCTATGCGCGTGGGGCCGACACCAAGCCCCGTGCACGCTCCCCCCGCAGTGGCAGAGGACGAGGTCACATAGGGATACGTGCCGTGGTCTATGTCGAGGAGTGTGCCCTGAGCTCCCTCAAAGAGGACGTTCTTGCCTTCGTCAAGCGCCCTGTTGACCAGGATGTCCGTATCGTCTATGTAGTCGGAGAGTTTCTCGGCATAGGCCATGTACTCCGCATAGATGTCCTCGGCATCGAAGGTCTCTGCTCCGTAGAGGTTTTCCAGGACATAGTTGAGGTCTTTGAGGTTCGTCTGCAGCTTGTCCCTGAAGACCTCCGGATGGTAGAGATCGGCAACCCTTATGCCTGTCCTCGCCATCTTGTCCATGTAGGCAGGACCTATGCCCCTGCCGGTCGTGCCTATCTTCCTGCTGCCCTTTAAGGCCTCCTTCTCCCTCTCTATCGCGATATGGTAAGGCATTATGAGGTGCGCACTCTTGCTTATCCTGAGGCTGCCGTTCAAATCCACACCCCGCTGCTTCAACCCCTCCATCTCCTCTATCAGTGCCTCGGGGTTTATGACCACTCCGTTTCCTATCAGGCAGAGCTTCCCGCTGTGCAGAATCCCCGAGGGTATGAGGTGCAGCACGAACTTCTCGTTGTTGATGACCACTGTATGTCCGGCATTATGGCCACCCTGAAAGCGCGCAACCACATCGGCCTTATCCGTCAACGAATCGACGATCTTTCCTTTTCCCTCGTCACCCCACTGGGCTCCGAGTATTACAACTGCTCTGGACATGTAAAAACCTCCTGAAACTGAATTGTGTGTAGACGCCTTAAGTTGATCGAGCCTCCGTCACCTGCCGAGCCTGTCTATAACCGCCGCTATCTCGCCGTAGTGCGGATCTTTCGCCTCACTGCCGGGTCTCGTGCAGTGTAATGATAACAGTTTTTTCCCCTTCCCTGCTCTCTCTATCTTTATTACATAGCTGATTTCATTCAGTTTTGCATACTCGAAAGACCCCTCGAACGGCCTCTCGATGATATCCCTTACTGCATCGAACCCCTTCTTGCGCAGCTCCCTTGCCAGCTTCAAGGCCAGTGTCTTGCCCGCGGTGAGATCGACTATCAGCACCGAGACCCTGCGCGGAACCGCCATCCTCGAGACACCGAGGATGCCTCCGAGGTCTATGGAAAAGCCCGTTGCCGGCGAATCCTCTCCGAACGACCCTACAAGAGAGTCATACCTGCCGCCGCATCCGATCAAAACACCCTCGTCGGGGGCAAACGCCTCGAAAAAGACCCCCGTGTGGTAATCGAACCCCATCGCCTCCGAGAGGTCGAACACGACGTTTCCGTGAATCCCGTGGGTCTTCATGAAGCCGTAGACCTCCCTGAGGTTCCTCAGGGCAGCCTCTGAGACGGGGTTGTCCACGAGACCCTCAGCCTTGCCGAGGATCTCCTCGTCTCCGTAGAGATACATGATCTCCTCATACAGTCCGAGTTCCTGCTCGGTGAGGATCCCCGCCCGGTGGAGGTCATGGAGTCCTGAGGCGTCTTTACGGACGAAGATGGACTTGAGGGTTCCGATGTGGGGAAGAAGCCTCTCCTTTTCCCAGAATCCCCGGAGGAAATCCCGCTGCCCCATGGATATCCTGTAGTCCTTGAGGCGGGCTGCCCGCAGCACATCCGTGAAGAGGGCGATGATCTCGGCGTCTCCTTCGGGTTCCCTTATGCCTATGAGCTCGGCGCCGAGCTGGAAGCTCTCTCTCTGCCTGCCGCCGTGCACCTTCTCATACCTGAAGACGTTCAGGCAATAGCATATACGCAGCGGGCGTATGCTGCGGAGGGCGGTGCCCGCAAGTCTCGCGATCTGCGGAGTCACGTCGGGCCTCAGGATCATGACCCTGCCGCTCTGGCGGTCGGTCAGCTTGTAGCCGCTCTCTATGAGGTCTTCACCAGCGCCGCGCGCTATCACGTCGAGGTACTCGAATATCGGGGTGATCACCTCCCTGTAGCCCCACCTCCGCATGGTGTCGATGCAGAGGGACTCGAGTGCCCGTTTTCTTTCAGCATATACGGGCAGGAGAGTTATGCACCCTCTGGGACTCAGGGGGCGGTCTGAGAGCGGAGCGGTCATCTTTACAATCGGATAAGCCTGACGGATATGATGTTCGGCAGTTCCCTTATCTCATCAAGCAGCCCGGCATCCACCTCGGCGTCCACGCTGACAACGGATATGGCCATCCCGGCGGCAGACTCGCGTCCGAAGTGCATCCGGGCGATGTTTATATTGTTCTTGCCGAGCAGAGTCCCTATGTTTCCGATCACCCCAGGCCGGTCCTTGTTGTGAATGTAGAGCATGATGCCCTCGGGAATGATCTCCACGGGAAAACTGTCGACGCGTATTATGCGCGGCTCCTTCTTGCCGTAGAGCGTGCCGTAGACCGCGCTCTCCTTCCCGTTCGCCCTCACCTTGATGACGAGCATGTTGTGGAAGTCACCCGAGTCCGGACTCTTCATCTCCTTCACCTCTATACCGCGCTCCCTGGCTATGAGGGGTGCATTTACGAAGTTCACGGTCTCGGTCAGGATGGGCGTGAGCAGTCCCTTCAGTGCGGCGATGGTGACGTGGTGTCTATCTCACCGGCCTCTCCCCTGAACTCCACGGTCACCTCTGTTATCCCTCCCTCGTATACCTGTGCCGCAAAACTGCCGAGGGCCTCCGACAGGGTGATATAGGGCCTGAGCCTCGGCAGCTGGTCGGCGGGAATGGAGGGGAAGTTGACGGCATTGCGTATGGTGCCGTTCAGGAGGTAGTCGACCACCTGCTCGGCGATGGCGATGGCCACATTCTCCTGTGCCTCTCTCGTGGATGCGGCGAGGTGCGGGGTACAGATGACGCGGTCGAGCCTTATCAGGCTGAAGTCCTCGGGCGGCTCCTTCTCGAATACGTCCAGGGCCGCGCCTCCGACCTTTCCAGACTGTATCGCGTCGTAAAGGTCACCTTCGTTGACGATGCCGCCCCTTGCACAGTTTATGATGTACACGCCGTCCTTCATGGTCTGTATCGATTCGCTGTTCACCAGGTTCTTGGTCTCTGGCGTAAGGGGGGTATGGATCGTTATGAAGTCCGAGCGCCTGAAGAGCTCGTCTATGCTCACCTTTTCCACTCCGAGCTCCCTCGCCTTCTCGTCACTCAGGAAGGGGTCGTATCCGATCACGTTCATCTCGAATGCGTGCGCGCGCCTCGCCACCTGGGAGCCTATGTTACCGAGCCCGAGGATGCCGAGCGTCTTGTTGAAGAGCTCCACCCCCATGAACTTCTTCTTCTCCCACTTCCCCTCCTTCATCGAGAGGGTGGCCTGCGGGATGTTCCTCGCAAGGGCGAACATCAGCGCGATCGCATGCTCCGCGGTCGTGATGGTGTTTCCGCCGGGGGTGTTCATCACCACGATCCCCCTTTTAGTGGCAGCCTCCTTGTCGACATTGTCGAGGCCCGAACCGGCCCTGCCGATCACCTTGAGGCTGGCAGCCGCCTCGATGATCTCAGACGTCACCTTCGTAGCACTCCTTATGACGAGACCGTGGTATTCAGCTATGCACGCCTTCAGCTCCTCAGGGGACATCCCGGTCCTGACATCCACGTGGATGCCGGCCTTCTTCATGAGCTCCACACCCTTCGGAGAGATGTTGTCACTGACGAGAACCTTCATTATCTCAACTCCTCCTATGTTATAACTTTTTATTGTCCATGCTCAGGAATAGTTCCTTCGGGGAAGACCGTCCGACACGGCAGCTCCGGTCAGCCGGAGGCAGAAGAGGTCCCTGCCGTTACGGCCCGCACCTCAGGCATGTCTCTTCTCAAAGTCGGCCATGAACCCGATCAATGCATCAACCCCTTCCTCGGGCATAGCGTTGTATATGCTTGCACGCATCCCCCCCACGGACCTGTGTCCCTTGAGGTTCACCAGCCCCGCCTCCTTCGCAAGCTCCAGGAACTTGCCGTCGAGGGCAGGGTCGGCCAGTACGAACGGGACGTTCATCCATGAACGGCATGCCGGATCGACCGGATTGCTGTAGAAGTCCGAGCCGTCGATGAACGCATAGAGCTTTTCGGACTTCCGCTTGTTGACCTCGGCCATCGCCTCGAGGCCGCCCCTCTGCTTGATCCATGCGAATACAAGACCCGCGATGTACCAGCTGTAAGTGGGAGGCGTGTTGTACATGGAGCCTGCCTTTGCGTGCACCTCGTAGTTGAACATCGTTGGTGTGCCCGGGAGGACCTCTCCCATCAGGTCGGACCTAACGATCACTATGGTCAGCCCTGCAGGGCCTATGTTCTTCTGTGCCCCGGCATATATCACGCCGAACCTCGAGACGTCCACCGGCCGCGAGAGAATGGTGGATGACATGTCGGCCACGAGGGGGACGGCCCCGACATCCGGTATGCCGTGGAACTCCACACCGCCGATCGTCTCGTTGGGGGTGTAGTGGACATAGGCGGCCTCGGGATTGAGGGACCACTGCTCGCGCGGCGGTATCGTGGTGAAGTTGCTCGCCTCGGCCGTGGCGGCAACGTTCACCCTGCAGAAGCGCCCGGCCTCGGCAATGGCCTTCTTGGACCACGAGCCCGTGTTGATGTAGTCCGCCGTGTCCCTGCCCCTCAGCAGGTTCATGGGAACCATGGCAAACTGGCTCGATGCACCTCCCTGCAGAAAGAGGATCCTGTAGTCGTCGGGAACAGAGAGTATCTCCCTCAGGTCACTCTCCGCCCTCTCCGCAATGGATGAGAACTCCTTGCCGCGGTGACTCATCTCCATCACCGACATGCCGGTGCCATGCCAGTCCGTCATCTCGGCCGAGGCCTGCTCCAGCACCTCCTCCGGCAGCATGGCCGGTCCTGCACTGAAATTGAATACTCGTGACATTTCTCTCCCCTTTTTCCTTCCTGTTCCTGCCGATACAGCATCAGGATATTTTTCCGAATTTTGCATTTATCCCAGACTGACTATTATAATAAAAGTAATGAAAAAGAAGATACTTTTCGGGCTATTAACATTACTTATAGGGTTCCTCGTCGGCGGGCTCACCTATTACTCGATATACGAGCGTCTGAGGGTTCCCCAGAGGAGCGTCTACACCCCCCCGACACTGTCGAAGAAGGTGGTGGATACGAGCAGGGCCTTTGCGGAGATCGTCGAGGCGGTGTCACCGTCGGTCGTAAACATCTCCACCAAGAAGACCATCCGCAGGGAGAGGCCCTCGCTCTTCAACGACCCGTTCTTCGACTTCATAAACCCCTTTCAGGAACTTCCGAGGAAGTGGAAGGAGCAGAGCCTCGGCTCCGGGGTCATCGTCTCGGATGACGGCTATATAATAACGAACAATCACGTTGTTGAGCAGGCCGACGAGATAAAGGTGACCCTTTACGACAGGAGGACGCTCACGGGCAGGGTGGTCGGGGCCGATCCCAAGACCGACATTGCCCTTGTAAAGATAAACGTCAAGGGACTGCCCACGATTCCATGGGGTGATGCCGAGAAGCTGAAGGTCGGAGAGTTCGTGCTCGCGATCGGCAACCCCTTCGGCCTGAGCCATACGGTGACGATGGGCATTGTCAGCGCCGTCGGCAGGGCCAACGTCGGGATAGCCGACTACGAAGACTTCATACAGACGGATGCGGCCATAAACCCGGGCAATTCCGGCGGCCCCCTCGTAAACATCCAGGGTGAGCTCGTAGGCATAAACACCGCCATATTCTCGCGAAGCGGCGGTTACCAGGGCATAGGGTTTGCAGTCCCGAGCAACATGGTGCGGCGTGTCATGGAACAGCTCCGCAAGGAGGGCAAGGTGATCAGGGGCTGGCTCGGAGTGACCATTCAGGACATGACACCGGAGCTGGCAGAGAAATTCGGCCTCAAGACCACGGCCGGCGCACTTGTGAGCGAGGTCTTCAAGGACAGTCCTGCGCACAGGGCGGGAATAAAGAGGGGGGATGTGATCACCGAATACGACGGAAAGGCGGTAACCAGCGTCTCCTCCCTCAGAAACATGGTCGCCCAGAGCAAGGTCGGCTCAGAGGTGGAGGTCACCGTCGTGCGGGAGAGCAAACGCAACAAGCTCAGGATCGTCGTTGACGAGCTCCCGAAGGAGTTCTCCGAGGTCTCCTCTGCACTGCCGGAGGAGAAGCCCGACGATGTCAAGGCCCTTGCAGGAATCACCGTGACAGAGCTGACCGGTGCGATCGCGAAGCAGCTCGGAATAAGCCAGTCGGAGAAGGGTGTCGTCGTCCTCAACGTCGAACCGGGCAGCGCAGCCCAGGAGGCCGGCATAAAGAAGGGCGACGTGATCCAGGAGATCGACAGGGAGAGGATATACGGAATAGACGACTGGAAGAAGATCGTCTCGGGGATAAAGCCCGACGAGATGGTGGTGATGTTCATAAACAGGGGGGGACGGAAGTTTTACGTGGCACTGAAGCCATAGCAGTCATTGGCCGGCGTCAAAGCCGACGAGACCGTGCTTGTTGCAACAGCCGGCCGAGGGGAGGAGGTGAGTAATGCTGTTACTTATGAAGCTTTTGATACTTGCTGCCTTTGTGTCCGGAGGCTTCTTCATGGGCGGCAAGTACGGCTACGAGTACTGGGGGGCGGTATCAGGCATGGTCTTGGGGATCATAACCCTTTTGTCAGACAGCATTCTTCAGAAGGTCAAGCCCGGCAGATTCATCGGTGCATTCATAGGTCTTCTGTTTGGTCTGTTATTTTCAAAGCTTGTCCTGATCCCGCTCACACCCGTACTTGCCGACAAGATCAACAGTCTCTCGTTTGCCTTGAACGCCATACTCGGATACGGCGGCCTGCTCGTGGGTGCCAACAGGGGAAAGAACCTCACGGTCTCCGGAGTCCTCAGGCTCTTCAAGGGACAGACGCTGGAGAGCAATCTCAAGATCCTCGACACCAGCGTCATAATCGACGGCAGGATAGCCGACATCTGCGAGACGGGATTCATCGAGGGGACATTCATAATCCCCCAGTTCATCCTGCAGGAGCTCCAGCACATAGCGGATTCATCCGACCCGCACAAGAGGGCACGCGGCAGGCGGGGCCTCGACATCCTGCACAAGATACAGAAGATGCCGACCATCTCCGTAAAGATCGTGGAAGAAGACTTTCCGAACATCAGGGAGGTGGATGCAAAGCTCGTGGCCCTCGCCAAGATGCTCGATGCAAAGGTCATGACAAACGACTTCAACCTCAACAAGGTTGCCGAGCTGCAGGGGGTATCCGTCCTCAACATCAACGAGCTTGCCAACACCCTGAAACCGGTCGTCCTTCCTGGAGAGACGATGAATGTATTTGTACTCAAGGAAGGAAAGGAGTATAATCAGGGTGTGGCCTATCTCGATGACGGAACGATGGTCGTCATCGAGAACGGCAGAAGGTTCATAGGAAAGAAGGTGGATGTCTCCGTGACGAGCGTGCTGCAGACCACAGCCGGAAGGATGATCTTCTCGAAACCTAAGGACGAACACGAGAGGGAAGAGTTGAGACTACAGAGGGGATGATGAAACCCGTTGTCGCCATAGTCCCCTCTGCGGGGTCTGGCAGGAGGTTCGGCGGTGGAAAGACCCTCCTGAACCTGCAGGGGATGCCCGTCATAGCCCGAACGCTCAGCGCGCTCCAGGCGGTCGACGAGATTGTCGAGATCATACCGGTGATGCGCAGTGAAGAGATGGAGAAGGCGCTCGAGATCGTGGAGAGATACGGGTTCACCAAGGTCAAGAAGATCGCGCCGGGGGGCAGGGAGAGGCAGGAGTCGGTATCTCACGGGCTCGCCCTTGTCGAACGGAAGAACTGTATCGTACTGGTGCACGACGGTGTACGGCCCCTCGTCACACCGGAGATGATCCGCAAGACCATCTCGGCACTCGAAGACCTTGACGGCGTGGTCACCGCGGTCGCGGTCAAGGATACGATCAAGGAGGTCAGCGACGGCATGGTCAGGCGGACGCTCGACCGGAAGAAACTGTTCGCTGTTCAGACCCCCCAGGCATTCCCTTGCAGCGTACTGGTACAGGCATACGCCGGAGTGCTGGGCTCCGGCATGTACTTCACCGACGATGCCGCCTTGGTCGAACACCACGGCGGCAGGGTGAAGGTGATAGAGGGCGAGTACACCAACATCAAGATAACCACCCGGGAAGACCTCCTGCTTGCAGAGGCCTTCCTGAAGGGCCGCGCCTGAGCTGCATGCGCATAGGCACAGGATACGACTCGCACAGGCTCGTTCACGGAAGGGCCCTCGTGATAGGCGGTGTCAGGATCCCTTTCGAAAAGGGCCTGCTCGGACACTCCGACGGAGACGTGCTCGTCCATGCGATCATCGATGCGCTGATCGGGGCCCTCGGCACCGGCGACATAGGAAAGTACTTCCCTGACTCCGACCCGCAGTGGAAGGATGCATCAAGCATCGATCTGCTGAAGTACATCGTCGAGATCGTGAGGATGAACGACCTCGAGGTGGCCTGGATCGACTCGACCGTCGTCACCGAGCAGCCGCGCATTGCACCGTTCATCCCGGAGATGATACGTGCCATTGAAGGCGCCGGCGTGCCTTGCGGAGTGGTGAACATCAAGGCAAAGACCAACGAGGGCATGGGATTCGTCGGACGCGGTGAAGGCATCGTTGCAATGGCCGTCGCCCTGCTGAGGAGAGAATAAAGGAATCAAGGAGCGTCCCTCATGAAAGAAGTCGTTCTGTACAGGACTGAAGACGGACTCTGGGCGGCCGAGACCGCCAGGCTCCCGGGCTATACGGCCTACGGCAGGACCGAAGAGGAGACCCTGAAGAGAATCCGCGAGGCTGTGAATATGTACTTCCCCTGCGGGGAGTGCGGAGATACGGAAGGCGGCGGGTGATGGCGCTCGACAAGGCATTCTTCACCGGCAGGCTCTTCAGCATCTACAGTGAGATCGACGGTGCATACAGGAAGTCGGCCGAACACTACGGTTTCAGCTGTGACGGCTGCGAGGACAACTGCTGCCGGACCGTCTTCTATCACTATACCCTGGTCGAGTACTTCGGACTCCTCGAGGGGTTCGACAGGCTGCCTGCAGGGATCAGGGACGAGAGCATGAGAAAGGGGCGCGCCTACCTCGAGAAGCTCAAAGAGAACAAGGACGGCGAGGAAGGACTCGACCTGATGTGCCCCCTCAACTACGACGGGCTCTGCAGGATCTACGAATACAGGCCCCTCATCTGCAGGATACACGGCTTTCCGGGAAGGTTCGACCATCCCGTAAAGGGCGACCAGCGCTTCACCGGATGCAAGGTCTTCAATGAAACCTGCCAGGAGGACTGGACGCAACTCATCGACCGCACACCCTTCTATGTCAGGATCGCCGACCTCGAAGGCCGGCTCAGGCGCCGGATGAACTACAAAGAGAGGTTCCGCAAGACGATCGCCGGCATGCTGATCGAGAGGGACCTCTATGACCGGAGCG
>JAADGG010000044.1:889-4390 GCA_013152485.1 Nitrospirota bacterium | reverse complement strand
GCGCGGGAGTGAGACAGGGAGCCTTGATGAGGCTCCCACGTGGCCGGTCAATCCCTTCCGCCTCTGCCGTCGACCGCCTTGACCCCGAGTTTTCTGCGGAATTCGCCGTAGTTGATCGGACGCTCGCGGGGAGTAAAAAAGTTCTTCGGAAACCATATGAGTCTCAGCATTACCGTCCTTGACCCGGTCTCTTCATCGACGCTCATGTCGTCGAGGACCACAGCGAAGCGGTTTCCGTCTGCAAGCAGGGTGTTGTCCGTAAGAGGAAAGTCGAAAGGGGTGAGCGTGAAGTCCATGGGGATATCCTTGTAATCTCTCCCGGGGGCGGACATGTTGCTCTTGAGGTTGATCTGTATCTTGACGCCTTCGCGTTCCGTGTCGGTCCCGGTGGCGGTCAGGTTCAGGGTCCAGTTGCCGTCAGGGGACGTTCCGCTGAAGAACGTTCCGAAGAGCCTGCCACCGGATGCCTCGATATAGCTCTTTTGCTCTTCGGTCCTGGGCGGGTCCGTGAAGAGGAGGCGATGGACGACGGTCCTGTCTTCGCGGGATCCTTCCTTGAGGAGCGAGGCGATCTGCCGGTCTATCACGCGCCGTGCGATCGATTTCAGGGACCTGCGCTCTTCCGCGGCTCCTTCAGCTGCAAGCCTCTTGTCGACGAACTCGAGCAGCGGCTTGAACTCGAAGTGTTCGTTGAAGTTTAGGGCGAGCAGCTCGACAAGGAGCTTCTCACGCACTGCAGGTATCTCCGAGCCGTCGCTCCTCGGACCAGCGATTGGACTTATCAGGTTGCTGAACATGGTGGCTCGCAGTTCGCTTTCAGCCTGCTCCCTCTGACTCAGTATAGTGACAGCCGTCATCTTCGACTGGTATGTGTTTGCGATCAGGGCTGCTCCAACGACAGCCGCCGCAGCCGCCACCTTTGCGATCGTGTCCGCTATCCTGAGTATTAGAGGCGTGTCTCTGCCTCCTTCGGTCTTTTTTGAGTCCTGTTTTTTTTCAGCCGCCATTGCCTGCTTCCTCCTCACTTTCTCTTCAGATGGATGTCCTGCCGCGCGGGAACGGAGAAGCTCTTGATCCATGCCTCCCAGAGAGTCCCGTCCTCAGCCTTGAAGAGGACCCTGTAGATGCCAGGCTTGATGATGATACTGTATCCGCCTGACTCGTCGGTCTTTACTTCCCTGACGACCCTGTCCTTCTTCATCAGGACGAAGGTGTCGCCCGGCCTGAATACACCGGGGTCCCCGAACACCCGTCCGTACACCATGCCTGCCTCGGCCGCGACGGCGAAGCAGAGGATGAGGCTCAATGCCAGCAGCACGGCGGCCCGTCTGCTTGCAGGCCTCTTCCTCCCCGAACCGCAGGCTCCGTTCATCATGCGGTATCTTCCCCTTACTTCTCCAACCGGAAAGTGTTCATCTTGACCGTGCATACACTCCTCCTCTCTCTTCATGGTTTGTCCCCACCTCGTGCCCGGTAATTCCGCTTTCCTGCAAGGACCCGCAGGATGGTCCAGAGAGACGCTGTGATTACCAGGGCTCCGAGCGCATAACCGGTGATAAAGACCATTCTTGACAAGGGGGCCGGTCTTGATGTTATTGACGCAAAAAGCCCGGGTTCCCCTGTTACGAGAAAGACGGAACGGATGAACAAACCTGCAAACAGCAGTCCCACGGTCGAGAGCAGCAGGGGACTCAGTATGTTCCTGAAAGGCGGCAGATACCAGCAGCTTGCCAGGTATTTCAGCGCTTTTTCGTCCAACGCGGAACCGCCCTTCTCGTACTCTTCGAGCAGGGCTGTATAGAGATTCCTGCTTCTGAGTAGATAGAAGGCTGTGGCAGCCGTGACAGCGGCGAGCAGGAGGGGGTAGAGCTTGATGAAGTCCGTAAGCCCTACGGGAACCCTCCCTACGGGGGATTCGAGGGTCTCGAGTCTCGACTCGAGCTCCTTCAGGAGGTCCCTCGACCGGCCCAGTGTTTTCTCAATCTCTTCTATCCGTTCCTTCCGTCTCCTTATGTCCTCGCGGATCTCCCTCGACAGGGCCTCTATCTCGCGGTAGAGGGGGTCGAAGGACTCGCTTACCACCCCGTAGAGCCCCCTGGCCACTGGGACCTTGCCTCGGCCGTAGCTCCTCCAGAAGTCGGGATCGACGGTCTCGACATAGCGGCGGACCTTGCGGACCGCCTCAGCGGAGAGGCCGGACAGTTTCTCCGCGGCGCCGTTGGATGAGCCTGTCCTGATCTCTATGACGGGCCTTATGACATCATCGTCGAGCTCCTTGATCAGCCCGTCGAACCACTGGTTCGTGTACCAGCGGACGGCTTCTTCAAAGGTTTTGATCTCCCGGGGCATGTTCAACAGTGCTCCCGGCCGTTCAAAAGGCGCGTTCACGGGAGATTGTCCGATCGGCGGGACCGACTGCCGATAATCCTGTCCGGACCGCCCGGGCAGACGCGGCGAGGAGAGTTCCCGCTGCAGCAGGGGCAACATGCCCCGGAGGTGATCCGGGAAGGCCCTGATCCTCTCCTTGATGTCTTCGAGGGCTGTGTGGACATCCTTGACCGCTTTTTCCAGGGGGGCGAGCTGTCCGGAGAGCTCCCTGATCCGTGCCTGTCCTTCTCTCAGCCCTTCCGAAGCCGCCTTCTCTTCCGCCTTGTAAATAAAGTAGGGTTCGATCACATAAAAATGACAGACGAGGGTAAGGAGCAGTCCGATCCTGACGAGGCGGTTGAAGTTCCTCTTAGCCGCCTGCAGGTCGTTCAGGATCACCTCGGGATAACTTGCCATTTCACCCTGCTCCACTCTCTTTTGCGCCGCTGGATCGGCCGGTCCTCTCATTCAGGAGCGTGAAGAAGCTCGGAGCCGCGGTTGTGCCGTCTTTTTCGAACATGACAAAACACTCGTTGAACCACTTGACGAAGCGGTCGGCATGGTCCGACGAGTTTATCGGGTATTGACGCATCCTCCAGCGGTTCTCCCTGCTGCCGTTGTAATAGATTCCCCCGGCATTGTATGCGCAGGCGACCTTCGGGGGGTCGAGGTGAGTGGCCTTCCACTGCCGTGCCATGAGGGCCGTTCCCGCCCTGATCGAGTTCTGCGGCACGAGCAGCCACTGCCTGTCTATGGAGTCGTCGCCGAGGACGTCCCTTGCCGTTGAGATGAGGGTCTGCATGAGGCCGGGAGACACCTTGTTGGGAGTGTGCTCATCCGATACGAAGCCCGGCTCTTCCCTGACTGCCTCTGGGTCCCCCCTCGTCTCGGTGCATATGGTTGCAATGATGAGTTCCACGGGCACGCCGAACTTCACAGCCCATTCCTCTATGGCCGGCCTGAAGTCGTTCCAGACCCGCCTGACCGTCACGGGCTCGCCCCCGAACGTCTCGGGCGGACCCGACTCGATGACCAGGCCTTCGGGGCCGAGGTGCCACTTGACGCTGTCCCTGTAGGCATGAGGCTCCCTCAGGTCGGACAGGAACTTGAGGACCTTGTCGAGGCCGGCCTTGC
>JAADGG010000044.1:0-830 GCA_013152485.1 Nitrospirota bacterium | reverse complement strand
GGGAGGCCTGGAACGCACGCACCGCAGCGTCTGTCCTCGATCCGAAGATGCCGTCGGGCTGTCCGATATTATGACCGAGCTTCTTGAGCTGCAGTTGCAGTTCCAGGACGTCTTCGCCGCACATGAGCGGAAACCGGTATTTCAACGCACGCGTGTATGCCATGGGCTCACCTCCTTACGGCTCACTACACGGTAGATCTCGCGGGCCGTCACGGGCACCCCGCAAGGGTGTACTCTGTCTGAACCTGCCTGTAAAGGTAATCCAGGTTCTGTTCGTACCTCGTGCCACGAGCCTTCGGTAGGGCGGAGGTCGGAGACCATCGACTCTATCTCCCGACAGAGCCGTGGACAGGAGTCCGGCCTGTTCAGGCAATCCGCCAGCCCCACGAGTCTCGCCTTGTTGAGGAAGTATACCGCCGCCACACTTCCCGGTTCCGAGGCGAGAAACTCCTCTGCCGTGAGGCGCAGTTTCCGTGTGACCTCCTCGGACTCCACGCCTTTTTTCATGAACTGCAGTTCCCGAAGGGACTCGCAGAGGTTTTCGTAGGTCTGGGCACGGTTGAGGTCGAGGTCCTCGAGTCGCCACTGCCTCGTCTCCCTTATTCCTCTCTCGAGGCTGGTGGCCGCGCACTCGAAGTGCTTGAGCGGTTCCTTGCCAGCCTTTGCCAGCCTGTAGCAGGCGTCTCCCTTCATGAGGTGCAGCTGGTTGCACCCTTCATCAGAGGGCTTGCACTCGACTTCCATGCCGGCGAGCCACTCGAAGTCGTTCCGGCTCCAGTGCTTCTTCGCCTTCTTCAGGGAGACGGCGGTGTGAGAACAGGATACCAGAA
>JAADGG010000005.1 GCA_013152485.1 Nitrospirota bacterium | reverse complement strand
TTGCGTGAACCGTTGTTCAGACGCCTCATATCCTCTGGGTGAACGCCCAGGCATCCCTCGGGTCACGGCCCTTGAGGATGATCTCTATGCCTCGGAACATGGTGCTCGAGGACCATGCATCGGTAACCCTGCCGTCTTCCACCTTTGCCTCGATCCTGAGATGCCCCTCGATCCGTGTAACGGGATCAACGACTATCTTTGCCATCTGCTCTTCACCTCCTGCCACTGGTTATGGACTATGGATGTTTGCGGTATCATCAATCCATGCATCAAGCATGAACCGTTATTTCTCCTTCTTTCCACCGGAGAGTATCCGGCCGATCCCGTGAGCCACGAGCGCAGCCCCTGTCACGGCGGCCATTCCTGCGCCGACCTTGTCTGCAGTGGATTCCACTCCGAACCCGGGGGGTGAGGGGAGTCTCCTGTAAAACGGGGCCATCTTGTCCCAGAAGGCCGGTTCAGCACAGCCTATACAGCCGTGTCCGGCCTGGACGGGCCAGCTCGTGCCTTCGTTGTATTTCACGGTGGGACAGTTCTGGAATGTCTCTGGTCCCTTGCAGCCCATCTCGTACAGGCACCATCCCTGGCGGTGTCCTTCGTCTCCCCACTGCCGAACAAACTGTCCGGCGTCGAAGTGAGCCCTGCGCTCGCAGTTGTCATGAATCCTCTTGCCGTGGGCGAAGAGGGGCCTGCCGAGGGTGTCGAGGGGCGGAAGGGAGCCGAATGTGAGGAAGTGCACTATCGTCGCCGTGATGTTTTCGACGTTTGCCGGACAGCCCGGCAGGTTCACCACCGGTATTCCCGGAACAGCCTCCTGCACGCTCACCGCCCCTGTGGGGTTCGGTTTTGCCGCCGGTATGCCGCCGTAGGCGGCGCATGTCCCCACGGCTATCGTGGCCATTGCATCGGTACAGACCTCTTCGACTATGTCTTTCGCACTCCTTCCGGCTATGCAGCAGTAGACACCGCCGTCATTCATGGGAACGGAACCCTCGACCACCACGATATACTTGCCCTTCTGTCCCCTGACGACGTCACGGAGGGATTTCTCCGCCTGAGAGCCTGCAGCAGCCATTATGGTCTCGTGATACTCCAGGGAGAGTACGTCGAGGAGAATGTCCCCCACGGTGGGCTTGCTGGCACGGAGTAATGCCTCGGTATCGCCTGCACAATCCTGAAACTCGAGCCACAGGAGGTAGGGCTTTTCTGCCTTCTCGAGGGCTTCGGCTATCTGGGAGGTGAAGACCGAAGGAAGTGCAAGCGTGGCCGTCATCATGGTACAGAACCTCAGGAAATCCCTTCTGGAGACACCCTTTTCTTTCAGTACATCGTAGACAGTTTCTCCTGATGAACCGTTTCTCTTTGACCCTGTCCCCATAGACGTAAGTCTCCTTTCATCAGAAAAGTTGAAGCGGCCTTTCGGAGCATAAGCAGCGATACAGATAAGGTAGCACATAAAAGAGCAGCTGTCAAGACGGGATCGTCGTGCTCTGGACCTCTGTCATGACTGCAAAAAAAGGGGCAGCCAGGGAGGTGGGCGCCTGGCTGCCAAGGGGAGGAAGTAAAGGAGAGAGTTACAGCGAGCCATATCTTGGTTTTAGAATATAGGAAGACTTTGAATAAAGGATGAAGAAAATGTGAATAAATGGTGAAGATTGCTGCCGGTGAGTGGATGAAAAACAGAGGTATTGCTTTTATATGGGGATAAGTAGCACAATATTTCAATATGAATCTACAACCAAGGAGGGACCATGAAAAAGCAAAGGGGAAACTCGTCTGGCAAGAAACCGTCTGTAAGGGGGACAAAGGATTCGAGGAGCGCTAAACCGGCTCCGAAGCCTGCTCCTGCCAAGCCTGCTGCGGGGCCTGAACCCGCCAAACCCGTCAAGGGCTGGAAGGTTACCGGGATAAAGAAGCAGTATCTGAAGACCCGGCCTGTATGCAGGGTGACCTTCAGGCTGCCGAAAGAGGCGGCTCCTGATGCGCGGAAGGTCAGCATCGTCGGAGACTTCAACAACTGGGACAAGGGGAGTGCCGTGATGAAAAGGCTGAAGAACGGTGACTTCACCATCACCATGGAACTCGAGACCGGTAGAGAATACTGCTACAGATACCTGATAGACGCCACCCGGTGGGAGAATGACTGGTGGGCTGACAGGTACAGACCTAACCCGTTCGGGTGTGACGACTCGGTGGTAGTCCTGTAATTATGTCGTCGGATGTTTCGGAGCAGAGACTGGCAGAGGCGGCGCACTATCTCGATGAGGCTGTATACCTTTACAACGAGAAGATCAGCAACCTCCACGTGCTCACAAAGCTGTATCATGCAATGATCTACAGCCTTATGGCCCTGTTCTCCATCAGGGATATAGGAGACCGTACGCACGCAGACATCATAGAAAGGTTCGAAAGGGAGTACGTGCGGACCGGGGTTTTCGATCCTGCCATCCTCGAGTCATTGCGCTTTGCCTATGACGTAACACACGAGTGTGACTGTGCGCATATGAAACAGCCTGACGACCGTGACATTGAGGGACTGCTGCCGGCCGCCGGGAGGCTGGTCAGGGAGGTAGGGGCACTTCTGCACGGAGACTGACTCAGCCGTATGGGCCGTCCCCTGCGACGCTACACGGAGGGACGGCCTGCACCGACGGGTGTTTGACCATGGGGCATGCCGTGACCCCGTTGAGGGCTGTTTCCTTATCCGGTCCGGCCGTTCCATTTGCCCGGAAGCGCCCGGTTTCTTCCGCGGTCTTCCTGTCCGGGAGGCCCTTCGGGACTTTTTCCTTGACTTTCCCTCCGGATATTATTTAGAATGAAATTGAGATTAAGTCTCAATAGCAATCTTGAAAACCCCGCGGGCGAGGATTGCATGGACTGCCTGGAGTTATTTAGTGCCGGATCATTAGCGTCCGGTAAAAACACGGGAGCTGTCCTGCAAGGACTTATACTGTTTGTCGGAGGGTATCGATCTCGGATGTCATCTTTTGTTTTCCTCAGGGTTGAAGGCGATGGAATGTCATAAGACGGAAGAAATAGTTTCAGGTATTCCGAGGATAGTCCTTGTGGGCAATCCGAACGTGGGCAAGAGCGTCATCTTTGGCTTGCTTACCGGCAGATACGTTACTGTCTCCAACTATCCTGGAACCACCGTGGAGATCGCGCAGGGCAACATAACGATTGACGGAAAGAGGTTCCTCGTGATCGATACGCCGGGTGTGAACAACCTGATCCCCATGAGCGAGGACGAGAAGGTCACGAGGGACATCCTGCTTTCCGAGAGGCCTTTCGCCGTGATCCAGGTGGCGGACTCGAAGAACCTGAAGAGGACGCTGATGATAACCCTTCAACTGGCGGAGATGGGCCTGCCCCTCGTTCTGGACCTGAACATGGAGGATGAAGCCATGGACAGGGGCGTACGGATCGACAAGGAGAGGCTGAAGGAACTGCTCGGGGTAGACGTCGTCGGCACGGTTGCACCGAGAAGGAAAGGGATAAAGGAGCTGAAGGAGTGTCTGCCGAGGGCGGTCGTACCGAAGATGGGGCTTGTATATGACGACCTGATAGAAGAGCATATAGGCAAGATAACCGAGCTTATTCCGGACTCCGGTATCTCGAAGCGGGCTATAGCCCTGATGATCCTGTCAGGGGACGAGAGCCTGAGGGGCTGGCTGAAACTCCGGCTTTCCGATGAAGTGATAGGGGAGATCGAGAGGCTGAGGGACGAGTGCCAGGTTAGCTATCCAAAGCCCCTCGGTTCCATCATTCACGACACGAGGTACCGTTATGTCGAGGGCATCACTGATGAGGTCCTCACGAGGGTTCAGGCAAGCAGAGGGAGGCTCGGCACCTTCCTGGAGAGAGCGAGCATGGATCCGGTCTGGGGCTTTCCGGTCTTCCTGATCGTGTTGTACATGCTGTATCAGTTTGTCGGCGTGTTTGGAGCAGGCACCCTGGTGGACTTCCTCGAGAACGTCATATTCGGCAGGTATCTCAATCCGATGGTGACGAAACTCGTTGACCTGCTCATTCCGGTGCCTTTTATTCAAGACATGCTCGTTGGGGAGTATGGTGTCGTCACAGTGGCATTGACCTATTCCATTGCGATCGTCCTGCCGATTACGGCGACTTTCTTCATTGCGTTCTCCATCCTCGAGGACAGCGGCTACCTGCCGCGTCTCGCCATCATGAGCAACAGGATCTTCAACCTGATCGGTCTCAACGGCAAGGCCATCCTGCCCATGATACTCGGCCTCGGCTGCGGAACCATGGCGGTCATGACCACGAGGATACTCGAGACAAAACGTGACAGGATAATCGCCACGTTCCTCCTTGCCCTTGCAGTGCCATGCTCCGCACAGCTCGGAGTAATCCTCGGAATGCTCGGCTCCCTTTCACTGAAGGCCACCATGTTGTGGGCGGGTGTGGTCCTGGGTGTCCTGCTCGTTGCGGGGTTTCTTGCATCAAAGGTCGTCCCGGGCGAGAAGACGGAGTTCTTCCTCGAGATACCGCCCATAAGGATGCCGGGACTGTCCAATGTGCTGATAAAGACGGTCGGAAGGATCGAGTGGTATCTTAAAGAGGCGGTTCCCCTGTTTATTCTCGGAACACTCGTGCTCTTCTTTCTCGATAAGTTCACCCTGCTCGGCATCATAGAGCGGGGAGCCGCTCCCCTGGTCCAGGAGTTCCTGGGGCTTCCCGGAAAGACGACGGGATTCTTTCTCCTCGGGTTTCTCAGGAGGGACTATGGAGCTGCAGGCCTTTTCAGCATGGCGGCGGCAGGGGAGCTGACACCGCTTCAGTCGCTCGTGAGCCTCGTAACCATCACCCTGTTTGTCCCCTGTATAGCGAACTTCTTCATGATAATCAAGGAGAGGGGGATGAAGGTTGCAGCTGCAGTGACAGCCATCGTCTTTATTCTCGCATTCCTGGTCGGCGGCTTGCTGAACTTTGCGCTCAGGGGACTGAATGTGTCGCTGTAAAACATAGGAGCCTGTATATGAGAAAGAGACGGGAAACGAAAAAGACCGGCAGAAGGGCGGGCTCGGCGCGTCCGGAGCGTTCGCCTGCTCAGGGAGAGGACTACGAGGCGGTCTTCAGAGACTTCCTGCAGGAGAAGGGCCTAAAACTGACGAGGGAAAGGAAGGTCATCCTCGAAGAGGTGTTCAGGCACGATGACCACTTCGACATCGATGAATTCTACCTTAAGATCAAGCAGAAAGGACTGAAGGTCTCCAGGGCTTCCATATACAGGACACTGCCGCTTCTTCTGGAGTGCGGCCTCGTGGATGAGGTCAAGACCACGGAACGTCAGGCGTTCTACGAGCATATCCACGGCAGGAGACATCACGACCACCTGGTCTGCCTCTCCTGCGGCAAGGTGATAGAGTTTTACTCCCCAGCCATAGAGAGGCTCCAGGAGGAGATATGCAGAAGGCGTAGATTCAAGAGCCTGCGGCATGTTCTGGAGATCCAGGGACACTGTAAGGACTGTGCCAGCGCTTGAGCCGATGTGCTATCATATTATTCTCGAGTTTTTCTGGTAATCTGGCGGATGAAAGAGATGAAGACATACCTGGACTGTTTTCCCTGTTTCCTGAGACAGGTGGTCATAGCCCTGTCGCAGGTGCCGGTGGATGAGGCACTGAAGGTGGAGATACTCAAGGAGACCCTCGAGGACGTCCGGGGGACCGATACCTCGAAGACTCCTGCGCATACAACCACGTTTATTCACAGGAGAATCAGGAGGATGCTCGGCCGCGATCCCTTCAAGGAGATAAAGCACAGGTATAACCACGCGGCCCTCGGGCTCTATCCCAGCCTCAAGTCCCTTGTCGACGACTCCCGGGATCCGCTCTGGACCGCTTCCCGGCTGGCGATAGCCGGTAACGTGATAGACTTCGGCATTTATACCGAGGTGGACATCGAGGCCGAGATAGACCGTTCACTCAAGGGTGAGATCGTGTGGGACGACTATACAGACTTCAGGGCGGCCCTTGACAGGGCAGGAGAGGTTCTCTACCTTGTCGACAATGCCGGTGAAATAGTGTTCGACAGGATACTGATCGAGACGCTCCGTGACAGGGGCAACAAGGTTGTGGCAGTAGTAAAGGGAGGTCCGGTGATAAACGACTCTACTGCAGAAGATGCCCTCGAAGTCGGGCTTCAACAGGTTTGCGAGGTAAGGGACAACGGTTCGGATGCCATAGGCACCATTCTCGAGTGGTGTTCGGAAGAGTTTCTGGCGCTCTTCCGGAGGTCGGAACTGGTAGTCAGCAAGGGACAGGGCAATTTCGAGACCCTTATGAACGTGGACAAGGATGTGTTCTTTCTGTTTCAGGCAAAGTGCAATGTTGTGGCAGGCTTTCTCGGGGTGGCAAGCGGCTCGATGTTGCTCGTTGATAACAGAAAACTGAAAGGTCACGATTTCCCTTACACGAAGACTGATTCAAGAATTGGATGATCGACCGATCTTTTGCTCACGGCGTATGCTCGGCGTTGGAGGTGTCTACCATGGAGTATCTCAGACTTTCAAGACAGAATGAGGAGGATCTCGTTCGGAAGGCCATAGATGTTTTGATTTCCGGGGGGATTGTGGCCTTTCCCACCGAGACCTTTTACGCCCTCGGAGCGAAGTATGACAGGGAAGACGCGCTGATGAGGCTTTATGAGCTCAAGAGAAGGCCCTTTGAGAAGGCCATTCCCGTGATGATAGGCTCCTCCGAACAACTTCCCCTGATAGCGAGGGACGTTCCTGAAGAAGCCGTCAGGCTCATGGAGAAGTACTGGCCGGGTCCGCTCACCATGGTACTGAAGGCCGAAGAAGGCGTGAGCACCTACCTTACGGCAGGAACTGCCAAGGTAGCTGTCAGGGTCCCCGGCGAGTCCTTCGCCCTTGCCCTTGTCAGAAGGGCCGGTTTCCCCGTGACGGCCACGAGCGCTAACCCTTCGGGGGTGTCTCCGGCTGAAGACGCCCAGGCCGTACTGAAGTACTTTGGAGAGACACTGGATCTCATAATAGACGGCGGTCAGACCCCCGGAGGACTTCCGTCCACCATAGTAGAGATAGTCAACGGCGAGGTGAAGATACTGAGAAAGGGCAGGATGAGAAAGGTTACGCTTGATTAGGGACTTCCCTTTCCACGGTCGAGGACGCTTCTGATCACCGAGAGCAGCTTGGAACTCTGGAAGGGTTTCTTCAGAAACCCGTCTATCCACACGTTGCCCACGTCTTCACTGAATCCGGTCGTCGCTATTATCTTCGTGGTCGGGTTGAGTTCCCGCAGCTTCCTGATCAGCTGTGCTCCATCCATCGACGGCATGACTATGTCGGTTATCACAAGGTCTACCTTCTTTATGTTCGACCTGAAGAACTCGAGTCCGTGAAGGGGATTGTCATATACTATGACATTGAAACCGCTCCGGAAGAGCGTCTCCTTGACCAGTTGCAGTATGGGGACCTCGTCGTCTATGACGAGTATCGTCTCCACTCCTGTGACGTGCTTCACGCCTTCCGCCCTTTCCCTGAAGAACTCCCTCTTTGAGGCCGGCAGGTATATGTTGAAAGTGGTTTCATGACCCACCCTGCTGTCGACCGTGATGTAGCCGCCGTGCTCCTTTATGATTCCGTACACCATTGCAAGTCCGAGCCCCGTGCCTTTGCCTTTCTCCTTCGTGGTGTAGAAGGGCTCGAAGATGTGGGGCAGATGGTCCTCTGCTATCCCGGTTCCGGTGTCTCTGACCGTTATATGCACGTATTCACCGCTCTTGATGGTTGTCGGGATATCGAGGCTGTTCTGTTTGATCTCGACGAGCTTGGTGGTTATGCTTATCTCTCCTCCGTCGGGCATGGCGTCCTTTGCATTGATTATCAGGTTCATCATGACCTGTTCTATCTGGCTCACGTCGCCCTCGACAGGGGGGACGGCAGGGTCGAGCTCTTTCCTGATGGTTATGTTCTTGGGGACGAGCCTCGAGACCATGCTCAGTGTGTCCTCGATGACGGAGTTGATTGCAAACGGGACGGACTCGACATTTCCCCTCCGGGCGAAGCTGAGGAGCTTGGAGACCATCTGCGAGGCCTGCCTCGCGGATGTCTCGATGACCCTCACCTTGTTGGAGATCTCCGGGGACAGCTTGTCGTTCAGCAGGATGAGATCGGCGTAGCCGAGGATTGCGGTCAGGATGTTGTTGAAGTCGTGGGCGATGCCTCCGGCAAGGGTTCCTATTGATTCCATCTTCTGCGAGTGCAGCAGTTGTGCCTGAAGCCGTTTCTTTTCTGTAAGGTCCCTGTGGAAAGATTCTATAAGCAACCTGCCGTCTATGCGTATGGCCTTTGCGCTTATCTCGATGGAGACCTTGCTGCCGTCCTCTCCGCGGTGCTCGGTCTCGAACAGCAGGGGCTCTCCGTTGAGCAGCCGTTCGAGTCGTTCCCGCCACAGCAGCCTGTTCTTGTCCGTATCGGTGCCGAGGAGTTCGATCTCCGTGCCGATGAAACCCTTCTTGTCCATGGCGTACATTTCGCACGCCCGTTGATTCACGTCCACGACAACCCCCCTCTCATCCATGATCACTATGCCGTCGTTGGCGTTCTCAAAGAGGGTCTTGAGCATGGCCTCGGATTTCCTGAGGTCCCTGGTCCGTTCCTCGACGACTTCTTCGAGGTGTTGGGAGTATTTCTTAAGCTTGTTTTTTTCCTTGTCGAGGTCGTATTGAAGGCTGAGTTCGTTTATGAGGCTTTTTTGACTCAAGTATCTCCAGACCAGAGCAGTAATGAATACAGATATCATAAAAGCATTAGACGTAAAAAATATCTGAAAATTGATAGCTTTCTCGGTGAGCACTATAGGGAACAGGTATATCGAGTATATCAGTAACACGGAATTCAGAGAGGACGAAACACTAAGAGGAATAAAACCTAGAACGCATATGCTGAGCAGAATCATTCCAACGTAATAAGATGATCTGTATCCGCCGAACTGTAGTATCATAAGCTCTACAGTAATTGCAGACGAGATAACAACGGTATATAGCAGTATGGACTGAATAGATTGGAACTTTGCACTGTCAAGTTTTTTTGTCAGCAGGGCGATGGCAAACAGTATTGAAGCAATCACAATTCTGTATCGAATAAACACTTTAAAGTTTTCAGGTGTGCTGACATAGTCCATTGCTCCCAGAATGATAAAAAGCACGGTGCCCATCGCACATGCCCTGTAGAGCCAAATTTGAGTTAAATGATTAAGGTTTTTTTCTATATATTCTTTTTTCTGCATTTTGAAATCTGAAAAGTGCTACTTCCTGTAAGTCTTCTCTTTTTTCAATATCAACTTGGCCACATCATAACCTAAATATGCTACGCCTGGAATGCCTTGAGTATGAGTGGTCCAGTGACCAGCTAAGAACAATCCCTTTATCGGGGTCATCATTCTGAGCTCCGGTGTGAATAGTTGTGACGGAAATGTTGCCCACCCATAAGCAGCCCCTTTGTAGTTGAGTGTATACCTGTACATTGTATAAGGAGTTGCAGCATCTTTGTATACAATCCGTGAAGATAATCCCGGAACCAAAACATCTTCGATCTTCTTAATGAAATTGTTGATAATTGTTTGCTTGTTGTTACGCCAGAATCCTTTGTCCCTGAAAGGTGCGTTTGCAAAAGCCAAAATCGTCTTTTTGTCCGGTGAGAAACGCATCATAAAATATTTTATGTCGCTTGTCATGTTTTTTGCGGAGAAGTACAATTTTTCAATATTATAATCTGGCAAGAACCATACGTTGGTTCCGGCGTCAGGAAGAGACTCATGCGGATCATTGATTCCAAGATAAAGAGTAAAAATAGACAGTGATGGAACCATGGCATCAATTTTTTTTAAGATTTCTCTTCTGGCCACTCCATCTCCGAGCAGTTCGAAGAAGGTTTGCCTGACATCTGAGTTGGAGACAACATACTTGGATGAAATATATCCTAAGTCCTTCAAGACTACACCTTTTGTTTCATTGTTCTTGACTTCAATCTTTTTCGCCAAACATGATGTTTTGATAGTTCCCCCGAGTTCCTTGAACCTCTCGGTCAAAGTATCCGGTAGAGTCTGCATACACTTTCCGGTATAATATCCTCCATCGAGTATAAACTCGGTAAATATTTTAGATCCGGTAAAAGCAGATATTAACGATGGTGGTAGTGCGCCGTTTCCTAGTACTGGTATTGAGAGAATAGCTTTTAGTTGGTCGTTTTGGAAATACTGGTCTAAGAGTTCCTTGAATGTTTTTTTCCGTAATATAGCAAAATCAATAGGCCTGAAGTTTATGAGATTTGTAACAAAGTTGCTGATGTTTTCGGCTTCTTTAGGAAAAGCATGTTGTAGTTCCTGAACCGTCCTGTCTGTGTCAGCCCAAAAGGTTACTTTGTAGTCTGGCGAGACAATGATATCTGAAGGATCATATCGTTTGACTTCCAGTCGACTATCTAAGTCCAAACCTTCAATAATACGTCTCATGTTTCCATTTTTCCTGTAGCTCCCGAACGAATGAGCGGCGGCGTCGAAGGTGAAGCCGTTCCTCTTGAACGAAGTGCAATACCCTCCCGGCTTGTGATGCTGTTCGACTATCAGCACCTTCATGCCGGCTTTGGCCAGATAGCAGCCGCATACGAGACCGCCTATTCCGGCCCCGATTATTATTACGTCGTAGTGTTTGTTCGATGTGCCGTGCATGTCCTGTCACCCCTGTGAAAGCAGTCTCTTGGTCAGGTCTATGATTTGTCCGACGGTGTTGATCTCCGGTATGTCGGAGTCCCTGATCGATATCTTGTACCTTTTCTCGAGTGCGACAGTGAGCTCTATCGCCTTGATCGAGTCTATCTCGAGGTCGTCGGGCAGATTCGTCTCGGGAGCTATCTCCTCTGTGTCGAATCCGGAAATGTCAGAGATTATCGATATGATCTCCTTTTCAATGTTTTCATCCGTCATACGGTTTCCTCCTTATTTCGTGAATTTTTTCAGGACCACGGAGGCGTTGTTGCCTCCAAAGGCGTATGAATTGTTCAGGACGATGTTTACGGTCTGTCTTCTTGCCTGGTTCGGCACGCAGTCGATGTCGCATTCGGGATCGGGTGTCTCGAAGTTTATGGTCGGCGGGATGATGTCGTTCTTCACGGCGAGTGTACAGGCGATGGCCTCAAGTGCCGAGGCCGCCCCCATGGTGTGGCCGAGCATGGACTTTATGGAGCTTACAGGGATCCTCTTTGCAAGCCGGCCGAAGACCTCCCTGATTGCGGCGCTCTCGTTCTTGTCGTTCGCCCTCGTGCCCGTGCCGTGTGCACTTATGTAGTCGACGTCTTCGACCGAGATTCCGGCCTCTTGCAAGGCCTTTCTCATGCACTCTGCAATGCCCTCCACCGATGGTGTCGTCATGTGGCGGGCGTCACAGCTGAGACCGTATCCGATTACCTCGGCATAGACTTCAGCGCCCCTTCTCAAGGCATTCTCCAGGGATTCCAGTACAAGGATTCCGGCCCCCTCTGCCAGCATCATGCCTTTCCTGTTTCTGTCGAAGGGCTGACACATCTGAGGGGCAACGGCCTTGAATTGATTGAATCCTGTATACTCGAGTCTGGACATCGGGTCAGAGGCCCCTGCCACGACGATGTCCGACCGGTTCAGCCTTATCAAGTCGTAACCATAGGCTATGGCATAGTTGCCGGCTGCACAGGCAGTAGAGAACATGAGGCTGGGACCGTTGAGCCCGAACGTCCGCGATATCATAGCTGATGCAGCGTGTGTAGGCAACTGGTAGAAGAGTTCGTATCCGGGAGGTTCATCGGCGACTATAAGGTCGTTGATCTTCTCTGAAGTCGTAAGGGTTCCGAGTGTTGTGCCGTGAGAAACACCGACCCTGCAGCCGGATAGTTTGGAGGACGTCAAGTCCGCGTCTTCGAGCGCAAGGCTTGTTGCAGCCAGGGCCATCTGGGTGGCCCTGTTCATGAGGTTCAGGCGTTCCTTCGGTATGAACTCTTCAGGATCGAATTGCTTCACTTCGCCGCCCATGTGTGTGAAGTGTCCGGATGTATCAAAGGATTCCACGGGAGTTATGCCGGACCTCCCTTTGAGGAGGCTGTCCCAGAATGCCTCCTTCCCTATTCCTATGGATGATATGACGCCGATGCCTGTTATGACCACCCTGTTTTTCATTTGTTCAGCCATAGATGTACTCCGATCAGTGCAGATGTTTTTTTCCTCTCATGGCCGAGAGCGAACCTTCTGACCTCTGGCTTTCGGCAAAGTTCGGCAAGAATCCTTCACGGCAGAGTCAAGAGTATGTGCTTCTTTCGTTTCGACGATTACTTTCTCGTCTGCAAGTGAGTCCGCCTTGATTGCCCTGATGATATATCCTCCAAAAAATACCGGGATATCTGTTGGCTTTTCCGTTTTCAGGCCGTATCCGGTCAACACGGCATACACGGCGTTTTCATGAACAGGCTCGAGAAATCCAAGACCGGCTTCATTGTAAGCTTCAGAAAAGCCCCTGAGAACTGTATCCGTGGTCTCTTTATGTTCAAATTCATCGGCGTTCATCTGCGTAAGTCCGCGGCTGAATAATTACGGTCTTTCAAGTACGACCGCCGTGCTGTTCCCGTATGGATCCGATGATATCACCAGCGCCGTCCTGATGCTCTTCTTCCTTGCCTTGTTGGGCACATAGTCGAGGTCGCATTCGGGGTCTTTCTCCGAGTAGTTTATCGTGGGAGGCAGGAGTCCGTTACTGATGGCGCCGACGGCTGCAGAGAGCGAGAGTGCGCCCGAGGCTGAAAATGTCTCACCCACCATTGACTTGATGGAACTGACGGGTATGGCATAGGCGTGTTTGCCGAAGACCTTCTTCAATGCCTCTGTCTCCATACTGTCGAGTTCCTGCGTGGAGTTGGCGCTTGCGGATATGTAGTCGATGTCCTCGGGATCGAGAGATGCCTCGTTGAGCGCGAGTTTGACGGCCGTGCAGAGCCCATTGTCATTATCCCGGCCTTTACAGCCTGCCGGGTCGAAGGAATTCCCATAACCTGAGACCTTTGCAAGTACGGTTGCTCCCCTTCTCAGTGCGTGTTCTCCGGATTCCAGAATCAGTACTGCTGCTCCTTCAGAGAATATTATACCATTTCTTCTTGCGTCAAAGGGACAGCAGACCGGCGGGGAGCCGTCTGCTCCAGAGAGGAACCCGAGGGTATGGAACCCCCTGAAGGTCTCCTCGCACAGCTCTTCCACCCCGCCGGCAAGGACCGCCTCGACCCTCCTGAGCCGTATGAAGTCTGCAGCATAAACCACGGCGTCGAGAGAGGCACAGAAACCCGTGGAGACGGTTGTGTTGAACCCCTTGATCCTGAAGCGGATGGATACCTGGCTTGCCGGAGAGTTTATCACGGTGTTCGGAAAGAGCGAGGGGTTGACGAACCTCGGCCCCTCCGTGAGTCCGGTCAGGTCGAACTGAGCGATGCTGTGAAGGCTTCCGAAGGTCGTCCCGACCGACACCCCTGTGTAGTGAGTGCTTTCTTCGTTTATATCCAGTCCGGCATCATCTATGGCGAGACGGGCTGCCGAGGTTACGAGCTTTGTGCTCCGGTCGAGGATCCGCAGGTCTTTCTTGCCGATATAGGGTTCAGGGTCGAAGTCGGGTACCTCGCCCCCTACATGCACATTGAATTCGGATGTGTCGAAGATGCTTATGTCTCTGAATCCATGCCTGCCCTGCTCGAGCCCCTTCCAGTATGCGTCCTTGCCGATGCCGATCGCTGATATGATGCCTATGCCTGTGACAACTATATCCCGTTCCGTATCGCGGGTCTGCACGCCTTGTTTCGTCTCTTTCTCGGTCCGTGGCATCAGGCTGCGGCTTCGATTGTGTAGAATATTATCACTCCCGACTCTTCCCTTGACTCCGTGACTGCAGCATCCGGTATCCCCGCATCCTCCAGTATCTTCCTGAAATCCTCCTCCCTGCGCTGAAGGAAACCGTCCCAGTCGGTCAGCCAGTGGTAATCCTGAGGCCTGTAGCGTCGCACGTCCTTGAACGGGGCAATCAGTTTGCCGCCCGGCTTCAGCAGCCTGTAGAGCGTGTTGAACATCTTCGCGAGGAAGTCGCTCGGCAGATAGTCGAAGAACCCGGCACTGTATATTATGTCACGCTTGCCGAAGTCGTTCAGTGTCAACTCGTAGTCGAACATCCTCAGGGCGTTGTGTTTTCTGAACTCCACCTGGGGCATGACGCCCGTATGATAGAGACGGCTGTATGAGAACGAGAGTGCGTCCTCGTCGTTGTCCACACAGACGATGTCGGCTCCGGATTCCATGATCTCGGGGGCGATTTCAACGAGTTCCCTGCATGATCCGCAAGCAATGTTCAGGAGGGACGGTCTCGATCTTTGCTTCAACTCATCCTTGATGATATCCTGCAGCATTCTTATCCTGTTCCTGACGGCGACTGCGAGCGTCGACCGGAGGGCCGCCAGGTCGAGATAGTAGCCCAGACCGTCGGACAGGGGGATGTTTCTGTATACTGTCTCGAGAGTCTTGTAGTCACCGTGGTAGCCTTGCGGCCACGTCCTTGCGCGGTTGTACAGGTATCCCTTGGAGAATATATGGTTTGTCCTCTGGTGGAAACGTGCCCTGTGCTGTTTTATGACCGAGATGTCACCGATCCCCTCCTCAAAGCGTTCCGCCTTCTGAAGGAAGTCGTCCAGGATCCTTTCGAGCCTGGCAAGGGCCTCATCGTCTTCGAGCGATCGGGACAGGACGGCCTCTTCGAGGTCGTGAATCCTCTCGACGAGTTCATCCGTGGCCTTGTCGATGTAGTCAGTCCACCTCTGCCTGATCTCTTTCTCGTGTATGGCGAGAAACTTCTCGCTGCCGAAATCGACGTTTCGTCCGCAGTTCCAGCACCTCTCCGTATCGTCATGGTTTCGGCTGTTGCAGTAGGGGCACCTCTTTTCCGAGGGGAGGTTGTCCTTTATGTACTGCCAGAGGGTGAGTCTTGAAGACTTGTCGAGATTTATGAACTTTACGGCGACACCGTCCTTGTCTTTTCTGAGTATCATGCCGTCGGTTTCGAAATCGCCTATGTTCGGCAGGTGGGCCTTGAGTCTGATCAGCTCCTTTTCAGGCAGCTGCGACAAGGGATTGAGGAAGGCACCGTTGAGTCCGAGGTTCTTGATCTCGGCCCTCTGACGCACATCTCCGGGGTTGTAACCGGACAATACCATAACCGGAATCCTGGCGTTGCATCTTACGTCAAAACGTAACATACTCTCCTCCTTTGGACTGGTGTTGGTGCAGATAGTGCACAATGTTGTGAATAATCAAAATCCTCCCGAATACCTTCAAGCATGGTCATGGACTGACGATGGTTCCGTCAACCATGTTGATTATTCTCGTGCATTCTCTGGCAAGTGCATCGTTGTGTGTGACGATGACGAACGTCGTCCCCCTGGAATCGTTGACTTCCGTCAGCAAGCCGAAGAGATCGCTGCCTGTCTTCGTGTCGAGGTTTCCTGTTGGTTCATCAGCAAGCACAACCGATGGTTCCATGACGAGGGCACGAGCCACTGCAACACGCTGCTGCTCTCCCCCGGATAGTTCTCCGGGACGATGGGACAAGCGGTTCCGGAGACCGAGGTCCTTCAGTATTGCAGAGGCCTTCTCCTCTATCACGGAAGGGCCGAGTCCGTTTATGAGTCCGGGCATCATTACGTTCTCGAGTGCCGTGAACTCCGGCAGGAGGTGATGGAACTGGAAGACGAAGCCGATCCTTTTGTTTCTGAACGAGGCGAGAGTCGTGTCGTCGAAAGAGAAGACATCTTCGCCGCCGTACATGACCGAGCCTTCCGTGGGTCTGTCCAGTGTGCCGAGTATGTGAAGGAGCGTGCTCTTGCCCACGCCTGATGCCCCTACGATTGCAACCATCTCACCTTCCTCGATCTCGAGGTCGATACCCCTTAGGACCTCGAGGTCGCCTGCGGGTGTGTAAAATGACTTCTTGAGTCCGACGGTCTTGATAAGCGGCATCCTATCTGTCTGTTATCTCCTTTTTTATCTCTCTCACCTTTTCCGTCTGTTCCTTCAGTTTCTTCTTCGTCCTCTGGAGCTCATCGGCCTTTTCTGCAAGCTCGTCGCTCTTCTCATGAATCAGCTTCCCTGCCTCCTCCGACTTCTCCCCGAACCATTTGAACGGCTCCCCGCCTTTGAGCAACGCGATTACGACAAATGCCGCCACGGCTATCACGGAGATGCAGATGAGCCGTCTTATGAGTTTAAACATCTCGCCGTCCTGTCCTTCTTCATTCATACCTCAAGGGTTCGACCGGGTTGAGCCTTGCCGCCTGGTATGCAGGATATATGGTGGCAAGAAAGCTTATGCATACGGCGGACAGTGATACCGCTACAAAGTCCGACAACTTCATCTTCACAGGCAGGGAGCTCAGATAGTAGACATCCGCCGGAAGCTTGATTATCTCATATGTGTTAAGCAGATATCCGAGGATATACCCGCCTGCAACTCCTATGGTCGTCCCTACCAACCCTATGAATAGTCCCTGGAATATGAATATTGCCATGATCGAGCGGTTTGTGGCACCCATGGCCTTGAGTATGGCTATCTCCCTCTCTTTCTCTATGACGTTCATTATGAGGGTGCTGACGATATTGAACGAGGCAACGAGTATTATTAATGTTAGTATAACAAACATCGTGAATTTTTCAAGTTTGAGTGCCGAGAACAGGTTTCTGTTCATCTGCATCCAGTCTCTTGCGTAGAAGGGAGGACCGAGCACTTCCTCCACCCTCTCCCTCACCTCCGGAGCACTGTATATGTCGTCGATTCTGAGCTCGATGCCCGTCACAGAGGTGCCCGTACGGAAAAACTCCTGTGCGGCGCGGAGAGAGGTGAGGACGAGGTTCGTATCATACTCATACATGCCGACCTCGAAGAGTCCCACGACCCTGAACTTCCTCACCCTCGGCAGCATGCCCATCGGTCCTATCTCCTGAACGGGAGATATCACGTTGACCTCGTCGCCGATGTATGCGCCGAGCGTGCCCGAGAGTTCACGTCCCAGTATTATGCCGGGAGGGACTGAATCCGCTGCCAGGCTGTCGAGGCTGCCTTCCTTCATATGCTCCCTCAGGGACGTGGTCTCGTCTTCATATGCAGGATCTATCCCCCTCATGTATACGCCGTGTGCGCGGTCACCCCTGGATACCATCACCTGCCCAAGGACGAATGGCGACACACCGGTCACACGGGGAATGGTCCTCAGCTTTTCGATCACTTTCTCGTGGTTTTCTATCCCTCCGGTGTAGCTGAGCACGACGATATGGGCGTTTACCCCGAGAATCTTCTTCCTGAGGTCTTCGTGGAACCCGCTCATAACCGAGAGGACAACGAGGAGTGCCATGACACCCACTGCAACACCGCCCGTGGATATGACCGTGTTGAAGGATATGCCCCTGTGTTTCTTTTTCGACTTGAGGTACCTGAGTGCTATGAATATCTGATAGGGTAGTTTCATGCGTTATGATGCAACCCCGGGTAATGAGTGGCGGAAGCCCCGGGTGACCGAGTTACCCGTGAAGTCCACCGCTCCGGAATTTCTTAAGTTGTCTGTTTTTCCGGCTTCATCTGGGGAAACAGTATGACGTCACGTATAGAGTGCGAGTCTGTCAAGAGCATGACGAGCCGGTCGATCCCTATGCCTTCACCTGCAGCCGGGGGCATGCCGTACTCGAGCGCCCTGATGAAGTCCTCGTCCATCCAGTGTGCCTCCTCGTCACCCTTCTCCTTTTCCTCCACCTGGCGCAGGAACCTCTCCCGCTGATCCATCGGGTCGTTCAGTTCCGTGAAAGCATTTGCTATCTCCCTCGAGGCTATGAAGAGTTCGAACCTCTCGACCAGCCCGGGTGAGTCCTTCTTCCGCCTTGCAAGCGGAGAGAGTTCGATGGGATAGTCGGTGATGAAGGTCGGCTGGACCAGGTGTGGCTCCACCTTCTCCTTGAATATCTCGTCGAGGAGCTTTCCGAGTGACTTGATGTCGCCCACATCGATCCCCTCTGCCCTTGCCCAGTCACGTGCCTTTTCATAGTCGGTCAGAGTCTCCTCGGGAACCCCGTGTCTGATCATGGCCTCATACATCGGTATCCGCGGCCAGGGAGGGGTGAAGTCGAGGGTGATCCCACCGTATGGGATCTTGAGGGTGCCGTGTATCTCTTTGAGGAGCTCGGTGAAGAGCCTCTCGGTGAAGTCCATCAGGAACTTGTAGTCCTTGTAGGCGATATAGAACTCGAGCATGCTGAATTCCGGGTTGTGTTTCGTGGATATGCCCTCGTTGCGGAAGTTCTTGTTCA
>JAADGG010000030.1 GCA_013152485.1 Nitrospirota bacterium | reverse complement strand
GATTTAATCCACTTTACATGAATATCAGAAAAGAAGGGGTTCCCCTGTGAGCATCCAGGAACAACTCGAGTTGATCATGAAAAAGGTCCGCAGGGGTTAGCCATGGCCGACCACCTTGAAGTCCCGGTCCCCGGGTTCGACGGTCAAAGGAAGAAACCGAAGACCCTATTATGGTGGCGGTTTTCAGGCGTGTTACTGCAGGATCGACCTTTCAGATCGGCCTTCCGGTCTTTTCAGTCTGTTCCATGCGGCTGTTGATGGTAAAATAGAGGAAAGGGAGAAGACGGCATGATGAGGGTTGAGGTGCCCCGGCACAGGAAAGAAGATTGCCTGATTGAGATTGAGTGATTTGTCGTGCTCACTATTGACATGAGGGCTCGGAATGAAGAAAGATAAGATTATACCATGCTGATGCCATAAACGATATGGCTGCGGGGAGGAGACCCGGAATGCCGAAAGAAATACTGGAAAGAATCGAAAAAGAGGTGGGGAAACTCACGCCCCAGGAACAATTGAAACTGCTGGAAACGATCAGCCGTCGACTCGGAAGAAAACGTCTTGTGATGGAAAAGGAGCTTGACTGGACAGAACTTTACGGCCTGGGTAAGGGCTTATGGAAAGGTGAGGATGCGCAGGAATACGTTGATCGTTTGAGGGCTGAGCGGGTATGACCCTTTCTGATGAGCTTGCGGGAATCGATACCCTTTTCATCGATACAGCGCCTGTTATTTATTACATAGAAGCCCATCCCCTGTTTGGTCCTCTTGTCAAAGAGATAGTCAGCTCCTTTCAGTCAGGGAAGTTGAAAGCCTTTTCTTCTGTCATAACCCTTACCGAGGTCCTGCCAAAACCGATAGAAAAGGGAGATGAGAAGCTCGCTGCTGAATTTGCAGAGTTTTTGAGACATGGGAAGAATCTCGCTATGACGGAGATATCGGAAAGCATCGCTGAGGAAGCCGGGAAACTGAGAGGACGGTATCAGTTTCTGAGAACTGTTGATGCCATTCAGGTTTCTGCTGCAATTGATGTAGGAGCAGATGCATTTCTCACCAATGACAAAAAACTGAAACAGGTCAACGAAATAAAGGTTGTGGTTTTAATGGACTTCTTATAGGATTGTCTGCCGGGCCCACCTCAGTCCCGGGAATCAGGTTGTCACCGCGAAATTGCATCTCAAACAAGCCGGATAGTCCGTGGCAAGGACTTTTCCGGTCTGACTTACTGGCCTGATCCCGAGCCGTTCCCCCTGAACGGCACGCGAGCCTCAGCGAGGTCCTTCCATCCCTACGCTGCATCCTCGACCCAGACAATATGTTTCCTGAACTTGCCGTTCTTGAGACCGTCGTGGAGCCTGCGGTCGGCGGTCACCATCCTGCCCTTAAGAAGGGCGGCAAGGGCGACGTAGAGGCAGTCGTATATGCTCTGTCCCGTCTGGTTGGCGATGGCGAAGGCTGTATCGAGCAAGGTTGCGAGAGAATGATACTGTACGGGATATCGCCGGAGTGCGTCCCTCAGCTCCAGTGCTTCCTCCGTGGTGACGACGCCGCGGCGGGTCCACTTGCAGATTATGCTGTCCATCTCAAGGAGCAGAAAGTCAGGCGCATGGAGCCGGTTCTTTTCCTTCAGGACCGAAAGCGCGGCCTCGCAGTGTTCCTCATGGATGAACCATTTCGCCGCAACACTCGCATCAACGATGAATACGCTCACCGTGCGCGGTCCTCGTGGATAAGCTCGACCGTGTCGGGGAATTTCCTCCCCGTGAACTTTCGACGGAATTCTTCGCATATCTTCCTGGCCGTCTCCATATCCACCTTGGGCTCAAGTACGGCCTGCTCCAGTATGAGCTTCACCTCGCTCTGCAGGGAACGCCCCTCCTCCCTGGCGCGCCTCTTAAGGCGCTCGACAACCTCCTTGCTCAAGTTGCGAACAAGTATCTGTGCCATGTCAGCCTCCTGCACAAATAGTGCTATCATAATGATAGCAGACGGTCCTGCCCCTGTCAACTTTATTGTTGGAGTTGTCGAACCCCTCAAGCATCCGGTTGAGCTCCCGTATCTGGCCCGGACCTGTTGACAATTCAACCATGGAATGGTTAAATTGTAACCATGATAAAGAGGCATATCGCTTCGGACATCCTCTTCTCCCTCCGGCATTTCCCGGTGGTCATGCTTACCGGGGCAAGGCAGGTCGGCAAGTCCACGCTGGCTGAGATGCTCTCGAAGACCAGGTGGAAGGCCGCATACATTACGCTCGACAGCCGGACGGTGCTCGATGCCGCGCTCAACGACCCGGATGGTTTCATAAGCGGAACACCCCTTCCGGCGATAATCGACGAGGTACAGAGGGCGCCCGACCTCATGCGTGCCATAAAAGGCGTTGTGGACAGGGAGCGCAGGCCCGGACGGTTCCTGCTTACCGGCTCCGCCAATCTGATGACCCTTCGGAAGGTCTCGGAGACCCTTGCCGGACGGGTGGCGCTCCATGAGCTTCACCCCTTCATGTGGTCGGAGGTGGCCGGAAAGAAGCCGCCCGCCATCCTCGATGAACTCTTTTCAACCGAGGACGCGGGGGCGTTTGCAAGGAGATGGAAGAAGCGCACCTTCCCCGACAGGCGCAAGGAGATAGAGAAACTCATAATCGCAGGCGGCTACCCCACCCCATCCCTGATGAAATCGACCAGTGCCCGCAGGCGATGGTTCGACTCCTACAGACAGACCTATATCGAGAGGGACATCCGTGACATGGCGGCCATACAGCACCTGCCGGACTTCGGCAGGCTCCTCAGCCTCCTTTCCTTCAGGACAGGGCATATGATCAACTTCTCTGAGGTCTCGAGGGAGATGGGCCTGCCTTTCAGTACGCTCAGAAGATACATGGACCTCCTCGAGGTCACATACCAGATATATTTCCTGAGACCCTACTTCGTGAACATCGGCAAGCGCCTGATAAAGATGCCCAAGCTCTATTTCGGCGACAGCGGCATGGCCTGCCACTTGTCGGCGGTCGAGGACTGGAAGACCCTCGAGCGTCAGGGCAGGATCGGCAGTATGGTCGAGACATGGGCGGCCTCGGAGTTGAGAAAGCTCTTATCCGTCGGAGGGGCGCGGTATCAGCTTTATTTCTGGCGCACCTATGCCGGGCGGGAGGTCGATTTCATAATCGAACACGGCGGCAGGCTCGTTGCCGTAGAGGTGAAATGGTCTCAGAAACTCGAGGATTCAGACCTTGCAGGACTCAAGGACTGCGCCAGGGACCTCAAAGGAAGGCACGTCCTTTCAGTCCTTCTGTATCCAGGAACAGAGCTTGTGGCCATAGACAGACAGACGGTTGTGATGCCTTTCGGAGTTTTCTTCGGGATAGACGGCGGGTGAAGGCGAAAAGTTGTTCTTCCGGCCAGGCGGGCCTCCTGAAGGAGAGACCGAAGGGAGACGGAGCAGTGTTCACTACCGCTCGATCCCGAGCCTTTCCCAGAGCCACGAGGTGTCGAACCACGGCTCTCCCCTCTGCTTCTTGTGCTCCTCGGAGTTCTCTATCCTCTTGAGAAGCTCGG
>JAADGG010000090.1 GCA_013152485.1 Nitrospirota bacterium | reverse complement strand
TGAACCCCTGCCCCTGCGGCTACATCGGGGATGCAAAGCACCAGTGCACATGCACGCCGGGGCAGATACACCGCTACAGGACAAGGGTGTCGGGTCCGCTGCTCGACCGGATAGACATACACATAGACGTACCGGCGGTCCACTACAGGGAGCTCTCCTCGGACCACAGGGAGGAGAGTTCGGCGGATATAAGGAAGAGGGTCGTCAGGGCGAGGGAGATACAGCAGGAACGCTTCAGAAAGGACAGGATATACTGTAACGGACAGATGAAGACCCGGCACATAAAGAAGTACTGTGTCCTGACCCGGGACGCACAGGGCGTATTGGAGAAGGCGATGCACGGTCTCGGCCTGAGTGCAAGGGCATATTCGAGGATACTGAAGGTGTCGCGGAGTATTGCGGACCTCGAGGGAAGCACGGAGATCCTCTCACACCACGTCTCGGAGGCCGTCCAGTACAGGACGCTCGACAGGGGGGTGTTTTAGCATCAGGGGATGAACCGGTGCCGGTAATTTGTTCCTCTTTCTCGTACGGCTTCTGACCGAAGACTTTCAGACGCAAGAAACAGCCCCTGCTTCTTTACCTGATACAGTCGATGACCTGCCTGCGGCAGATCTCCACGCCTCTCTCCTGCCGGAGCCTGTATCCCGCAGCCTTGTTCCCTGTTTGCGCTCCTGCCCGAAGGTCTCCCGCACCGTGTGTTTCAGTCGTCGTCAGTCCCCCCCTTGCCACGGTCGAAAACTGCGCCTGATCCGGGGTGTGCGTTCCGGCCGTGGTTGACGCAGAGTTAAAGGAGACCGGAGATCCCGACGATACAGTAATCAAGGGGCTTTCGATGGATCATGTCGCTCTCCGGCATGCCTCCCTGACGACTCCGTACCTGCGTGGCCGGCCTGAATTGCCCGTGGTGTGTCTCCGCCCCTGGTCGATTAAAAAGATTTAATCTTTTTTTGCTTGACAAACTCAAAATTTGGGAATATAATACCAAATATGGAGGATGTCAAGAAGGCTATAGCTTCTACGCTGGTGAGGTTATTGAGGCCGCTCATGCGGATACTGCTGAAGAACAACATACCATACGGCACGTTTGCCGACATCGCCCGCTGGGTTTACGTGGATGTCGCATCGAGGGACTTTACGGTACCAGGCAGGAAGCAGACCATATCACGGATCGCCACGATCACCGGCCTTACCCGCAAGGAGGTGAAGAGGCTGAAGGAGATCGATGCCCCGGACGACCTCGGTGCCGCCGAGCGTTACAACCGTGCGGTACGGGTGATAGGCGGATGGCTGAGGGATGCAAGGTTCGTTGACGGTGACGGCGCGCCCCTCGTTCTGCCGTTCGAGGGTGAGGACGTGAGCTTTTCAACGCTCGTCAGGGCGTACAGCGGTGACGTGCCGCCGAGGGCCATACTCGACGAGATGCTCAGGGCCGGCATCGTGGAGGTCGAAGACCGGCGGGTGAGGCTCATCAACAGGGGCTACATCGTCAGAAAGGGAGAGGTCGAGAAGTTCGGCATCATGGGCAGGGATGTGAGCGAGTTGATCGCCACCATACATCACAACATCACGAGTGACCCATCGGATGCCTTTCTCCAGAGGAAGGTCTCTTATGACAATATCCCCGTCGAGGTCTACCCTGAGGTCAGGCGCCGTATCACCGAGATGGCGGCGGAGTTCGTCGATTCCATGGACAGGGTCATCTCGGCATACGACAGGGACGTCAATCCGTCCATAGAGGGTACGGGACGGAAGAGGCTCGGTATAGGAGTCTTCTACTTCGAGGAATGATAAACGGTAACGGAGGGTTTCAGAGAATGTCAAGGTTAAGACTGAGGAGTTTTGTGGCTGCGGTGCTTGTGCTGGCAATGGGATTGCTCGGTTCGTGCAGCAGCGGCGGGGGAGGAGACCTTGCCGGAGGCGGGATCAGCGGAACCGGTGTCTACAACGGTGTGATCACGTCGTTCGGCAGCATATTCGTAAACGGCGTTGAGTTCAATACCACGGGGGCCGCAATAACGGCCAATGACACGGCTGCCACGGAAGGTGACCTCGAGGTAGGAATGAAGGTGAGGGTTGAGGCCGAGGGGACTACGGCCCGGAGCGTCACGTTCGACCCCGAGGTGATAGGTCCGGTCCAGGGCATAGATACGGTGAATGACCGCCTGACCGTCATGGGGCAGACCGTGCTCGTGGAAGGTACTACGATACTGAAGGGGTTCGGCAGCATTCTGGACCTCGTCGTCGGAGACACCGTGGTGGTGAGCGGGTTCTTTGACGCTGCCGGAAACATAAGGGCCGTCTACGTGGAGCTGAAGCCCTCGGTGTCGGTCGTTGAGGTCAAGGGAGTGGTTTCGGCACTCGATGCCGCCTCCCGCACGTTTGTGATAAACGGGTTGTCGGTCGACTACAGCGGTGTCGCCGAGCTCCCGGAACTCCGCAACGATGCCTTCGTGGAGGTGAAGGGCTCTCTGTCCGCGGGGACTCTCGTGGCTGCTCACATCGAGATCGAAGACCCTGTCGGGGCAGCGCTCCCCGGCAACGAGATGGCGGTCGAGGGTATCGTTACGTCCTTCACCTCTGTATACGACTTCAAGGTCAACGGCCTGCAGGTCCGTACCACGGACTCGACGGTGTATGAGAACGGCGTGCGGGAAGATGTCGGCCTGAATGTGCTGCTCGAGGCGGAGGGCACGGTGGACGACAACGGCGTGCTCCTTGCGGAGAAGGTCGAATTCCTCTCCCATGAAGAAACAGAGGTCGGCATAGAAGGGGCAGTGGAGGGTGTGGACCTCCAGGGTTCCACCATCACGATATTCGGCATCGAGATTGCGGTCGACAGTGCCACCATCTTCAATGACGAATCAGGAGCACAGTTGAGGTCGTTCTCTTTGAGCGAGATAAGCGCGGGTGACCTCGTAGAGGTAGGGGGATTTGTCGACGGAGGCAGGGTGATCGCGGTCAAGGTGGAGAGGCTGGATCCCTCGGAGGCCGAATACTCCATAAGCGGGCCGGTCGATGCAGGTTCGGAGACCGCGACGTCCTTCTCGATACTCGGTGTCCAGGTCGATGTCAGCAGCCCGGGAGTCTCCTTCGAGGATGAGTACGGCAACTCCATAACGGCGCCCGACTTCTTCGCCGCTGTGGATGACACGAAGGATCCCGGGGATATCGTTGAGGCTAGCGGTCTCTACCAGGGCGGCGTCTTCATCGCCGACGAGGTGGAGATAGTGAGGATAAACTGACTTTGCAGGTTACTGCAGGGAAACTTCAAGCAGAAGAAAGGAGGACAGTATCATGAAGGACTCAAAGGTAACGAGGTTCAGGATGGTCGTTCTGGTGACGTTATTGCTGGCGGTTGCAGGGCTTCTCTACTCGTGTGGAGGCGGGGATACCACGACGCGTACGGCCAGTGTCTACATCACCGACGATGTGACGGATGCTTATGACCAGGTCATCGTGACCATCTACAAGGTGGAGTTCGTGAATGCCGTGGACAACTCGGTGGTTACCGCGTTCGAGTCGGCCGAAGGCCTCACATATGACCTGAGCGAACTGAGTGGTGTGCTCGAAAAGCTCGGCACACTGCCCGAGGGCAGCTACAGTGCCGTCCGTGTCACGGTCGGGGAGGAGCTGTTGCTCGTCGACAAGGCGGGTGATGTCATAAAACCCACGTTCAGTGAGAATGCGTGGACCACTTGCAGCAGTGGCACGTGTGTCATCGATATTCCGGGAGCGTCCAATGTGGTGGGTACGGAGCGCGTGGTGCTCGATTTCGACCTCAAGCAGTTCGTCTACGACCCTGCAACGAACACCGTGACCGCAAAAGTGGTGCTCGATGCAGACGGCTCCGACTACGACAACTACCTCGAGATCAAGGAGGACGACTATGAGCTCAAGGGGATAGTCAAGACCATAGCCACCGGAGGGTTCGACCTGACCGTGCTGAAGGCCGACTTCATTCCCGCAAGCAATGTGGTCACGGTCCTGACAGACGACACCGTCCGGTTCACCTGTGACGACGATGACGAGAGGGCGGTATGCGGTATCTCGAGCATCTCGGACCTGCAGGTCGGGATGAAGGTCGAAGTCGACGGAACATGGAACGGTACCGAGTTCGTGGCCACTTCGGTGGAGATCGACGGTGACGACGATATCTCCGCTGCAGTCTGTGACCTTCCCGACAGGAGCGTGACCGAGTTTACGTCTCTGACGGTACAGCCCGACCTCGAGGCCGCTGCATACACGTTCGATGCAGACAACTACTCCATAACCGTCTCAGGCGTAACAGTGCTCATAACGAAGGAGACGAGGATTGAATACGAGTCCGGCGAGACGGACCAGGTGATCTGTGCAGACCAGATCCCACTCTCGTCCGGAAACGTCGAGGTCGAATACTACAAGGCCCTCGATTCGTCCGACAACACGGTCTATGTCTCCTACAAGATAGAGATCGAGGATTAACAGGCCGCTGTATCTTTCTCCCAAGGGGTGCCGGGCCGTTTTCGCCCCCCGGTTCCGGCACCCCGCCCCCTCCTTTTTGTTTCCTCCCTGTCGCTTGATCTGAATCTTCACAATGCAGGCGGCTGCAAACGCCCCCTTCCTGATATCCTCACCTTTCTTCTCCCGGTCGCCGTCCCACCGTGATTACTATAACTTATTAACTTATTAGTTATTGGTGTGTTATACTTTATACACCATGGCAATGGACGACCATAAACTCCGGGTGTTCTGCACGGTTGCGGAGACCAAGAGCTTTTCAAAGGCGTCGGAGATCATACACCTCACCCAGCCGGCCGTCAGCCTGCAGATCCAGGCCCTTGAAGAGCTTTACGAGACCAAGCTGTTCGACCGTTCGAGCAATACCGTCACCCTCACCCCTGCCGGAGAGGTCCTCTACAAGTATGCAAAGCATATTCTCGGCCTGTATGCATCGGCAGAGAAGGAGATAGGCGAGCTGACGGGACTTGTCAAGGGTAGCATAGCGCTGGGGGCTAGTACCACGATCGGCAACTATCTGCTGCCCAAGGTTATAGCGGACTTCAGGAAGACGCGCCCCAAGATAAAGATCCACCTGCAGATCGGCAATACGAAGAGGGTCATAGAGTTTCTCAAGGCCGGAAACATAGACCTCGGGCTTGTCGAGGGTGATGTCTCGAGACAGAAGATATCAGTGGAACAACTCATAAAGGACGAGCTCTGCCTGATAGTGCCTCCTCAGCATACCTGGGCGAAGAAGGTCGAGGTCTCCTTTCTCGACATAACGAAAGAGCCGTTCATCTTTCGGGAGGAGGGGTCCGGCACGAGACAGGTCATCGAGAAGTATTTTGCCAAGCACGGCATAACCACCCAGAACATGAAGATATCGATGATACTGGGCAGCACGGAGGCAATCAAGCATACGGTCGAGAACGGCATGGGTGTCTCCATTGTCTCGAGGTGGGCCGCACTGAAAGAGGCCAAGTTCGGTACTTTGAAACTCCTCAGCTTCAAGGAGGAGAAGATGATGAGGGACTTCTCTCTCGTTTCACAGAAGTATTCGGTCTTTTCTCATGCCGTGGAGGAATTCCTCGACTATCTCAAGAGCTATCCCTACGACAAGCTCCTCTCGCACGAATCATAGGTCATCCCCTCTCGACCCTTATGCCGCCGTCACCTTTGACCACGTAACCGATCACCTTTGCGAATACACCTTCTTCATCGAACCGCTTCAAACCATCCTCTGCAACCGCGATCAGCAGTCCGCCGGAAGTCTGCGGGTCGAACAGCAGGAGCTTTTCCTCTTCGGTTATGCCGTCCTGAAACTCTACCATCGCCTCCGCATGTTTCATGTTTTTGTAAGCCCCTTCGGCGACCATGCCCCTGTCTATCATCTCATGCACCCTCTGCATGACGGGTATGTCCTGAAGCCTGAGTATGAAATCCTTGTCCGTCTCCCGAACCATGTTCAAGGCATGGCCCAGGAGGCCGAATCCCGTGACATCCGTGCATGCGTGGGCCCCTGCCCTCAGGGCGGTTTCGGAGGCGCGGTCGTTGAGCGTAATCATCCACCTGACCGCCTCCTCCATCTCGCTGTCACCGAGCCTGCCGCCCTTCAGTGACGTTGTGAGCACCCCGGTGCCGAGGGGTTTCGTGATCACCAGGACATCGCCCGCCTCTGCGCCGTCCTTCCTGAGTATGCAGCCCGGGTCGGCAGTCCCCGTGACCGCGAGCCCGAACTTCAGCTCGCTGTCTTCGAAGCAGTGTCCACCCATGAGGCGCGCTCCGGCCCTGTCGAGTACGCTCTCGGCACCCTTCAGAACGTGCCTGAGCACCTCGGGGCTGTAGTCGCATGTGGGAAAGCCTGCGACGGCGAGGGCCGTATGCGGTGTCCCCCCCATTGCATAGACGTCGCTGAGCGAGTTTGCCGCGCTTATGGCGCCGAATGTGAAGGGGTCGTTCACGAGGGGGGTGATGACGTCCACGGTCTCGACGAGGGCGAGCCCCTCCCTGAGCACGAAGACCCCTGCATCGTCGCCGGGCGGCACGATTACACGTTCGTCGACCAGCGGCGTAATGCCCGATATTATCTCTTCCAGGTCTCCCGGACCCAGCTTCCCGGCTCAGCCGGCCGCCTTTACCCTCTCCGTCAGTCTCCAGTCCATGGAGTTTTTAATTTAATATAAACTTTCATGAAAAAGCCAATCAGAGGGCCTGCCGCGTGATTGCCGGCGGCAGACCTTCTCTTCATCTCGCTGACGCTGGTTCGGTCAGGTGCGTTTTTTACCAAAGGGGCCGGGTTCTGATAATATACTGAGAGTCATGTATGTCTACCTGAATGGTGAATTCGTCCGGGAATCCGAGGCGAGGGTTTCCGTCTTCGACCGGGGCTTTCTCTACGGTGACGGTCTCTTCGAGACCATGCGGGCCTACGGGGGGCGTATATTCAGGCTCGATCAACACCTCGGGAGGTTCTTCAGGGGGCTCGAGATCCTTCGTATAAGAAATCCGTGGAGCCTCGACGCCCTGAGGCCGGTCCTGTACAGGCTGCTGGAACTCAATGAACTCAGCGACGCATACATAAGGCTGACGGTCAGCAGGGGGACGTGCGGCGCCGGCCTGGATGTCAGTGGTTGCGACTCTCCCACAATCGTTGTTGCGGCGAGGGAGTTTGCGCCGTTGCCGGAAGACCTCTACCTGAAGGGCGTGAAGGTCTGCCTCTCGGGAGAGAGGATGAACTGCAGAAACCCGCTCGATTCAGACCTGAAGTCCCTGAACTTCCTGAACAACATACTCGCCAGGATGGAGGCCTCCGGGAAGGGGGCCTTCGAGGCGGTCATGCTCAATCCCGAGGGATACCTGACCGAGGGCACGGTGAGCAACATATTCTTTGTCAGGGAGGGCGTACTGCTTACCCCTTCTGCAGGGGCCGGGATACTGAAAGGGATCACGAGGCAGGCGGTGCTGGAGACGGCGGCAAGGCTTGGAATCGAGGTCAGGGAGGGAATGTTTGGTGCAGGTGAGCTGTACAGGGCGGCTGAGGTCTTCATCACCAACTCGCTGATCGAGATAATGCCGGTCTCCGAGGTCGAGGGGCGGACGTACGCCAGGGGTGACGTGACGGAAGCGCTGATGAACGCTTACAGGGAGCTGGTGAATGAAGAGCTGTCGGCCGGATGAGATCGCCCGGGTCATAGACCATACGCTCCTGAGGCCTGATGCAGTTGAGGAGGACGTGGTAAGGCTGTGTGAAGAGGCCCTGGTCTACGGTTTCCACTCCGTCTGCGTAAGCCCCTGTTTCGTTGAGAAGGCGAGGGGGCTCCTCGGGAAAAGTCCTGTCAGGGTGTGCACGGTCATCGGTTTCCCCGCCGGGACCTCCACCGCGTCAGTAAAGGTCTACGAGGCGATGGAGGCGGAACTGTTCGGTGCGGACGAGCTCGACATCGTGATGAACATGGCACTGGCGAAGATGGGCAGGTGGGACGACCTGAGGAGGGAGATCGGGTCCGTGGTGATGGCGAGCCCGGGTTCGTTGCACAAGATAATCCTCGAGACCGGCTGCCTGAACGATGATGAGATCATCAGGGCCTCTCAGGCGGCGGCGGAGGCAGGTGCAGAGTTCGTAAAGACATCCACCGGGTTCGGTCCGAGGGGTGCTTCCATCAGGGACGTCGAACTCATGAAGAGGGCGGTCTCGGGCAGGGCTCTCATTAAGGCGGCCGGCGGCATAAGGACCCTCGGACAGGTGGTCTCCTTTCTTCAGGCCGGGGCATCCAGGATCGGCACGAGCTCTGGTGTGAGGATCATGGAGGAGTGTCTAAACCGGGATCCTGAAGTATAGAACCCCTCCAAGCGCGAGAAAGGCTGCCGGCACCATCCATGCGGATATCACGGGCGGAACCGCCCCTGCGTAACCGAGTGAGAGGGAGAGCGTGTATACGACCCAGTAGGCAAGACTGATCAGTATGCCCGCACCTGCGCTCACCATACCCTTGCCCTTCCGGCTCTTCAGCGACAGGACGATGCCTATCATCACCATGAAGAGGTTTGCAAACGGGTAGGAAAGCCGCGACTGTATATCCACCTTCATCCTCGTATTCCTGTAGCCTGCCTTCCTGAGCCTCTTTTCATGCCTCATGAGTTCCATGACGCTCATCTCCGAGAGCCGGTTCTTCTCCCTCTCGAGTATCCTGGTCTCTCCGACCCCCTTGAGCACCCTTTCCGGCATGTAGCGGACCGTCTTCTTCTCGAGATCGAACTCCCTCACCCCTTCCATCCTCCAGTCCTGTCCCGACCACTTTCCCTTCTCCGCTTCGATCCTCCTTGTCAGCCTTCCCCCCTTTATGTAGAATACCGAGATGCCGTAGAGCTCCATCTCCTGGGGCACGAACAGCCTTGCCCTGACCAGCAGGCCGTTTCTCGCCCTTATCCAGATGTTGCCCTCCTGGTAGGATACCTTCCTTCCGCCTTTTAGTGAATAGACTATGTCGTTTGATTTCTTTATCGAGGCAGGCGCCATGAACTCTGCAGTCACGAAATCCACTGCCACCAGCAGTATGCCTGCGGCTATGAAAGGGATGAAGAATCTCCTCAGGTTGACGCCGGATGCCTTTATGGCTATGATTTCGTTCCTGCGCGATGCGAGGCTTATTACGAAGATCGTGCAAAGGAGGGTCGACATCGGCAGGAGGTATCTGAGGTACTCCGGTACCTTCAGTGCCCCAAGGAGTATGAGGGTGCCCGTACCCTGAACGTAGGGCATCAGTTCGTCCATGTGGTCTACTGTGTATATCACGGAGAAGACCACGGAGAGCAGGGACGAGACGATCAGCATCAGAATCCCGAACTCCCGGATGTAGAGCCTCTGCAACCTGTTCAATCCATCCTCCTCAAACGGCTGCCGCGGCAACCGGAGCAGATGCGGCGGACCGGAAAAACCCGCCGCCTCAATCTTCCCTCCTGAAAAGAAGTACGGCAACGGCCGTAAGCATCACAAACGGTGCCCAGCAGGCAAGGTGATGGAGCCTTCCGGCCCTTACGAGATTCTCGAAATACATCAGCGCCACGTAGTAGACGGTGAAGACGAGGAGGCCGATTATGAATCCCCCTGTCTTCCCGGTCCTGCCTGCCCTGAGCGAAAGAGCAGGGCCGAGCAGTGCAAGCGCCATGACGAGTGCCGGAAAACTGAGCCTCCTGTGGATCTCTATGAAGTATCCTGCGCTGTCCGGCCCTTCCGACGCAGCCCTCCTGTAAAGTTCCGGAAGGGTCATCTCGCTCTTCTTCCTGCTCAGGATCTCTCCGCTCAACCTGATGGAGAACCTGTACTCGGCAAAGTTTATCTCCGTGCTGCTGTCCTTGTCGATCACGTGGACTGTTCCGTCCCTGAGGCTGAACGCCGGCTGCAGTTCTTTGTCCAGCGAAAGCCTTCCCTCTCGTGCCACGATCACCCGCTCGGATTCCGGGTTGCGGCTGTCCGAGATGAATATGCCCCTGAACACACCCTCGCCGGCCTTTTCATTCACGAGGATCAGGAAGCCCTTGAAGGCGGTGAAGAATACGCCCGGTTCGATCGACAGGGGGGCCCTCTCCCTGAGAACCCTGTTTATCTCCTTCCTGAGGGTCTTGCTGCTCGAGGGCATGAGGTAGAGACTGATGAAGAGGGAAAGTCCCAGGAGTACGGCCGAGAGGTAGAATACCGGCCTTGCAATCTCGCTGAACTTCATGCCGGATGACCTGAGTATGGTCAGCTCGTTGTCCATGCCGAGTCTCCCGTAGGTGAGGAGCACGGACAGGAGCAGGGCCATCGGGATGGTCAGGACCAGGATCTGGGGTTGTATCAGCATCAGGACCCATGCCATGTCGAGATACGAGGCCCCGATGCCCGACATGAGCCTGCTGAGCCTCAGGACCTTCTCCATCATCAGCACCATGTTGAGACCGACTATGCAGACGATGAAGGTGAGGCCGAGCTCCTTCATTATATACCTGTATACGACCATGGAAGATTATTTTACCAGATTGCAGTGCGGCCACGCAGAATCCTACGCCCGGAACTCCCCCCAGCTCGGGGCCTTGATAATACTCCTGACACAAGATGTTGCAAAAAAGCTACACCGGTGGCGCCGGATGTGGTTGATACATGACGACAACGGCATGGTCTGATTCTTGCAATACAGGCTTTGGTTGATGTTCTATTTAATTATTTTATCTAATTATTTCGGGCACAAATGTGCGCAGAAATGCCTTGACAAAAGCGGGGTATAATTGATATAAATTAAACCAATCGGTGCCTTGGAACTACGGACGGCACCGGAAGGAGTGCAGAGAGCGCTGAGTGGCGCCCACGGGTTTACTGTAGGCTGAGGAGATTTGACCGTTAATGGAGAGTTTTATTTTTTTGTAAGGCCTGTCAATTTCGTATACGAGGAGGTGATATGCGGGAATTCCATGCTATGTAGGGTTCAAGGGTCAGTGGCTGAAGTTCGTTGAGTTCTGAAGCATCCATTTGTTTTCTTTTGAGGTTCTGTATTGAGCAGGACGGAAATATAATCAAACAGGAGGGTTGGAAAGGTGAAAAAGTATCTTGCGTTTATGGGTTTCATGATAATGGCCGTATCCGTTGCACTTCTGTCCATGCCCCTGAAGGCTGCAGCAGCCGACCTGCAGGTCAAGTGGTTCGGCTACTCGCAGATCACGGTTGAAGGCGGCAAGGGCACGGACACCAACGCAGACAACGGGCTCCAGACCGATCCGAAGATCGGCGCCGACAGGGTCCGTATCGGTTACAAGGTGAAGCTGGGCGACGCCTTCGGTAAGCTCCAGGTGGACTTCAACAGGAAGGACATCTCAAAGATTACAGCGGGCATGCCTGACATCATCAAGGATGCCGAGGTCGGCTACAAGGTCAATAACGCAGCATCCGTCAAGGTCGGTATCTTCAAGACCCCTGTCGGCATGGACTTCAACACATCGGGCAAGAAGCTCGACATCACCAAGCGCGGCATGGAGAAGGCCCTCGTTCTCGAGCGTTCCCTCGGAATCATGGCGAGCGGCCGCAACATAGCCGGTGGCTTCGGTTATGACATCGGTTATTTCAATCCGACGACCAGGAGCGGTGCAGTATCCGGCGGCACTGCGGGTGACGACAAGGCATATGCCGTCCGCGGCATGTACGACATGGGCAGTGCACTTCACGTCGAGGCCTCCTACGGCAAGAGCGAGCAGGCAAACGGTATCGACACCGAAGACTACACGGTCTTCGATGTGGCAGCCTCCTACAAGGTTGAGGGAGCCACGGTCAAGGCCGAGTACATCAGCGGCAAGAACGTCTTGGGTGTTGACGGAAGGGACCAGACCGTATGGTATCTCCATGCAGGTTACCAGCTCAACCCGATGTACGAGGCAGTGGTCAGGTACTACCAGGGTGACGACGACCTCAGCGACACCAGCCTCGGCAACACCTTTATCGGCCTGAACATATTCCTCAACCCCGCCAAGAAGTACAACTCGCGTATACAGCTGAACTATGTGCTCGCCAGCGGAGATACGGACACATGGGGCGGCATCGGCGGTTACACGGATGATGCCTTCCTGGCGCAGTACCAGGTTGCATTTTAAGTTTTCTTAAGAGAGATTTTAGCATCAATAAAAAGCCGGCCGGGAATTCCCGGCCGGCTTTTCTTGTTCTGTATCGATTGGTTTCTTTTACGGGATATATCCGTGTTCGAGGTTCAGGAGGGATTCACGGTCGTCGAACTGGCTGTTCCAGAGCTGTTCGATCGAGTATATGAGGGCGAACTGTATCTCGGTCTCGTGCTCTCCGGCAAGTCTCTTCAGGTCTCCGGTGTTCTTCCGGTAGCTGACCTGGACTCCTGCATCGAAGTTTGCGCCCATGCGGTAGAAGCTGTTGGCTGTCAACTGGTGCTGGCTGCTGCTGTTGGTGAGGTCGGGAAACGTCTTGTATCCGTACGAGAGGGCCGCCTGCAGTGCCGGTCTTTCGAGCTTGCGGTAGAGGTACCTGATGGATGTGAACGTGCTGATGGACTTTGCCCTGGTGAGGTCTGCGTAGTCCGTGATCTCTTTTGTCTCTGAGAAGCCGAGGTTGAATATGCTCTGGTGCCTGAGGTCCCAGAAATGGACCGGGTCCGGCCGGATGTTCAGGACCGTGGAGAACGTGATGCTCTTGAGGGCCTTGTCGAGTTCGCCGGAATAGCCGGACCTGTCCGTGAGGGCCGCGTTGAGGCTTATGCCTATCTGGTTCAGGACCTCGCGGTTCCACCTCTGGCTCTCAGGCACGCGGTACTGGAATGAGAGGCCCAGGGCGTTGAAGCCGAAGTCCTTCGACACGGCCTCGGTCTCATTGCGCAGGTGCTCTCCGTAGGCGCTCAGCCTGTAGCGCTGTCCGAAGATGCGGGTCGCCTCCACGATATTGCCGTACTGGTTGTCCTCGGAGTCCTCTCCCGAGGAGAACGGGTTCAGGATGTCGGTGAAGTCGATGGCATCGTCGTCCCTCAGCGTGGGAAACTCTATCATGGCGCTCCTGACACGGGTGCGGCCGATCTTGAAGATGTTCGCCCTGTCCTCGACCCTGAGGAAGACCTGGTGAAAGAGTATCGGCTCGAGCTGCGAGCCCTCGTCCGGAAACTGGAAGCCTATCACGAGTGTGCCGCGGTAGTTGCTGTAGAGTTTCTGGCGGAATCCCAGAAGGAGGCTGGTGTCGGAGAAGTCACTGACCGTCTCTTCGCCCCCGCCGGGAGTGTAATCGAGGTTCATCGATGCGATGCCGCGTGCACCCAGGAGTATCTCCGGCGTTACTTCTGAATAGCCGGTGTTGCACAGCAGCAATACGGTGAAAATCATGACCGGGATGCTTAATAAGGATCTTGTCTTGTTCGGCATGGTCTCCCTCCTTCTCTATTCGTCGAGAGCTACTTTTGGTATCAGGTTGTTCATGCCCTTCATCGGCATGACCCGCCTCTCTTCCTCGGGCAGGTCCTCGTATACGAGTGCCATGAGGTTTCCGCCGGGGTAGAGCCCGTTGTTGGTCACCCTCCGGGTGTCGTGGTCGTGAAACGTCCAGATTCCGCGGTTCTTTCCCTCGATTATTATGTCGAAGGTCTTGCCGGGACTCAACCGTATAGTGTTCATCTGCCACGGCTGCGGTACCGGGATGCCGTCGTCACAGACGAGCCAGAAGTCGTGTCCGTGAAGGTGGAGGTAGTGTTCCTCTGTACCGCTGTTTATGAGCCTCACGCGTATGGTTTCTCCCTCCCTTATGTACAGGTTAGGTGTCGAGGGATATGACTTTCCGTTGACGGTGAACCAGAAGGGCTGAGCGAGTTCGGCCGGTGCCCTCCGGTTCACGAGATACGGCGGCTGGTAGCCGTTGCGGACCGCCTCCTCCAGTTCCTCCTTGGTGTCGAAGACGGCGAACCGCTCCTTGTCGAACCTTCCGTTCCTGACGAGGTAGAGGCGTTCCTTCATCCGTTCGAGCATGGCGTTTATCTCGTTCCTGAGGAAGTTGAGGTCGTGTGCCGAGTACAGGAGCGTGTACTCCCTCTCGTAAGGGAAGCGCTTCCTGACCGGGTCGTCAGGGTCTTCGACGATGAGGCTGCCGTACATGCCCGACTGCATGTGAAGCAGCGTGCCCCAGTGGCAGTGGTAGAAGTGGGTGCCGTAGGGCTCTGCTGTGAACTCGTAGACGAACTCCTGTCCTGACATCACCGGCATCTGGGTGATATACGGCACGCCGTCCATCCGCCACGGCACGTGCATCCCGTGCCAGTGGATGGTGTGATTGAGTTCGGTCTTGTTCTTGAAGTAGACCTTCACCTTGTCTCCCCTGTTGACCCGTATCTCCGGTCCCGGAACCTGGTTGTTGAATGCGAGGGTGTGGATCCGTAACCCTGGAGCGAGTTCCTGCTGGTGGATGTCGATGAATAGACGGAATGCCTTCACGTCGCCCTCCAGGGTGGGTTTGAGCTGCCGGGGAAATCGCTCCGAGTTCTCTCTCTTCGTTGTCTCGGCGAACAGATTGCCGGGCAGAAGTGTGGCCGCCGAGAGGGCGGCACTGGTGATCAGAAAATCTCTTCTGGTCATGACAAGTCCTCCTCCTTAATCATGCTGGTTGCTTGATCGAAACAGGGGCCCCGTGAGCAAGACGACGGTGAACAGGCAGGAGAGCCTATATCATGATCTTTGCCACGTACTCCTCGAGGAGACTCTCTGTCCTGAGGAAGGCGTCCACCACGCGCGGGTCGAAGCGGGTCCCCGACACCGAAAGTATGTACTCCTTTGCCTCTTCGAACGGAACTGCATGCCTGTACGGCCTGTCAACCGTCAGTGCGTCGAGGGTGTCACAGACGGCAAAGATCCTTGCCCCCAGTATTATCTCCTCCCCTTTGAGGCCGCGGGGATACCCTGTGCCGTCGTAAAGCTCGTGATGGGAGTAGATTATCTCCGCCACCCTGGAGAGATACCCGATGTGGCTGATGATCCTGTACCCGGTCTCGGGGTGTTGAGCCATCACGGCAAGTTCTTCTTCCGACAACCTCCCCTGCTTGAGCAGGATGGAATCGGGCACCCCTATCTTGCCTATGTCGTGCAGGAGCGAGCCGCAGTATATGTCCACGAGTGCCCGTCCTGTTATGCCGATTTCCTTGGAGAGGATCATCGCGAACTGCGTGACCCGGTAAGAGTGATCCCCCACCTCGTGTTCCCTCGCATCGATTGCCTGAACAAAGGCCTCTATGGTGGCCAGGAAGATCCCTTCCATCTTTTCGAGTACGCCGCCGAGAAACCTGTCCCTGAAGTAACACTTCTCACAACAGTAGGGACCGCCGTCTCTTGTGTAGGATTCGCCGTATATCTCGGTCTGGCAGGCCTTGCACCGGATGCCGGTCTTGATCCTCGAGTTCGAGACGAAGACAGCGGGATTCTCGAGGAAGCGCTCCTTGCATCTTCCGGAGCAGAAGTAGTAGGTCGTATCCTCGTATACGGCTGTTTCGGGAGAAGTCAGTCTGCTGACATCCATACCGCATACGGGATCTTTTCTCGTGAAAGGTCTCATGTGGTGTAATGTCCTGGTTTGGAAAATGGGGCGGATGCCTTCATGACAATCACCCCGCCGTCCCTGCGGCGGGGTTCCTCTATTGAGCGTCCTTGTCGGCTTCTTTCCTGTGCTGGTGCTCGGGTGCCTTGCACTCTCCTGTTGCGTTCCCTGCTTCGCCCTTCATCATCATGTGCATCTTCATCATCATCTTGTCCAGCCTTTCGATCATTGCATCGAGCTCCTTGATCATCTTCTTCTTCTCCGCCTCCGCAGGCTCAAGCAGCATCTTCTTCTGTATCGTCATCACCTTCTTCATCATCTTGATCATCATGGCACGCTTCATCATCATCGCGCATTTCATCATGTGTCCGGGCTGTCCGGCCATGCTGCATCCGTTGCTGTCACCGCCCTGAGCACTGCCGTAACCCGCGGTCTCCGCCTGTGCCGCGGCAAGACCTGCCGTCGATGTGCCGGCAGTCAATGCAACCACGATACCGAGAACGATCAGTAACCTTTTCATATTCCTCTTCATATACCTCTCCATGGGTTTTACGTGTTGCTGTCTCCTTGGTTTACGGTCGGAGCTGACTCAGCCGCCTCGCCTCCTGCCCGTGTGCCTTGCTCCCGCCGGAATGCTAACACGAACTGTGGCACTTGCAGGTCAGGGCCTTTCCCTTGGTTACCTTCTTGATCTTCATTTGATCATCACCTCCTTCCTTTGTAAAAGCATACCACATAACGTCCCGGGATACAAGACGCCCTGATCCCGGTCACGGTGTTTTGCGCTTGCTGCGTCACGCAACCTTTTTTACCTTCAGGAACTTTGCATTTATGGCCACGATCACCGTGCTCAGGGACATCAGCACCGCACCCATTGCAGGGGTCAGCAGTATGCCTGACTTGTAGAGCACGCCTGCCGCAAGCGGGATGGCGAATGCGTTGTAGCCCGTGGCCCATGCGAGATTCTGGACCATCTTTCTGTAGGTCGCCCGGGCAAGGCCGATGATGGCCACGACATCGAGTGGATTGCTCCTGACGAGGACGATGTCGGCGGTCTCGACCGCAACGTCCGTGCCTGCGCCGATGGCGATGCCGACATCCGCCTGTGCAAGAGCCGGCGCGTCGTTTACACCGTCACCCGTCATGGCGACCACCAGTCCTCTCTGCTGGACCTCCTTTATCTTGGCGGACTTCTCGTGAGGAAGGACCTCGGCGAAATAGTCGTCGAGGTTCAGCTCTTCAGAGACCCAGCGGGCGACCTGGCGGTTGTCGCCTGTGAGCATCATGCACTTGATCCCCATCTCCCTGAGCAGCGAGATCGCCTTCTTCGATTCAGGCCTGATGATGTCAGCCAGTGCTATCGCACCTCTCAGCTCCCCGTCGATTATCACGAAGACGACAGTCTTTCCCTGAGACGACAATTCCTCGATCCTCTTGTCATCCACGGTCATCGAATGTTCCCTCAGGTATCCAGGGCTTACGACCTTCACTTCCCTTCCGTTCACCTTTCCCTCGGCCCCCTTGCCGGGAATCGCCGTGAACTCCTCGACCGGGTATGTTTCCGATGAGTCCACGATCGCCTTTGCTATGGGGTGCTCCGAGTGTGCTTCGACCGATGCTGCATACTTTACGAGCTCCTCTTCCTTGATCTCGTCCGAGAGGACTATGGTGTCAGTGACCCCGAAGCGTCCCTCCGTGAGCGTGCCCGTCTTGTCGAATACTATGGCCTGGATGTTTCTTGCCCTCTCGAAGGCGACCCGGTTTCTTATCAGCAGGCCGTTCTGCGCAGAGAGGGCGGTGGAGACCGCGACCACCAGCGGCACAGCAAGTCCGAGCGCGTGAGGGCAGGTTATGACCATCACCGTGACGGTCCTTTCGAGGGCGAAGGCGAAATCCCTGTTCATCACGGCGAGCCATACGAAGAGTGTGAGCCCGCCGCCCGCGAGGGCGATTATCGTGAGCCACAGGGCTGCCTTGTTTGCCAGGTCCTGTGTCTTGGACTTGCTCTCCTGTGCCTCCTTAACCAGGTCGATCACCTGTGAAAGGAAAGAGTCCTTTCCGGTCTTCTTTATCTCGACCGTTATCGATCCTTCCCCGTTTATGGAGCCGCCGATGACCTTTGCGCCCGCAGTCTTGGCTACAGGCATGGACTCGCCTGTGAGCATGGACTCGTTCACCGATGTCCTGCCGTCGACGACGTCACCGTCGGCGGGGATCTTCTCTCCGGGCTTCACCAGGACCCTGTCACCGGCCTTGAGCTCTTCCAACGGCACATCCTTTATGCTGCCGTCAGGCATCAGCAGGTGCGCCTCCGACGGCATGAGCTTTGCCAGTGCCTCGAGTGCCCGTGAGGCACCCATGATCGACCTCATCTCTATCCAGTGGCCGAGTAGCATGATGTCGACAAGTGTGGCGAGTTCCCAGAAAAAGATCTTGCCGCTCAGACCGAACACGACCACACTGCTGTAAACGTACGCGGTCGTGATCGCTATCGCAATCAGCGTCATCATCCCGGGCTTTGCCGCCTTCAGTTCATCGAACAGGCCCTTCAGAAACGGATATCCGCCGTAAAAGAAGACGAATGACGAAAGGCCGAACAACAGGTAGAGATCCCCGGGAAACCTCAGAGCCTCTCCCAGTCCTATGAACTCCTGAACGAGTGGTGACAGAATGAGAATGGGAATGGTCGCGGCAAGGGATATCCAGAACCTCTTTCTGAAGTCGGCCACCATATGGGCGTGATGATCGTGATGGTCATGGCCCTTGTGCCCCTCATGCTCTTCATGACCCTCATGCTTGCCATGACCCGTATGCTCTTCATGACCCTCATGCTTGCCATGACCCTCATGCTCTCCATGACCCTCATGCTCTCCATGACCCTCATGCTCTCCATGACCCTCGTGCTCTCCATGACCCTCGTGCTCTCCATGACCCTCGTGCTTGTCATGACCCTCGTGCTTGTCATGACCCTCGTGCTTGTGTTCCATTGTTTGAAC
>JAADGG010000071.1 GCA_013152485.1 Nitrospirota bacterium | reverse complement strand
TTATGGAGGCCGCCATCTCCTCCATGGTCGAGGATGTCTCCTCGATGGAGGCCGCCTGCTCGGTCAGCCGCTGAGAGAAGTTCTGGTTCGCTTCCGACAGCTGATCCGATGCTATCGACACCTGCCTCGATGCCTCCTTGGTCTGTGCGACCGTTCGCCTGAGGCTCCTGATCATCTCCCTCATGGCCGAAAGCAGCTGCCCGGTCTCGTCCCTGCTGTCGACCTTGATCTCCATCGTCAGGTCTCCACCCGCCAGCCGGTCGGCCACTTCGACGCCTTTCCTGAGGGGAATGGTAATGCTGCGGGTGATGAAATACGCTGTCAACATCCCCGCTATCACTGCTGTTACACCAAACAGAAAGAGGAGCATCCGGGTCTTGTCCATGGCGCTCACTATGGACGACAGCATGGTTTTCGCCTCGTCTGTTTGTGAGTCGCGCAACCCGTCGAGCATCTCGATCAAGACAGCGGCATCTTTGTTGAGTTCCTTCATCACCTTGTTGCCCGAGCCCCTTCCCCGCGACATGTATGCCTTGGTCATCCGCGTTCCAGTTTCATAATACTCCTTGAAGGCCTTCTCGAGAGCAGCTGCCACTTCGAGCCCTGCTTCGTCGCTTTCCCTTCTGAACATCTCCTTGAACTTTGCAACGTCTTTATTGAATTCAGCGGCTTTGGAGTCGGCCTTTTTGAGCCCTCCCCTGTCGTGTGTTGCCGCTACATAGCTGAAGAGATTATGGATCTCGGATACATTGAGGGCCATCTCTTCGGCAAGCAGTGCATAGGGGAGGCTCTGGTTTTCGACTTTCCTGGAATCCTCGAGTATGATCCTCAGCGCAATCGTGGTTACCACCAACGTTGCGGCAAGAAGCACCAGTACGACACCGAACCCCAAACCCAAGCGTACACCTATCTTCAGGTTCTTAAGCATCGACTTCTCCTCCTTCGTCAGGCAGAATGGCCTTTCTGGCTTCCTTCAAAGAGATTGTTTCCGCCTCTGACAGTACTTTATCGACATCAAGAATTATCACCAGGTCGTCGCCTACCCTGCCCATGCCCTTGATGAACTCGGTCCTTATCTGTGAGCCGAAGGACGGCGGGGACGATATCTTCTCCTCTGATATGTACATGACGTCCGAGACCGCATCCACGATCAGGCCCAGAACCCCTCCTGAAAACTCCGTTACCACGACACAGGTGTGTTTCTTGTATCCCTCGGACTCCATCTCGAATTTCAGCTTCAGGTCCACAACGGGTATTATGGTGCCGCGCAGGTTTATCACGCCCTTGAGGAACTCGGGCAGATGAGGGACCTTTGTAATATTCGAGAGCTCTATGATCTCCTGAACGTTCAGCGCGCCGATCGCGTATATCTCGTCATTCAGGCGGAAGGTCACATACTGGTGCATCTCTTCCGTCAACTCGGCATCCTCTTTGACCACTGAGACATCCGTCACGGTAAAATCCTCCTTTCTCAACAGGTTACACCCTTGGTAGCCGTTTCAATGAGTCCCGGCACATCGAGCACGAGGGCGACCCTTCCGTCGCCGAGAATCGTGCCCCCGGCTATATCACATACCCCCGGCATTGCAGTGCCGAGGCTCTTGATCACCACCTGCTGCTGACCGATCAGGTCATCAACCATGAAGCAGTACTTCTTGCCTTCGTACAGGGAAACGACCACTATGGCCTCCCAGGGGTCCCTTTTCCAGGGAGTCACATCGAGAAGCTCATGGAGTCTCAACAGCGGGATGTACTCTCCCCTGACATTGATGACTTCTCCCTTCTCGTTGAGTGTCTTGACGTTTTTTCTCTCCGGTCTCAGCGATTCCACGACTGATGAAATGGGCAGAACATATATCTCGTCACCCACGAGCACTGTGAGTCCGTCTATGATTGCAAGCGTGAGGGGAAGCTTGATCGACATCACCGTTCCCTTGCCGAGTTCCGACCGTATGGAGATCTTCCCGTTCAGGGCCTCTATGTTCCTCTTGACCACGTCCATGCCGACTCCACGGCCTGATATGTCGGTCACCTTGTCCGCCGTGGAGAATCCGGGCAGAAAGATGAGGTTCGAGATCTGTTCGCTGCTCGGCTCTGCATCCGGGCTTATAAATCCTTTCTCTATGGCCTTGCGCAGGATTTTATCCTTGTCCAGCCCCCTGCCGTCGTCTTCTATGTCGATGTAGACGGCATCGCCCATCTGGTAGGCACTGAGGTGGATCGTCCCCTTGGCCGGTTTTCCGGCGGCAGTCCTCTCCTGGGGTGGCTCTATGCCGTGGTCTATTGCGTTTCTGATGAGGTGAACAAGGGGGTCGGTGATCTTTTCGAGGACTCCCTTGTCGAGTTCGGTCTCCTCTCCGCTTATGATCAGTTCGATGTTTTTGTCCTTGCTTTTCGACAATTCCCGCACCAGCCTCGTAAATCTGTGAAACACCTCTCCAACGGGAAGCATCCTGAGGGACATGGCGCTTTCCTGTATCTCCTTGCCGATCCTCTGGAGCTGGGAGAAGATGACTTCCAGTTTTTCGGACACACCGTTGCCGTTGGCACCGCCCCAGAGGGCCTGGTGGAACATTGAGTGGGTTATGACCATCTCCCCCACGATGTTTATGAGGTGGTCGAGCTTCTTGAGGTCGATCCTTATCGTGGATGAGACGGAGTTTCTGAAGGAGTCGAGTTTTTTCTGGCGCTGTTTTTTCAAGACGTGTTCGATCTCTCCCGAGGTGGCCTTGCCCTGATCGACGAGTATCTCTCCGAGCTTCTTCTGGCTCTTCAACGCCTCGGTGACGTCCTCGGCCTTCACGACACCCTCTTCGACGAGCATTTGACCTATGAACGGAACGTCCTCTTCGGCGGCCTGTACGGGGAATATTCTTATTTCACTGCCTTCCTCCACGAACTCGAAGACCTTTCTTATATCGGACTCGTCCTTGGTGGTCCTCAATATGATGTCCCACCTGACGTACAGGTCCTCGGGATTTATTTCCGAGAGCCTGGGGACCGCGTCCGTATCGGCTTTTATGTTTACTATCTCTCCGACCGACTTGATGTCCTCGAGCACGATCACGGGGTCTATGCCCCTCCTGAAGAGGTCGGGGGCGGGAATGAATATTATCTTGAACTCCTTGGTTGTTCCCTTGTTCCTGAGGCCGTCCATGCGTCTCATCAAGTCCCCGCACCGGCTGAAGTCGAACTCCGTCTCGGACGCCACAGACTCGACCATTTCCTTGATCATGTCCGTGGATTCGAGCAGGACGTTGATCAGCTCCTTGTCCGGTACAAGGGTCTCCTGTCTCAACAGGTCGAGCACTTCTTCCATGACGTGGGTGAAGCGGGATATGTCGTTCAAACCGAGCGTGCCGCTGGAGCCCTTTATGGTATGGGCGGCCCTGAATATGGTATCTATGACTTCCCTCTCGTGCGGGTTCTTCTCGAGCTGCAGCAGACCGTCCTCGAGCTCGACGATCTTCTCCATTGCATCATCGACAAATACACCGTAGAGTTTCTTGAAATCAAACATCGTTATCTTGCAAACTTTCTGACTATATCGGTCAGTTGTTCCGGGGTGAAAGGCTTTACTATCCAGCCGCTGGCCCCTGCTTGTCTGCCCTCCTGCTTCTTCGACTCCTGAGACTCCGTCGTGAGCATGACTATGGGGGTGAACTTGTAGCCGGCACGACAGCGCAACTGCTTGATGAACTCGATTCCGTCCATCTCGGGCATGTTCAGGTCCGTTATCACCATGTCTATCTTGGCGCTGCTGATCTTGGTCAGGGCATCCTTTCCGTTCACCGCTGAAATGACCTCGTAGCCTGCGTCGTTCAAAGCAAACGTCACCAACTGCCTCATGGAGGCGGAGTCATCCACTATCAATATACTCTTAGCCATCTCTGTCCTCCATTCAAGTGATATTAACCGTCCAATGTATTTTTCATGACGAGCCTCTCTGACTCCATCGTATACATATCCTCGAGCCAGTCTGCAGTGTTGATCGCCCCGCCTTCGCGGGTGCGGGCCTTTTCGCTCATGCTTCTTATGTTCTCGAGAATCCGCTCTATCTCCTCCTTGAACGACTGCAGCGGTTCGATGACGTGCTCGATGCGCTGCCTCGTGATGTCCTGGAACTGCATGGAGATGACGATGCTGTTTATGTCCTTGGCAAGGGTTTCGGTCTCGGTCGTGAGTCCGTTGAGTTGCGACTTGGCATCGTTCATCACGTCGTCTATCTTCTTCAGTGTATCCTCCACGACAGCCTCGGACTTTGCAGAAAGGTCGTTACTCTCGGTGGCGCTCTTCTCCGTCTTCTCGTATATGCCCTTCATGTCGGTCTCCACCTTGTTTATGAGCATCTTTATCTCGTCGGCTGCCGAGTTTGACCTCTCGGAGAGCTTTCTCACCTCGTCTGCAACGATGGCAAAGCCCCTTCCGTGCTCACCCGCCCTTGCCGCCTCGATGGCTGCATTGAGGGCGAGCAGGTTGGTCTGCTCTGCTATGTACTCGATCTCCGTGACTATCTTCCTGATGTTTTCGGCGTCTTCGATTATGAGTTCCATCCCCTGAAGGGTCTCTTCGACAACAGAAGCAATCTCTCTCATGCCCTCTATCACATCAAGGATGGCCTTCTTGCTCAACTCGAGGAGCGCCTCTCCCGCCTCTTCATCTCCTGCAAACGTGCTGTAGGCATTCGAGGCCTCCTTGGCCTGGGCCCTCGCCCTCGAGACTATGTTCATGAACCTTCCGCCTATGTCGAGCGCTGCCTCTTCCGTCTGCTGTATCACCTCGGTAAGCTGGCCGGTCAATACCGGTATCACCTGTGCCTTCTTCTGAAGCAAGTCCGTAATCGGCTCCAGCACTTGCAGAGCGTCCGTAAATCTCCCGCTCTCTGCCTCTCTGTCCTTCGCAGCCTGTCTGTCCGTGAATCTCTTCAGGAAGATGTACGCCGCTGCAACGGCGGAGACGTAGACGACGAACATCGTAACGATCCGTAGATGCGTTTCACGTATGAAGACAGGCAGCAGGAAGAGAGACAGCGCGAAGGAGATCTTTACGGCAAGTCTCCAGTCGGGTCCATTCATATCTGGACCCCGATCAGAGACAGCATGTCAGCCACTGCTTCCGACTTGAGAAGGGTCAGACAACACCCCCTTGCTTCAGACTCCTTCCATGCTGCAACGAACATCTGGATGGCCGCGACATCGACCCTGTCGACTTCTCTCGTGTCGACCATCAGCTCATCGAACTTCGTCACAGCACTTCTCAAGTCGTCGATAATCCCTCCGGAGAGCTCGTTGATCGTCAGATCACCCTTGAACTTGATGGTTTCTGCCATCTTCATATACCCCCTCTCTTCTGTAGTGGATGTTCATACAACGATTCTACTCCGGTGTTATTAGCAAAAGTGTTGCCAGAACAATAATCGGCTGCAATGCTGTTGATTCAGGCGGTTTTTTCAGGATACGACACGGAAATGTTCTGGAATCCCTACCATAGTTATGGAATGTCCACCATAGCGACGGAGGGGTGTCAGAGGCTGTACTCCTTTATCTTGGTGAGAAGCGTCTTGTAGTCGATCTGCAGCATAGAGGCCGCCTTGGTCTTGTTTCCGTTGCTCATCTTCATTGCCTGTTGGATGGCCTTCTTCTCGACATCCTTTGCCGCCATGGCCGACAGTTCCTTGAGGGGGAGGATGGGGAGGTCACCCCCATCCTCGGCCTTGTTGTCGATCAACAGGTCGATATGCTTTGATCTCACCACGCCGTTGTCGGACAGGAGGACGGCCCTCCTGATCACGTTTTTAAGTTCCCTTACATTTCCTGGCCATGGATAGCGCATCAAGAGCAGGATCGAATCATCGTCGATGGCCTTCATCTGCTTGTTGAGTTCGGCCCCGGCGTCCATGAGAAACCTGTTGGCGAGGAAGGGGATGTCATCGACCCTTTCCCTGAGCGGAGGAAGGGTGATCACAAACTCGCTGAGACGGAAATACAGGTCCTCTCTGAACTTCTTTTCCTTCACGCTTTCCTTTATGTCTGTATTCGTTGCAGCGATGATCCTGACGTCTACATCGACTGGACTCGTCCCTCCCACGGGAAATATCCGCTTCTGTTCCACAACACTCAGTAGTTTGCTCTGCACGAGGGGGGACATGTTCTGGAGCTCGTCTATGAGGATAGTGCCTCCGTTGGTTATCTCGAAATACCCCTTCTTCTTCCTGTCCGCTCCGGTAAAGGCCCCCTTTTCGTATCCGAAGAGTTCGCTTTCGACAAGGGCCTCTGGAATGACGCCCATGTCCACGGAGGTAAAGGGCTTGTCCGCCCTTCTGCTGAGGCTGTGTATCTGCTGGGCTATGAATGATTTTCCCGTGCCTGTTTCACCTTCTATTATAATGGTGAAGTCACTCCATGCGACCTGGTGTATCTGCTGTATGACCTTTTTCATTCCCTGACTCCTGCCGAGCAGCCACTCAAGAGACGACTCCACCGCGGTGTTGAGCCTCCGCACCTCCCTCTCGAGTTCCACCCTCTCCACCGCCCTCTTGAGGGTCAGGACCAGTGTCTCAAGTTTCGGAGGCTTGACGATGAAGTCGTATGCCCCGTACTTGATGGCCTCTACAGCGGTGGGAATGTCACCGTATGCGGTGACTATGATGACGGGAACGTCCGGGTCTATCTTTTTGAGTTCCAGAAGTGTCTCTCTTCCATCCATGTCTGGCATCTTGAGGTCGAGCAGCACCGAGGCCGGCCGTTCTTTCCTGAAGACCTCCAATGCCTCTCTGCCGTTTGAGACACCTGTAACGGCAAATCCGTTGCTCTCCAGAATCTCGGTCAGAACGAGCCTTACAACGTGTTCGTCGTCTACGATCAGTACCCTTTGCATGAGATCAACAACCCTCGGCCCTTTTCAGGAATATGGTCATATCCATGTTCATGGACGCAAACATGATGTTATATGGGCAAAAGGATCCCGACGCAAGCCTATGGCAGGTGTGGAAGGACCAGGCTGAGCTATCGTGAACACTACGAAAGGCCAGCTTGTTCCGTTCCGACCGTATCCGCCCCCAGGTGGTCAGGAAAAAACTGAAACGGCTCAAACCCCTATACTGCTTTACGGCTTTTTATCATGCACACGACATTATTTACAGATTTATCGGACAAAAGCCTTGTTAACTTTAATTAACGTTTCTACTCAATGGATTATTATATCACAGAAGCGCCCCGAAAGGCTTTTCCGTCACAGGAGGACGTCCAGCAGGGTGAAACCGAAGACGGTGAGGCTTATGTAGCCGTTCATATTGAAGAAGGCGATGTCCAGCCTGCTCAAGTCGTCCTCCCTCACAAGCCGATGTTCATAGAACAGGAGTACGCCGACCATGACGAGGCCGGCATGGAATGCCGCCCCGAGGTTGAACATAACGGCCGTAAGGAGCAGGAGCAGCCACGTAAGGGCGTGGAATACGCGGGAGAGGAGCAAAGCCCTTCTGATACCGAACCGCCGGGGGATCGAATGAAGTCCTGCCCGCCTGTCGAACTCCACATCCTGAAGCGCATAAAGCACGTCGAACCCTGCAAGCCAGAAGACGACCGCCAGGGCCAAGGGAATTATCTCGGGATCGAACGTTCCCCTCAACGCGACCCAGGCGCCCACGGGGGCACCGGCTATGGCTATGCCGAGCACGGCGTGGCTGAGCCACGTAAACCTCTTCGTGTATGGGTACAGGATGAAGACCGCGAGTGCCAGCGGTGACAGTTTCAGGCAGAGGGGGTTGAGCCTGTATGCGGCAAAGAGGAAGAGCAGTGTGGACGCACATATGAAGACGACTGCTTCGGCTGTCTTGATCTTCCCGGCAGGGATTTCACGTCCGGAAGTCCTCGGATTGAGGGCGTCGATCCTCCTGTCGATGACCCTGTTGAGCCCCATTGCCGCGGACCTGCCCGCGACCATCGCCACCGTAATCCAGAAGGTCTTGTTCCAGGATGGGAGCCCCTCTGCAGCAAGCAGGGCTGCAGTGAATGCAAACGGAAGGGCGAAGACGGAGTGGGAGAACTTTATCATCCTGAGGTAGACTGCAGCCCTTGCCAGCATATCAGGGTTTTATGTAGGCGAAACCTTCGGCCTGCCTCCTGATCAGCTCCGTCACACCGGCCGGCACCACCCCGAGGAAGGCGGGCAGGTTGTTTTCGTCGATACACAGGTTGCCGGATGCGCAGAGGTTCTTCAGGGAATTCCTGCATGCAAGGAACCTCACGCCGCGTGCAGCGAGGGCCTCCATGACTTTCACCTTTCCCTCGTCTCCATATGCCTCGACCGAAGGCCCGTTCGACAGCACGAGGACCTCGACTCCGGCATCCCCTACATCCTTCAGCAGGTTCGTGACGTTTGCGAGGGCGACGTCCCATTTAGGCGTCTCGTTTACGTGAAATATGACTCTCAGTCTGCTCATCAGGTCTTCCTCACCCCCTCCCTCGCTATCGCGATCTTGCCCGTCCTGACGAATTCCTTTATTCCGAAGGGTTTTATCAGCTCGACAAAGGCTGCTATCTTCTTCTCGTCACCGGTGATCTCGAAGGTATACGTCTTGGGGCTCGAATCGACCACCCTTCCGCGAAAGATCTCTGCAAGCCTGAGGGCCTCGGCCTTGTCTTGCTGTCTGGGAGCGATCTTGACCAGGATCATCTCCCTCTCGACATGATCCACCTCGGTGAGGTCGACCACCTTTATCACGTCGATGAGTTTGTTGAGCTGTTTGGTGATCTGTTCGATTATCTGGTCGTCGCCCGTGGTGACTATGGTCATCAGCGAGATGTTCGGGTCTATGGTCTCGTCCACGGAAAGGCTCTCTATGTTGTAACCGCGGCCGCTGAAGAGCCCTGCGACCCTCGAAAGGACACCGAACTTGTTTTCAACGAGTACGCTTATCGTATGTCTCATGGTCCTAAACCCCCCTATTTGACGGCACGGAGCTTCTTCGTCTTCTTTTCTTCCGACTCTTCTCCCAGGATCATCTCGTCGATGGCAGCACCGGCAGGCACCATCGGGAAGACCTTCTCCTTCCAGTCTACGACAAAATCCATGAAGACCGGTTTGTCCTTCACCTTGAGGGCCGCCTTTATGACGGGTTCCACTTCAGAGGGCTTTACGGCCCTGAGCCCCACAGCCCCGTAACCCTCCGCCACCTTGACGAAGTCGGGTACAGTGTCGAGATGGCTGTAGGAATAACGCTCCTTGTAGAAGAGCTCCTGCCACTGCCTCACCATCCCGAGATACTGGTTGTTTAGGATGGCTACCTTAACCGGAAGCTTGTAGAGCACACATGTTGCGAGTTCCTGGATGTTCATCTGAATGCTCCCGTCTCCGGCTATGTCGATCACAGTCTTTCCGGGATGGGCCAGCTGCGCACCCATTGCCGCTGGAAACCCGTAGCCCATCGTGCCGAGCCCGCCTGAGGTGAGCAGGGTGCGGGGCTTGTCGTATTTGAAGAACTGTGCAGCCCACATCTGGTTCTGACCGACCTCTGTGGATATGATCGCGTTGCCCTTGGTCAGTTCATAGAGTTTCTCGACGACGTATTGGGGCTTTATGACGGAATCGCTGTATACGTAACTCAACGGGTGCTCTTTCTTCCATTGCCCTATCTGCTTGAGCCAGGCATTGCGTACGGGTTCCCACTGGGCCTTGCCCTCCTCTTCCTTCAATACGTTCAGGAGGGACTTCAGTATCCGTTTGGCATCACCGACAATGGGGATGTCGACGCGGACGTTCTTCCTTATGGATGTAGGGTCTATGTCTATATGGACGATCTTCGCATGTGGTGCAAAGTCCTTCACTCTGCCGGTTACCCTGTCGTCGAACCTGATGCCCACGGCCACTATCAGGTCCGACTCCTGGATCGCCTTGTTGGCATAGTACGTACCGTGCATGCCGAGCATGCCGAGAGAGAGTTCGTGTGAGCCCGGGAAGTCCCCAAGCCCCATCAGTGTCATTGTGACCGGCACCTGCGCATATTCGGCGAGCTCTCTCAGCTCCTTGCTCGCATTGGAGAGTACAACGCCGCCGCCTGCGATGATGACGGCCCTTTTGGCCTTCTGTATGGTACGTGCCGCCTGTTTTATCATCCACTTGTTGCCCTCGTAGGTGGGGTTGTAACTGCGGAGGCTTATGTGCTCCGGCCACTTGAACGTCGTCTTGTCTCCGGTGACGTCCTTCGGCAGGTCTATCAGCACAGGACCGGGCCTGCCCGTGGTTGCGATATAGAAGGCCTCCCTCAGCGTCCTGGCGAGGTCCTTGACGTCCTTCACCAGGTAGTTGTGCTTGGTGCAGGGTCTCGTTATCCCTACGATGTCCGCCTCCTGGAAGGCGTCGTTTCCGATCAGTTCCGTCGAGACCTGTCCTGTAAGGACTATGAGGGGGACGGAGTCCATATACGCAGTGGCCACTCCGGTTACGGTATTCGTTGCACCCGGTCCGGACGTGACAAGGGCGACCCCGGGCTTTCCCGTCGAGCGGGCATATCCGTCGGCGGCATGCACCGCCCCCTGCTCATGCCTTGTCAGGATCACCTGCAGGTCCTCGTTTTCATAGAGGAGGTCGAAGATGTTCAGCACGACCCCTCCGGGATATCCGAATATGTGCTTGACCCCTTCCCTCTTCAGGCATTCTATCAGTATTTCCGCTCCTGACATCCTCATCTTCCGTTCTACTCCTTGAAGGTCTTTATGGTTTTGACTCAGTCCTAAATTCTATCATACATCGGTTCATTCTTTCCAGCCGTACTTGCCCACGAGTGGCACGAACACGCACGGTGTATGGTACTCCTCGGTTATTCCGTCCGCAGTCTTTCTCAGCCTTATGAGCTGCTGGCTGAACCGCGCCCCAACCGGAGCGACCAGAATGCCGTTCTCGCCGAGCTGCTCCTTCAAGGGCTCGGGGACCTGTGGAGTGCCGGCAGTGATGATGATCCTGTCGAAAGGGGCCTTTTCAGGCAGCCCCTCGGTGCCGTCACCTGTTATCACGTGCACGTTGTCGTACCCCAAGCTCCTGAGATGCTCCCGGGCCTTTACCGCCAGTGCCTCCACACGCTCGATGGAGTAAACCTCCGCCGCCAGGACCGCAAGTACGGCTGCCTGGTATCCTGAACCGGTTCCCACCTCGAGCACCCGTTCATTCCCCTTCAACTCGAGCAGTTCCGTCATCACCGCAACCATGTAGGGCTGTGAGATAGTCTGCCCGTTGCCGATCGGGAGGGCCATGTCGTCGTATGCCCTGTGCTGCATTGGCTCGTCGACAAAGAGATGGCGCGGCACCTTCAACATCGCCTCCAGCACACGCGGGTCCCTGATCCCCCTCGGAACAAGCTGGGTCTCTACCATCAGCCTTCTCAGCTCTTCGTAATCCATGTCTACATCCTCTCGAGAACCGCCCGTGCCGCCATTACTCCCGATGCAGATGCCTGGATCAACCCCCGGCTCACCCCTGCACCGTCACCTATGGCAAAGAGGTTTTCTATCTCGGTCTCGAGCTCCTGGGTCAGCTTTATCTGCATCGAGTAGAACTTGACCTCCACGCCGTACAGCAGGGTATGCCTCGAGTTGACACCCGGGGCGATACGGTCGAGCGCCTCTATCATCTCTATTATATCCGTAAGATACCTGTAGGGGAGGACGAAGCTGAGGTCTCCAGGAGTGGTATCCTTGAGGGTGGGCTCCACGATGCCCGATGATATCCGCTCAGGGGTTGAGCGCCTGCCGCGCCTGAGGTCGCCGAGGCGCTGCACGATGACTCCCTGTCCGAGGAAGTTTGCAAGCCGTGCAATATACCTGCCGTAGGATATGGGTTCCTTGAAAGGCTCGGTGAAGTATGTGCTCACGAGCAAGGCAAAGTTCGTGTTGCCGGTCTTGCGGTGTGCATAGCTGTGGCCGTTCACCGTCCATACGCCCTTGAGGTACTCCTTGACGACCTCGCCGTAGGGATTGACGCAAAAAGTCCTGACCCTGTCGTCGAATGCCTTCGAATAATAAATGAGCTTCGGCTCATAAGTAACGGAGGTCAGTGGTTCCATCACGGATGCAGGCACCTCGACCCGCACTCCCACATCCACGGCATTGTTCAGGAGCGTCAATTTCAGCCTCTTGGCCTCCCTCTCGAGCCATCTCGATCCCTCACGGCCCGGAGCCGACAGGATAAACCTCCCCCTGTACTCCTCTCCGGTCATCAATTTCACTCCCGTGGCCCGCGCACCGTCGGTCAGTATCCTCGTCACCTTGTTGTTGAAGATCACGTCTATCTTTTCGTCGATGAATATCCGCATCCGTTTAAGGAGCTCCTTGCACCGTTCTGTTCCGATATGTCTTATCCTTGTGTGAACGAAGAGCAGGTCGTTCTTGGATGCAAGGTTTTTTATCCGTTCGATCTCCTCCGAGGCTTCACCGAAAACCTTTTCCGGGGCGCCGTATTGTATGTAGACATCGTCCACATACTTGATAAGCCCCTCGAGGGTCTCCTTCGGTACGTATCTTGAAAGGTGTCCCCCCACCTCGGAGGAGAGGCTCAGCTTGCCGTCACTGAACGCCCCTGCCCCGCCCCATCCGCTCAGCAGGTCACACACGGAGCAGGATGCACAGGAGCTCTTCCCCTGCATCAGCGGGCACCTTCTCTGCTCTATGTCCCTGCCCTTCTCGATCAGGAGTATCTTCAACCGTGGCGCCTCTTTCAGCAGCTCGAGCACTGCAAAGATGCCGGCAGGTCCGGCGCCTATGATTATGACGTCGTAAGTCTCTTTCGTATCAGGCAAGGTCCCTCCAGTTCTCCCGCAGATATGCGAGTGCCTCGTAATTGGTGAGGTCGAGATGTATGGGGGTTATGGAGATATATCCACTGGTGACCGCACTGAAGTCGGTATCATTGCCCTCTTCCCACGAAGGCGTGCCCCCGCCTATCCAGAAGTGTTTCCTTCCCCAGGGATCGAAGGTCTCGTGGATCGCGTTGTCATAGACCCTCTTGCCCTGCCTTGTGAACTTGACACCCTTTATCTCGGCCTCCGGCAGGTCCGGCACGTTTACGTTCAGGAGCGTATCCGGCGGAAGCCCGCCTTCCAGGACAAAGCGGACGAGCCTCCTGGAAAAGCCTGCAGCGGTCTCGAAACATATCTCCTTCTCTTCGGTGAAGGGCGTGGAGACCGCCACGGAGGGGATGCCGAAAATCGTCCCCTCTATTGCAGCAGAGACGGTCCCGGAGTAGGTGATGTCGTCACCGAGGTTCGCGCCTCGATTTATGCCCGATATAACCATGACCGGCTTTTCAGGCAATACCTTTTCGACCGCCACCACGACACAGTCAGTCGGAGTCCCGTTCACGGTATACATCCTCTCCTTTACCTTTTCGACCCTGAGCGGCCTATGCATGGTGAGGGCGTGGCTGACGGCACTCTTCTCCCTGTCGGGTGCCACGATGTATGCGTCTGCGATCTCCTGCATCGCCCTGTACAGGGCCATCAGGCCCTCCGACTGGATCCCGTCGTCATTCGTAACCAGTATGATCGGCATTGCTTTGCTCCTCTCACTTCCAGAAGGACAGGTCCCTGCCCAGGAACTCTTCAAGCCTTCGCTTGTCGTCTCTTACGTGTTCGTTTATGCGTACGCGGACGTCTCCGGGGATTTCGTCCTTTTCCGCCCCCCTGGTATTGAACTTCTTTATCCACTCGCTGACTCCGAGCCTGTTGAGGAAAGACTTGAACTTGAGGAGTCTCAGCCTTCGGAGCAGGTCACCGGTACCGGTTATCACCTTCTCGATCATCATGTTCCGCGGCTCCCTGAACTGATTGTATTTTTCGTAGATGCTTTCAGGATAGCGCTCCTCGACTTCCAGAAAGTCATAGACCTGTTTGAGATACGCCTTCGGATCCTCCTTGAGATCTTCAAAGAACAGGACCAGGATGTCGTCCCGGTCAAAGAACTCGAGATACCTCGAAAGGTGTCTCCAGTAGAGGATGTTGTCCAGAAACTCGTCCTCCTCCTCTATGGCGGTCATTATGTCCTTGTCCGTATACCCCCTGGAGATCCACAGTTTGTACAACGAGTACACCTGATCCGGTGGATTGCGCAACGATACGATCAGTTTCACATCCGGAAAGTGCCTGTAGATGCGCCCCGCTGCCTGCGGCGAGCTCAGATAGGTCGGAGATATGTCTCCGGCGCACTTTTCCCCGCGGCGGCCTTCAAAGAACTTCTCGTACCATTCTATCCCCTTGTCGTAGTGATGACTGAAGAACATCAGTTCCTTCTCGTCAGGAAGAAAGATATCGGGATGTTCCCTGAGCACCCTGTACAGCCAGGTGGTCCCGGCACGATATGTCCCGATGCATAGAAAGTCTGGTCCCATAACACGGCTTTGAAGAGAATTATGCTTATGCAATAAAACGCAACCTGAAAGATCAACGAGCAGCCAGGGGCTTTTGTCAAAAATGCATTTGCAACAGACAGGCCGGGAAAGGCCCGGTCGTTCTGATCGTCACTGTGCGTAGTTTATTATACCCCATGACAGGACGGTGTGTATACAGCAGAAGAACCCCACGGGCGTCCCTGTCATACAATTATGGAATGGTGTTTTATTGCCGGTGTAATAATTTTGAGCGGATTTTAATTTTGCAGTGGTGCTTGCCGTGACGGCAGGCACGCAAAATTGCCTCGGAGACGTACAGGAGTGTACGTCTAAGATGAGACGAAAAATTAATATCCCCTGTCCTGTAAGGACTTGCGCTGTTTATCGGACGGTATCGTTCTGACAGGTCTTTTTTACGTGGAGGATCCGCTGAATTACCGTGAGGTGGGTCAAGATGAACAGTATCCAGAGCACGGGCAGGAAATATCCCGTGAAACATGCCACTGCGATGAGGATTATCCGTTCAGGACGTTCCATTATGCCTGTATGGCAGTTCCTGCCGAGTGCGCCGGCCCTCGCCCTTGCGTAGCTGATGAGAAATGCACCAACAAGGGCCCCTATGCTGAGAAAGACGCCCGTCCGCTCCCCCTCGAGCATCATGTACCAGGCGATGGCGAGAAACAGGAACGCATCCGAGTAGCGGTCGAGCACAGAGTCGAGAAAGGCTCCGAAGTCGGTCACCTTTCCGTTCGTCCTTGCCACGACTCCATCGAGCACGTCAAAGGCTCCGCCGACCAGTATAAGCACACCGCCGGCTTTGGGGTTGACGGGTATCGTGACCGCGGCTGCAACCGTAACGAGGAAGCCGGAGGCGGTGAAAAAATTCGGTGTCAGCCGTATCCGCCTTGCGATGGGCTCCAGCGGCTTGTCGAGGAAATGTCCCAGTTTTGCGCTCAGCATGCCATGCCTTCAGTCTATCCTTATATTCTTTGCCGGCTCTTTCGACCTCTTGGGTAACACGATCGTGAGGACTCCGTCCCTGAGCATTGCCGTTATCCCGGCGGCGTCAACGCCTTCGGGAAGAAGAAAAGACCTCTTGAAGGCACCGTACGTACGCTCTACCATATGGTATCTCCCTCCGCTTTCCTCTGAAGACATACCGTGCACATGCGGCCTGTAACCCTTTATGACGAGCGTATTTCCCTCGACCTTGATGTCCAGGGCCTTCTCGTTTACGCCCGGAAGCTCGGCATTTACTACAAATTCGTCGTCTGTCTCGTAGATGTCTACGCGTGGAGACCAGGAGACGGACCCGCCCTCCCCTGTTGACTCCATGTCGACAAGGACATCTTCGAACAATCGGTTCACCCTTTCCTGGATGGATATGAGGTCCCTTATCGTTCCCCTTCTTCCTTTCACGGCTTCCTCATGACCTTTAGTATGCAGCTGCGGGTTCCAAGGATAATTTTAACCTAAATCGAACGGTTTATGATACCGGTCTCTGTAAAGATACAAGGAGCAGGAGGCATCGAAAGGCTACAAGGACCTGAGCCCTTCTGCGAACTCTCTGGTATTCAGCCTCCCCACTACAGTATAGTTTATATGAGAGTTTATCAGCGCTTCAAGCCCTGCAAGGACCTCGTCGGTCAACCTCAGGCGTTTTACAGTTTCCGGGCCGGTTCTCAGGAGGTAGTTGTAGACGCTCTGCACGGGGGGACTGAGCTCCATGAATCCGCCGGCAGGACCTGCACAGGCGCTGCAGAGCGTGCTTCCGTCACTGAAGTAGAACCTCCCGGCTGTTTTCCCGCACCTCGTACACCGTCCCACCCTTGGTGCAAACCCTGCGATGGACAGCAGGCGCAGCTTGTAGAAGGTCAAATGGAGTGGATTCCCGGGCTCCTGCTCAAGTGAGGCAAGCAGGTTTAGCAGGAGCGGAAAGGCCGTCCTGTTGGGCTCCCTCTCCGGAAGCAGCCTCAGTGTCAGCTCGAGGGCCTCTGATATCCTTATGAAGGCCGTGGTGTCTTCCCTCAGAATGCTGAACGGTTTCACTATGTCCGACTGTGTCAGGCGTGGCAGGGCCGCCTGCTCTTTACCGAAGTAGCCGATCCTCGCATATGTGAGAGGCTCCAGACTGCTTCCGAACCTGCTTCCGACCTTTCTGGGGCTCTTTGCATACAGGCTGAGCACTCCGCAACAGGGTGTAAGGTAGGTTACGATAAGATCGGCATCAAGGTGGGGCCTGTTTCTCAGGACGATACCCGTTGTCTTTTTCAACATTATTCGGATAGAATGCCGGCTGAAGGTCTGCTCCGGAGCACGTACGCTACATTATATTCCCGAAGTCTTCAGGTTTCAGGTTCTTCAGCCACTCCTCCAACTCGTCGGTATGCCTCTTCTCCAGTATGTCGTCTTCAACAAATATCGGCACATGGAGCCTCAAGGCGATGGCGACGGCGTCGCTGGGTCTTGAGTCCACCGGGATCTCCTTTGAGCCGTCGTGCAGGTATAGGCTGGCGTAATACGTGTTGTCGATTATATCCGTGACCACTATCCTCGATATTCCGACATTGAGTGTCGTCAGGATGTTCTTCAGCAGATCGTGGGTCAGGGGCCTCGGCGTTATGACGCGGCCGAGGGCGAGGGCGATGGAATCTGCTTCAGGTTTTCCGATCCAGATCGGCAGGGTCTGGTTTCCCTCGATCTCCTTGAGCAGAAGGATGTACATACCGCTTCTCGGATCGAACAGCAGACCTTCTACCTTCATCTGGATAAGCATTACCGATACCCTAACTCCCTCAATGTACCCGCCTTCTTTTTCCAGTCCTTCTTGACCTTCACCCACAGGTCTATGTAAACCTTCGTATTGAGCAAGTCCTCGATCTCCTCTCTCGATGCAATCCCGATCGCTTTGAGCATTGAACCCCTCTTACCTATTATTATACCTTTTTGGCTCTCTTTTTCAACATATATGTTTGCATTTATCACGACCATTTCCTCCTTCTCCTCCCATTGAACCACCTCGACCGCCACTGAATAGGGTATCTCCTCCTCCGTAAGGCTCATTATCTTCTCACGGATTATCTCTGCCACCATGAACCGCTCGAGCTGGTCCGTGAATATGTCGTCGGGATAATACTTCGGACCTTCCGGCAGGTACTCGATGATTTTGTCGAGGACGATGTCAAGGCCGTCTCCCTTCAGTGCGGAGACGGGGATTATCTCGTTGAATGGATGGAGGGCCGTGTATTTCTCGATGACAGGAAGCAGTTCCGCTTTCCTGACCGTGTCGATCTTGTTGATCAGAAGGAATACGGACAGGTTCTTTCTCTGTTTCAGAAGGTCGATTATTGCGGCCTCTTCCCTGCGGGGCATTCTCGGTTCGACCATCATGAGGACTATGTCCACCTCCTTGAGACTCTCCAATGCCTCTTTCACCATGAATTCACCGAGCCTCTCCACCGGCTTGTGTATCCCGGGGGTATCTATGAAGACGATCTGAGCCGAAGGGGTCGTCCTGACGCCGATTATCCTGTTTCTCGTCGTCTGCGGCTTGTCCGTTACTATGGCGACCTTTTCACCGAGGATGCTGTTGAGCAGGGTGGACTTCCCCACATTGGGCCTTCCCAGTATGGAGACGTAGCCTGAGCGGAAACCACTGTCAGGAGAGTCTTTCAACGGCTTCCCCTATCCTTTCCACTGCCTTTCTTATGTTCTCCATGGACGTGGCGTAGGAGATCCTTATATACCCCTCTGCTCCGAATGCACTGCCGGGCACGAGGGCGACCCTCGCCTCTTCGAGCAGGTAGAGTGCAAGGGCCGAGGAGTCATCTATCGTCCTGTCACCGCAACTCTTGCCGATTATTCCGGAGACATTTGGAAACACATAGAAGGCCCCGGTCGGCATGCGGCACTGTATGCCGTCTATGGCGTTCAGTGCCTCGACGAGGAACCTCCTCCGCCTGTCAAACTCTTCGACCATCGTCCTGATGAAGTCCTGGGGCCCCTTCAACGCCTCAATCGCGGCCCACTGGGCGATGGATGCAGGGTTCGAGGTGGACTGGCTCTGGATCTTGGTCATGGCCTTTACGATATCCTCGGGCCCTGCGGCATAACCGATCCTCCATCCGGTCATGGCATGCGATTTTGAGAGGCCGTTGACCACTATGGTGTGTGCCTTCACCTCTTCCGAGAGGGAAGCGATGCTCGTATGCTCGGCACCGTCGTAGAGGAGTTTCTCGTATATCTCGTCGGAGATTATATATATGTCGTTCTTCACTGCAACTTCGGCGATCGCCTCGAGTGCGGCACGGTCATATCCGAGGCCGGTGGGATTGGAAGGGTAGTTGAGTATGATGGCTTTCGTCCTGCCGGTTATGTGCTTCTCGAGTTCATCAGGGTCGAGCATGAAACCGGCCTCTTCATGCGTCCTGACAAAGACGGGGGTTGCATCGTTGAGGAGCACCTGGGCGGGGTAGGAGACCCAGTAGGGAGACGGGATGACGACTTCATCTCCCGGGCTCAGGATGGCCTGCGCTATGTTGTAGAGGGTGTGCTTCGCCCCGCATGAGACGATTATCTCCTCTCTCTTATATGTGAGGCCGTTGTCGTTGAGGAGTTTCTCTGCTATGGCATCCTTGAGCTGGGGAACGCCGCCCACAGGGGTATATTTTGTGTGTCCTTCCCGGATCGCCTTTATGGCGGCCTCTTTTATGTTGTCAGGTGTATCAAAGTCGGGTTCTCCTACGCCGAAACTGATCACATCGATACCCTGGGACTTCATCTCTTTTGCCTTTGTATCCATAGCGAGTGTTGGGGATGGTTTGACCCTCTTTGCTCTCTCCGATACCATAGAAACCTCCGGTGTGGTCTTTAGTTTTTCCGGTCCTTGCCGCAACCACATCTATTATAGATAAGAAGCTTCCAAAATGAAAACACGAGGTGTATCCCCCTGACTTTCTCTGACTTCTTTCAGGGAAAAATGCCATAATATAAATCACTGCCCGGGAATATTCAGTAGGGTTGTGATCAGGGTGACCGAGGGTGGCTGACTGTGAGGGCTCGACATGCCATCACCTCGATGACCGCAGCTTCAGCTCCTCGTTGCTGCAAAACCGGTGGCTTGATTACTCCTTGTTGCCGTTACAAATATAAAACAACGGCGGTTCGCAGCGGGTTATGACAGGCGGGCAGGTCCAGACCAGAAAAGATCGGTGTTGTCGGTGAAGACGAAGAAGATACTCTTGCTTACAGGTATATGTGTCCTTGTAACCCTTGCTGTCGGGGCATTTTTCTATGTAAGATCCCCCTTCATGTCGAACAACCTGAAAAGGTTGATCCTTCCCGAACTCTCCCGTGTCACCGGTCAGAGGGTTACAACCAAAAGGATATATATAAACCTCGTTCCCCTCTTCCTGGGCGTGGACGACCTGTCGGTCTCGGATGAAAGCGGAAGGGAAACCCTCTCGGTAAGAAAGGCCAGATTCCATATCGCCCTCCTGCCGCTCCTGCGACGTGAACTCCATATTCCCGTCGTGACCGTTGACGGCCTCCGGTCCGTAACGACATTCCGTTCCCTGGAAGGCCTGGCCGGCCTGTTTGCTGCAGGGAAGCCGGCGGGAAGGGGCCGAAAGTGGAAAGTGACGCCGGGAAGCATAATGCTGAGGAATACGTCGATCAGGGTTTCCGATCCGCAGAAGGGAGTGTACCTCTCCCTCAGCAAAGTCTGGGCCGAGGGAAACCTGAAGCGCAGGTCCCTGAAGATAAAGGGAGCCGAGATAATGTTTGCACGCGAAGACAGGGAGGTGATCAGGGGAGATCTGCGCATGCTGCTGTCGGTCTACGACAAGGGAGTACGGCTGAAGACCCTGGAGTTCAGAAGCGGAGACTCCTCCGTGCAGCTGGAAGGAGAGTTTGCAGACGGTATCTTCGACGGTGCGGTGAAGGCGGATCTTTCGGTGGACAAATTGTCGGACGTGTTTATGCTGAAAGGAAAGCGAGCCGGCAGTATAGCGGCAAGGGGCAAGGTGCGCTGGGAAGCAGGTGCTGCCGAAGGCTCCCCTCCTGTCCCGGCCCTCGCCTTTCTCGGCGGCCTCTCTTTCGACCTTCGGGTACGGGGCGGCATATACCTGGAGACCCTGATGGAACTCCTCAGGCAGAGGGCCCCGCTCGAGGGATTCGCCGGCTTTTCGGGGAGGGTCAAGGGGCCCGTCCTGAGTCCGGCGGCAGAACTCGATGCCGAGATGAAAGAGGGGCACATCTACGGTGTAGACGTGGAGAGCGTGGAGTGCAAGGTCTATTACAAGGACAGGCAACTGCGTTTTCAAGACGGCAGGGTCGCCGCGTACAACGGCAATGCCACCGTAGATGTGAGCGTCAACCTTACGAGACCGACCACGTTTTCCCTGAAAGTCCAGGCGGAAGCCCTCGACAGTCCGGATGTATTGAAGCTGATCAAGTGGGATCCCGGCCTGTCCCCGGGCAGTGTTTCAGGCACTCTGGAGTCGGAGGGACGTTCGTTCGAGCCCCGGGGGTCTTTTCGATACAGGGCGTTCCGGACGGACGGGAAGCCCCTGCCTTCGGGGACATCTTTCATCCGGAAGATAAGGGAGGTGAGCGGTGCCTTCAGCATGAAGGAGCACGTGCTCACGCTGACTGACCTCAAGGCCTCCTCCGACAGGACGAGGCTCGAATCAGCGGGCTACCTGGACTTCAACGTGAAGACCATCAGCCTGAAAGCCGTTGCCTCGTCGGAAGACGTCGACGAGGTGTATTTCAGGGAGGGAGTGATAAGAGGAAACGGACGATTCGAGGGCAGTGTTACGGGAGATCTCGACGATCCCGTCGTATCGGGTGCTCTGAGTCTCTGCGACTTCTACTATCTCGAGCGGCCATTCGGATGTCTCGAGGCCATGGTGTCATACAGGAAAAGCGGCTTGACGATCAAGAGCCTCAAGGGAAGACTGAACGGGGCCGCTTACTCGGTGAAAGGCTCCGTGAATACCGCCGAGACCGAGCTTTTTGCATTCAAGGAACCGGTCTTTTCCCTCCGGGGCAACTTCTCAAGGCTGCAGATCGATACACTCAGGGACTGGCTTACGGTCTCTCCCCGGCCTTCGGATGACAGGGGGTTCTCCGGGATGGCCGCCTGGGCTGACGGCGTCCTGTCCGGAACCTTCAATGTCACCGGACCTTTGGAAGCCCTTGTCCTGGCAGGGCACGCCTGGAGTGAAGAACTGAAGATAAAAGACATTCAAGCGCGGCTCGAGACGGACTTCCGATACAGCGGCAGGGGGTTCAGGCTCTCGAACTTCATCCTCACAAGAGGTGCCTCTTTGCTGAAGGGAGGCGTTTCGGTCTTGGAAGACGGTACCATAGAGAGCGACGGGTTCACGATCTCCCTTGTCTCTACCGACATATCCCGGGCGCTGCCGGAGGGCATCCGTATCAAGGGGAGGCTGCAGATCGGCGGCTCCTTGAAGTCACCGGCAGGAGAGTTCAACGGCGTATTCGATATCGTCGAAGGCGGTAAAGCGGCCGCATTCGACGTGAAACCGGAACTTGGAGAAGTCCACCTGAAGATGGAAAACCGGGAGGTTGTCTTCAATGCCGGACTCTTCAGGAACCAGGTCTCTGTTGAGGGTTCCATGACCATGAACGAAGACCTCCCGTGGAGGGTCAGGATGGTGATGGAGGAGGGATCGTATAACGACGTTATACTTCTGTTCCTGAAAGACGCTCCGGAGGATCTCTTTCTCTCCCTGAGGGGAGAGGTGGCGCTTTACGGGACCTCAAGATCCATTGCCGGCAGTGTGCTGTTGAAGAGCCTCAAGCTCAACCTGTATGAGCAGGACTTCACAAACACCGAGGACATCTTGCTGAAGATCGACGGTTCGAAAATCACGTTCAAGTCTTTCGGTCTGAGGACAGGCCTGGCGGCCCTCGGTGTCAGCGGTGACATAGACCTCGAGAAGGGATATGACCTGACCATAAGCGGAAGGGCTTACCTGAGCCCCCTGGAAGGATTCATCTCCGGGCTGGAACACATAAGGGGGTATTCAGACTTCGTTCTCGCCATAAGCGGCGACTGGCTTGATCCCGTGGTCAGCGGCGGGTTGTCGATAGAGGAGACATCTATAGCGGTGAGCGGAATCCCGAGCAGGTTTTCTTCCGTAAAGGGCTACGTATATATAGATGAAAACAGGGTGGTCCTCGATACCCTGTCGGGAAGGTTTGCGTCCGGAGAGATCAGCCTCAGGGGTGTTGCCCAGTTGAAGGGGCTCGGGCTCAAGTATTATCACCTCGAGGGTACTGTAAAGAATGTCAATCTGTACCTCCAGGAAGGCGTCTCTTTCAAACTGTCAGGGGAACTGGTTCTGGCAAGGAAGCAAGAGGGCGTATACCTCATAGGTGACCTGAGGGTACTTAAGGGCAGGTATACGAAAAACATCGAGTGGAGGAGCTGGATATTGAGCGCAAAGAAACCCCCGCTGCAGAAAAAGCAGTACAGTTTCCTCGATACGATAGAACTCAACATCAACCTTTACGGCGACGAAGACATAATCATCGACAACAACCTCGCAAACGCTCCTGCAAGAATAGACCTCGTGATACTCGGCACGTTGAAGAACCCCTCTCTCATAGGCCGTGTGGAGCTGAAAGGCGGAAAGATATTCTTCAGGAACAATGAATTCACCATAATAAATGCAAGTGCCGACTTCACGGACCCGGTGAGGATAAATCCCTTCTTCGACATAGTGGCCAGGACGCGGGTGAAGGAGTACCAGATACACCTCTCCCTGGAAGGATACCTGGACCAGTTCAACCTCTCGCTCTCCTCCGAGCCCATGCTCGACGAGATAGACATACTCAGCCTCCTGACCGTTGGAGAGCTCGGCACCAAGCTGAAGGGGTTTGAAGGTGGAATAGGCGCGTCCGAGGCCGCGTCGTTTCTGACCGGAAAACTGCAGGAGACGCTCGAGGAGAGGCTGCGAAACATCACCGGTTTCGACAGGATACAGGTAGAGCCGTACGTCTCAGAGATTACCGGTACCATAGGCCCCAAGGTTACCGTCTCGAAGAGGCTTCTGTCCGACAGGGTCTATGTGACATACACGACATCGTTGGGCAACGCTCCTGAGCAGTCCCTGAGACTGGAGTTCTTCTTGAGTGACAACATAGCCCTTGTCGGCGAACGGGACGAACTCGGCACTCTCGGAGCGGATATAAGGTTCAGGGTGGAGTTCAAGTAGGGGGATGCAGATGTCTGGAAAGAGTCCGAATGCGGAACGCAGGCGCTTCAAGACATGGTACGGGTTCATTAAGTACTTCCCCGGTTCATCTCTGGCCGAGGCGCTGGGCCTTCTCGTCCTGTTTTGCGTATTCTTGACCGCTCTGCCCTGTGCCGAGGCCCGTGCAGCGGACGAGGTCCTCTCCGTAAAAAGGATAGTCATCAGGGGGCTGTCCTCATGCAGCAGGAGCGAACTCCTGTCTCTGATGGACATACGTGCAGGGAGCATAGACAGGGCGACCATCGATGACGGTATAAAGCGGGCCTTCAGAAAGGGCATTTTCGAGGATATCGCAGTCGAGTACGGTCCGGACCAGACCATTCTCATAAGGGTACGCGAACGCGAATACGTGGACAAAGTGATCGTGTCCGGCAACAGATACTTTTCAAGCGGGGAGATAAGGAAGCGGTTCATGTTTAAGGAGGGAGACCTGATGCGCTACGACCTTGTCGACAAGGCGAAGAAGGAACTCGAGGACTCTCTCGGTTTGAGCGGTTTTCCGGATGCCAAGGTCTCGTTGAGCGTCGAAAAGACTCAAAGACCTTACAGGGTCAGGATACGACTCAGACTCCGCGAGGGCGCGCCTCTCGTCATCAAAGAGGTCGATATCGTTGGTGCCGACGCATGGCTGCGTCAGCGGATGTATATTGAGCCCGGCGACATATACAACGTTGAAGAGATAAAGAAGAATCTGGGTAAAATCAGGGAGTACCTCAAGTCGAAGGGATATCTCAACCCTGCAGTCGGTCCCTTTACCTTTTCCGAAGGGTTGCTCACGGTCCTGATCCATCCAGGCAAGAAGCTGAAGATATCGATAAATGGAAACGAGAACGTGAGTACTTCCAAGATTCTCAGGATAATGCCTTTCAGAGAGGCTGAAGAGGTTACCGATGAATTGATCGAGGAGGTCTCGGCGAAAATCCTCTCGCTCTATCACGAAAAGGGCTTCATTTATGCACAGGTTGCGCCTTTGAAGTCCGAAGACGCAAACACCATATCCATCACGTTCTTCATTTACGAGGGGAAGTCATACGAGGTTCGGAGCATAAGGTTTGAAAACGCCTCCATATCCGAGAAGACGCTTAAAAGCGTCATAAACCTCCAGGAGAAGGCCCCGTACAACCCCGACCTTCTTGACTCTGACGCCGAAATACTGACCGGCCTGTACAGGGCGTTGGGATATCTCAATGCCGAAGTGGTCGACAGAATAGTTGACATCGACGAGGAAGAGGCTGATGTCAGCATAATATTCGTCCTATCGGAAGGGAAAAGGTTCATCGTCAGCGAGATTGCGTTTGAGGGCAACCGTTTCTTCACCGATCAGGAGGTCCGGGATGTGCTCATGCTCGAGAAAGACGCCCCATACAATGAAATCGACATAATCGATGCAAAGAAGCGTCTGACCGACAGTTACAAGGAACACGGCTTTACCGATGTGAACGTCTCGGTGGATACAAGACTGTCCGGACAGTCCGTCAAGGTGATCTTCCGGATCACCGAAGGAGAAAAGGAATACTTCGGCAAGACGATAATCCGGGGCAACAGGTTTACCAGGACAGAGGTCATACAGAGAGAGCTGATTCACAAGGAAGGGGAGCCGTTCAACTACAAGGTGCTCCTCGAGGGGACAAAACGCCTTTACCGTCTCGGCCTCTTCAAGGATATCGACATCAAGTTGCTCGACAGAAAGGACCACAAACGCGATATCGTCATAACAGTCAGTGAGCGCAAGCCCGGTGTAATCGAATTCAGCTTCGGCTATGAAGACTACGAAGGGATGCGCGGCTCGATCGACATAAGCTACAGGAACCTCTGGGGCATGAACCGGAGGATACACCTGAGGGGGGAGCTGAGCACACTCAAGGAGAGGTTCGTTCTCGGCTACAATGAGCCGTACCTCTTCGGAAAGGCCGTGGTATTCAACGCATTCCTGCTCAACGAGTCACGTACGGAAAAGAGCATCGATACCGGTGAGGTGAGATACAGGATGAAGAAGAAGTCTTCGGGAATATCGATAGAGAAAAACCTGACCAGGAACATGAAGGCCCAGATTGCCTATGACTTCTCCCTCGTCAAGACTTTCGATCTGAAGCCCGACGTTGTGCTTTCGAGAGAGGACGAAGGAACCATAGCCATCAGCGGCATACGTCCCGGCATACTCTACGACTCGAGGGACAACCCCTTCGATCCGAGCAGGGGTATCTTGATAGGTGCATCCCTGAAGATAGCGAGCACCTATCTGCTGGGAGAGACGGATTTCGTCAAGTTGACGGTGCACGGAAGCGGCTACAAGAGGCTCGGCAGGAGGCTTATTCTCGCCCTCTCCCTGAAAGGAGGCGCTGCCCAGGGATTTGCAGATACGAGGGAGCTTCCGATCGTTGAACGGTTTTTCCTGGGAGGAAGGAATACGGTGAGGGGGTTTGAACAGGACACGCTCGGGCCCAAGGGAATAGATGGAACACCGACGGGAGGGAATGCCTTTTTGATGTCCAATGTCGAATTGAGGGCGTATGTAGGCAGGGGGTTCAGCCTTGTAGGATTTGTTGATGGAGGAAACGTATGGAGACGGACCGTCAATATGGACCTGACGCTTCGCTATACCGCCGGATTGGGCATAAGGTACAGGACTCCGGCCGGCCCCATACGGATCGACTACGGGTATAAGCTTGACAGAAAGGAGGACGAAAGTGCGGGGGAAGTACATTTCAGCATCGGACACGCCTTCTGATGACGGGACGGCAGGTCACCAGCCGCTGGGAAAGAGGGGCCTTGTACGAACCGTCCTGTTGATCCTGGTCCTGACTTCCGCACTGATATCGGCGGTTCCCGTCCCCGGGGCCGGAGCGGAACTCATCGACCGGGTTGTTGCGTTCATAGATGATGAAGCGATCACCCTGACGGACTTCTTGCAGTACATGGCCAAGGCCGGAAAGTTGACACCCGGCATTTCCGGAGAGACGGCCATAAATGCGCTGATCAACAGGAGGCTTCTGCTCAGGGAGGCGAAGAGGATCCGGTTGCGAGGCAAGTCCGATGACGAACTCATCAGAGAGTACGTAGACATAAAGGTCAGGGTGTTCATAAAGATTCCTCCCGAAGAGGTGGAGAGGTTTTACAATGAAAACAGGGAGAGGTTCGGTGAGACACCGCTTGGAGATGTATGGGACGACATAGAGAGGCTTCTCAGAGAAAGGGAGGTGAACAGGCGTTTGCGGAAACACATAGAAAAACTGCGGGAGGGGGCTTACATAAAGATCAATCTTACACCCTCCTGATCAGTGCGAACTCGTCACACTCGGGAAACTTATGGCAACGCAGGCAGTCTCCCCAGATCTTTTGCGGCAGTTCCGACTTGTCTATGTCCGTAAATCCGAGGGACCGGAAAAAGTCAGGGCTGTACGTCAGAACGAATATGCGCTCGATACCGAGCCGTCTGGCCTCTGATATGCAGTGCCTTACGAGCTTCTTCCCGGTTCCCTGCCGCTGGGCGTCGGCCTTTACGGCCAGCGAGCGGATTTCTGCGAGATCTTCCCAGAGTATATGGAGGGCACAGACTCCTATTATCTCTCCATCGGCTTCACATACGACATGATCCCTGAGTGTCTCGTATATCTCATTGAGTGAGCGCGGCAGCATCTTTTCCCTTTTCGCAAAAGAATTGATGAGGCGGTGGATCTCCCTGACATCACGCGTGCCGGCCTTTCTGATACGCGGAGACTTCCGGGCTGCGGATCTCTTATAACTCATATCCTGTTTTTATGGCCCGGATGTTATGAGGAACAAGTGCCGGGTGCCTTTCGGATACGAGGGCCCTGAGGGCCTTCTCCGCACGGGAAATGCTGGAAGTAAGGGTTTTCTTGAGAAAGGCACCGAACATTACCATGTTTGCGTATTTTATCGAACCGAGTCTTGCGGCCTCTGCGGAAGCCGCAACCCCGAACACGTGAAAGTCGGGCCCCTTGTCGGCCGACGACGTCATATCGCAATCATCGGTCGTTATCAACGAGGAGTCGTAAAAGAGGATCCCGCCTTTCTTGAGTCTGACGACAAACCTCTCGAGAGAAGGCCGGTTGAAGACTATCAGGATGTCGGGATTTGTGACCGAGGGGGAGCCTATGAACTCGTCGGATACGACCACGGTGCAGTTGGCCGTCCCCCCCCTCATCTCAGCGCCGTAGGATGGGAAGTACGTGACATTCTTTCCCTCGAGCATCAATGTATACGCAACCAGGCGTCCGAACAGGAGTATGCCCTGTCCGCCGGAACCCGCTATGATGATACTCTTCTCCACTTACCCCGGCTCCCCGTATCTGTCCATTATCAGCCCGGTCCTGTAGACCGGCTTCATGCGTGACGATATCCACTGAAGTGACTCCACCGGATTCTTCCTCCAGACAGTCGGACATGGAGAGAGGATTTCGATCATGCTGAACCCCCGGCCGTCCAGCTGGTACTGAAAGGACTTCCTGATCAATCTCCTGGTCTCTTTTACACCCTTGGCTCCATCTACCGCCGTTCTGGCGATAAGGGCAACGTTTTCTATTGTTGCGAGCATCTCGGCCATATTGAGAGGATATCCCTGCTTTGCAGGATCACGGCCCGATGGCGTGGTGGAGGTCTTCTGTCCTATCAGGGTGGTAGGGGCCATCTGGCCTCCGGTCATGCCGTATGTGGCATTGTTTATGAAGAAGACGGAGAGGTTTTCACCCCTGTTGGCCGCGTGAACGATCTCTCCCAGACCGATTGATGCAAGGTCACCGTCTCCCTGGTAGGAAAAGACAACGTTGTCTGGCATAACCCTCTTCAGGGCCGTCGCAACGGCAGGGGGCCGTCCGTGTGCACACTCTATAACGTCAAAGTTGAAGTAATCATAGGCAAAGACGGCACAACCGACGGGCGCTATTCCGATCGTCCTCTCCCGTATGCCGAGTTCGTCGATACACTCTGCAATGAGTCGATGAACGATACTGTGCCCGCATCCCGGACAAAACCTGAACGGGGTCTCCTTTAGGCTTTCCGGTCTCTTGAACACCTGTTGCATGTAATATTATAACAGATGGAAGGCGGTGCTTAGACAAAAAATTACGAGGTCTCGGTTGAGTGGCAGACGACCTGCTTCTTGCCTGACCCCTTTGCACGGTAGAGCGCCATATCGGCGGTGTATAACAGGTCTTTCGCGGTCTTGCCGTCTTCGGGGAAGCCGGAGATTCCACCGCTTATGGTTATGTTTATCTTCACGCTGTCATTCTTGTTGAAGACGGTTCTCTCCACCTGCTCCCTTATCCTGTCGGCAAGAAGCAGGGCCTCTTTCTTGGACGTCCTGGGAAGAATTATAACGAACTCCTCTCCGCCGTACCTTGCAACGATGTCGGTCTTTCTCGCTGAATTGAGAATTATCTCAGCCACCTCTCTGAGGATTTCGTCCCCTATCTGATGCCCGTACGTGTCGTTTATCACCTTGAAGTCGTCAATGTCAAAGATAACGAGGCAGAAAACATCCTGATAACGCCTCGCCCTGGCAAGCTCTGACTCGAGTGACCGGTAGAAAAACCTTACATTGTACAGCCCCGTCAGGTCGTCCGTGATGGAAAGCCTTCTGGCCTCCTCAAAGAGCTTGATCTTCTCCACTATCAGAGAGATCTGGTTGCCCACAAGTGCCATCATCGATGCAAGATCGAAGTCAAAGACCCTCTCGGACCTGCTGGCAAGAAAGAGCATGCCGGAAATAGAGTTCGACACCTTGAGGGGAATGGCCCCCAGAAACACGATGCCTTCCTTCTTCAGGTGATGAAAGCTCTTGATCTGGTCCTTTTCAAGTATGTACAGCGGCTCGGCGGCATCGAGTATGGACCATACGAACTCGTCAAGCTCTCCTTCGCTCAACTGTTTCAGGAAATTCAGGGAGACCCCTGCGTGACTTTTGAGTATGAGTCCGCTGTTGTCGGTGAGCATTATCCAGCCCACGCTGAAATCCGTTATCATCAATACCTTTTCGAGAAGGTCGTTGAAAACCCTGTCGATATCATATGAAGATATGAACGCACCTGAAAGAGTGTTGATAACCATCAACTCACGGTTACGCTTTACCAGTTCCTTCTCCACCGTCAGATAATGTGACACGTCGTAGAACAGAAGACTGAGGATCTCCTTGCCGTCGATTGACGTGGCGGGGTGTATGGTGACTTCGTATTCGACCTCTCCTATGCGCAGCCTGTCCTTGATGTCTTCACACGTATTGAGGCAGTGTTGCACAGAGGGCCAGAAACCCGAAAGTTCCTCGATTTCTCTGAAATCCTTGTCTATCAGGGATGATTCGTCACTTCCGACTATTTCTGCAAAAGCCTTGTTGAAGGCTATCACCTTCCCGGTCCTGTTTATGACCAGGAGGGGATCCATCACAAAGTTGCATAAAAAGGCATTCGTCCTTTTCAGTGGCATGTCTTCCGTCAAAAGCTGCTTTCCTCCCCACCGCGTGTTCCTTGTAAATACTGAAACGGGGCTCGTAACAGAGTTCCGATCCACCCATGAGCTCTGTCTTTACCGGCAATACGCCGTCCCGCGAATCCAGAGTCTCGGGGGTTCTCCTGATTCCCCCCGCGATCGCGTGACGACAGCCGGATTTGAGGACACCTCCTCTATAGTTTATTGTAAGGGTTATGCCGGAGATAATCAAGTCTATGCATAGTTTTTAATATATTTTAACATTGGTGTCCGGTAAAAACACTGGAACCATCAAGAAGGACAGGGGATGTTAATTTTGAACGGATTTGATTTCGCAGCAAATTCCTCGGAGTCCCGGCCGGATGCCGGAGCGAGCCGGACGCCGGGACGACTGGGAGATGAAAAATCAATATCCCCTGTCCCGTAGGGACTTACACTGTCCGGATGCTCTTCTTGACCATGCCGAGCAGATAGACGGGGTGGTTTCGAGGCGCATGCGGGAAGTCTACAGGCCTAATTCGTCCGGCAGGCCGATCCGGCCGAGCACGGCTGAAGCAGCGGCAACGGCAGGATTTGAGAGGAAGACCTCGCTTTCAGGATGTCCCATCCTTCCAACGAAGTTCCTGTTCGTGGTGGCAACGGCCCGTTCACCCTTTGCCAGTATGCCCATATGGCCCCCGAGGCATGGACCGCACGTGGGAGTCGATACCACGGCGTCCGAGTCTATGAAGACCTCGATCAGGCCCTCCTTGAGTGCTTGCTTGTATATGGCCTGGGTCGCGGGTATGACGATCATGCGGACGTTGGGATTGACCTTTCTGCCTCCTATAACCTCGGCGGCCTCCCTCAGATCCTCGATGCGTCCGTTTGTACACGAGCCGATGACGACCTGGTCTATGGCTATATCCGTAAGCTCGCTGGCCGGTCTTACGTTTGAGGGCAGGTGTGGACACGCAACAAGGGGCTCGATCTCCGAGCAATCATATTCTCTCGTCTCCACGTATTCGGCATCGGGGTCTGACCGGTAGAAGCGATAATCCCTTTTGGCCCTCTCCCTCACATAGGCCTCTGTAATCTCATCCGGGACGATTATGCCGCTCTTTCCTCCTGCCTCTATGGCCATATTGCACATCGTAAGCCTTCCGGACATCGGCAGCGCCCTTATCGTCTCCCCTTCGAATTCCATGGCCCTGTAGAGGGCTCCGTCCACGCCTATGTCTCCGATTGTATGAAGTATCAGGTCCTTGCCGCCGACCCATCTCCTGAGGCTGCCGTAGTAGATGAATTTCATGCTTTCCGGAACCTTGAACCAGCACTCACCGGTCGCCATGGAGGCCGCCACGTCGGTGGAACCGACCCCGGTCGAGAAGGCCCCCAGGGCCCCGTAGGTGCACGTGTGGCTGTCTGCACCTATAACAAGGTCACCCGGCACCACATGCCCCTGCTCGGGAAGCAGGGCGTGTTCGACCCCCATCCTGCCGACCTCGAAGTAGAGCTCAAGCCCCTGCTCTCTTGAGAAGACCTTCAGCATCCTGCACTGCTCAGCCGCCTTTATGTCCTTCTGAGGGGCGAAGTGGTCCGGGATGAACGCCACCCTTTCAGGATCAAAGACCCTGTCTGCCCCGATCTTGTTGAACTCCCTTATGGCAATGGGTGCGGTTATGTCATTTGCGAGTATGAGATCCACCCTTGCGTTTATCAACTCTCCGGGCGCGACCTCTTTTTTGCCTGCATGCTCGGCGAGTATCTTTTCAGTAATCGTCATCCGTTCCTCCAGTCTCCGAAAGTCTGCTGATATTGACCGCTAGATTCCCTTTTCGGGTTCCCTTTTCCTGCCTTCGAGCTTGTTCAGGGCATTGACATACGCCTTGGCCGCAGCAACAATTATATCCGTGTCCGAGCCGTATCCCCTGACCGTATGCCCTTCTTCCTCGAGTGACACCATCACCTCTCCGAGTGCATCGGTGCCCCCGGTTATACCCTTTATCTCGAACTTCTCGAGATGGCTTTTCGTTTCCGTGATCCCTGCAATGGCACGGTACGTGGCATCAACAGGGCCGTCACCCTCTTCGCTGCGCTCGACGACCTCGCCCCTGACCTTAAGGCGCACCGTAGCCGTCGGCTTCACCGAGGTGCCGCTTGATACCCTCAATTCCAGAAGGCTGTAGACCTCTGGAACCTTCTTGACCTCTTCGGAAACGAGTGTCTCGATATCCTCATCGAATATATACTTCTTCTGGTCACAAAGGCGCTTGAAGCGTTCAAATGCCTTGTTCAGCTCATCCTCTCCAAGCTCATAGCCGAGTTCTTTCAGCCTCTCCTTGAAGGCATGCCTGCCCGAGTGTTTCCCGAGGACCAGTTTGCTTTGCGGGATCCCGACGGTTTCGGGCTTCATGATCTCGTAGGTCGAGCGCTCCTTGAGAACGCCGTCCTGGTGGATCCCGGCTTCATGGGCGAAGGCGTTGGCACCGACTATGGCCTTGTTCGGCTGAACGACCATGCCGGTGATCTTCGAGACGAGACGACTCGTCTTGTATATCTCCTCTGTGACTATACGTGTATCGGCGTTGAAGAACTTCGGCCTTGTCTTGAGTGCCATGACCACCTCTTCCATGGCCGCATTACCCGCACGCTCTCCTATGCCGTTTACCGTGCATTCAACCTGCCCGGCCCCCTTCAGGACGGCGGTGAGGGAGTTGGCCACTGCAAGGCCGAGGTCGTTGTGACAGTGTACGGATATCACCGCCTTGTCGATATTCGGCACCCTGTTCATCAGGTACTCGATCAGTTCCCCGAACTCCTGTGGTATCGTATACCCGACGGTGTCGGGTATGTTGACCGTTCCCGCCCCTGCCTTTATGACCTCTTCAGCGACCCTGCAGAGAAAATCCCAGTCACTCCTTGTGGCATCCTCGGCCGAGAATTCCACATCGTCCGTAAACTCCCGGGCCTTCTTGACGGCACGAACGGCCGCATCCAGTACCTCTTCCCTGCTCATGCGGAGCTTGTATCTGAGGTGAATGTCCGAGGTGGCGAGAAACGTGTGGATCCTTCCCGACTCCGCAGGTCTTATCGCCTCTGCAGCCCGTTCGATATCGAGATCCTTGGCCCTGGCAAGCCCTGCAACGGTGACGCCCTTTATCTCCTCCGCAATCCTCCTTACGGCCTCGAAATCGCCCGGAGAGGCTACGGGAAAACCTGCCTCGATCACGTCTATGTTCAGCCTTGCAAGCTGCCGGGCGACGTGGATCTTCTCCTCCACGTTCATCGACGCCCCGGGGGACTGTTCACCGTCTCTCAGTGTTGTATCAAAAACTCTTATGTATCTCATCAGTCTATTTGCCGTTCGAATTACAGCGGCAGCAAGTGGCGGTATCAGGTGATCGGGGCCTTGTCAGGCCCCTTCAGTTTCCGCTTCTTAAGCTTCTTGTACAGAAGGTACGCGTTTTCTATTATACCCCAAAAGAGATAGCCCATTGCAAAGGAAAAGAGTGCAACAGGCGGGTGAACCAGTGTGACTACAATTATGAGCACGAATATGACGAGGGCCCAGAACGGCTTCCTTTTCTTGAAATCTATCTCCTTTGCACCGTGAAACCTCAAGGTGCTGATCATCAGGATGGCGAGCATCACGGTCAGCAGCAGAACCAGGATACTCTTCTGCGGAATGTCCTCGGAGATGCTGTGGTGGAAGATCACCACCGTCGCTATCGTGACTGCCGCAGCAGGAATGGGCATGCCTGTAAACGAGAGTTTTTCGGTTGAACCCATCTGTATGTTGTACCGTGCGAGCCTTAGCGCCCCGCATGCAACGAAGAGAAAGGCTGCGGCGGCGCCAACACGGCCGAAAGGGTTCAGTGACCAGGTATAGACCAGGACGGCCGGGGCGACGCCGAACGCGACGAGGTCGCTCAGGGAGTCGAGTTCGACACCGAATCTGGTCGTGCTGTTCGTCAGCCTCGCCACCCAGCCGTCGAGCCCGTCGAAAACGGTGGCGATCAGTATGGCCCAGGCCGCCCGGACATAGTCTCCGTTAAGTGCGGAGAGCACGGCATAAAACCCGAAGAACATACCGCTCAGGGTAAGCCCGTTGGGAAGTATGTAAACGCCTTTCTTCACTTGAACTTATCCTTTCCTCTGGACACAGATATTCACCTCTCGGGCTCTGCAGGGTTACGAAATCATCATTATTATTATATTTATGCAAAAACGCTGTACGGTCTCCCGCCAAGGCTGCTGCCGTATCGAACAGGGATGTCTACTTGCTGGCCACTATGGTCTCACCCGCACGGACCCGCTGGCCTACCTTCACCTGTATCCGGACGTCATCGGGCAGATACAGGTCCACTCTCGAGCTGAACTTTATTATACCGTATCTCTGGCCCCTTTTCAGACTCTCTCCGGGTGCGACCCTGCAGACGGCCCGCCTGGCGATAAGCCCCGCGACCTGTCTCACCAGTACCTTGCCGTACTTTGTATCGAGAAGCATGGCTATGTTTTCGTTACTGAGGGACGCCTCGTCAGTGTATGCCGCGCTGAAACCTCCGGGTGTATGCCGTACCACCTCTACCCTGCCGTCACAGGGCGCCCTATTGACATGGACATTGAAGGGGGACATGAATATGCTGATCTGTTTGACCCTTCCCCTGATATACTCTTCTTCGGTTGTATCGCGTACGAGTATTACCTTGCCGTCCGCTGGAGAGACGAATATGTCTTTTCCGTCGGGAATGATCCTGTCGGGGTCCCTGAAGAAGAAGAGCATGAAGAGAAACAGTACAAACGGCAGCACAGCCGTCCAAGGCTTCCATATCATGTAGACGATCAGTGTAAGGACGGCGGCGACCGCAACAAAGGGCCAACCTTCAGGTGCTATTTTCAGCATATATGGATTATATTACAGTAGGCGGGGGAAAAGCCATATGGATTCAAAATTCAAGATTCAAGATTCAAAACTCAAAAACAAGAAGGGGCCGATGGGTATTGAGTCTTGAATCAGAAGGCCGCTGGAGGGTGTATGGAAAGGGTAAGACTCGGAAACACGGATATCGAGGTTTCGAGGCTCGGCATAGGGACGGGGACGGCGCATCCGTCGGGACACTGTGCCCAGGCACTCATGAGCACGGGGGAACTGGCGGGGCTTCTCCTGTTTGCCTTTGATCGTGGCATCAATTTCTGGGACACGGCTGTTCAGTACGGCACTCATCCCCACGTGAGGGAGGCATTGAGAGGAGTGAGGCGCTCGGATGTTGTGATATCCACAAAACTGACGACCTCCGGCACGAAAGATACGCTCAGGGAGTTCAACTCCGCTCTGAAGGAGCTCGGCGTCGACTATATCGATGTCTGCCTGCTCCATGCGGTCAGGACGGAACATGAACTGAAAACAAGGGCGGGGGCACTCTATACCCTGCTCGAACTCAAAGAACAGGGCAGGATCAGAGCCGTGGGAATGTCTTCTCACGGGTTGGGAGCACTGAAGGCCGTTACGGCGGTTTCCGGAATCGATGCGGTATGGGTGAGGATAAACCTTGCCGGCCTCAATATGGATGCCGGAAGCCTTGGAATCTATGACAGGCTCGCCGCGCTGCCATGGGTGAGGAGGGCTGCAGCGAGCCTGCCCAGGAGGGTGCAGGCGGCGCTCAGACCGGACCCGGCATCACTGTTGGTGTCCGAAGACGACCGGAGGGAGGTCGAGGAGACGGTCAGGAGGATCCATGCCATGTCAAAAGGGGTTGTAGGCATGAAGGTCATAGCAGAGGGCCAGCTCCGGATGCAGGCAAGGAAGGCGGTGGAGTACGTAAGGGACCTGCCGTTCGTAGACTCGCTGGTAATAGGCATGCTGACCGAACGGGAGATAGAGGAAAACTGCAGGATCGTGACCGGTGGAGACTGAACGACACGACTCCCCCGTCCGGCAGCGGGCTCAGGGTCTGCCCCGTATTTCCCGGCTGTGTAGGGCTAACCAAGATCGGTCTTGAACTCGTATCTTTCTCTCAGGGATTCCCCCAGCATGTTGAAGCAGAAGGCGGTTACGGATATGGCCAGTCCCGGATAGAGCACCATCCACGGTGCCGAAAGTATGTAGGCCCTGTTTGCACTCACCATGTACCCCCATGTCGGTGTCGGGGGCTGAGCGCCGAGGCCGAGGAAGCTGAGGGTCGCCTCGGTAAGGATATATCCCCCGAGCTTTATTCCCATCAGTACAAGCGCCAAGGGTATGCAGAGGGGAGCGATGTGCCTGATCAGTATCCTCAGGTCACTGCACCCGGTCGCCCTTGCGGCATCTACAAACGGCATCTCCTTGACGGTCAGCACGTGTCCCCTGATCAACCTGGCAAACGAGGTCCAGCCTACCACCGACAAGGCTATCATCACTGTATAGATCCCGGGCGGCAAGACAATGGATATGGCGATGGCGAGCAGCAGGGATGGAAACGACAGGAAGAAGTCCACCATGGTCATGACGATACTGTCGATGACACCGCCGTAATAGCCTGACACAAGACCGAGGGTGAAACCTATCAGCGCGGATATGAACGCCGCGGTCACGGCAACGCCTATCGATATCTTGGCTCCGTATACCACCCTTGCGAGGATGTCCCTCCCCTTGTTGTCCGTTCCAAACGGGTGTTCAATGCCCGGCGGCCTCTTTATGGAGTCGAGGTCGATACTGTATGGGTCGTCGACCGGCAGAAGCGGTGCAAGCAGCGAGACCACGAAGAATCCGGCAACGATTATTATCGAGAACTTACCCCTTCTTGACATTGAGCCTTATCCTCGGGTCGAGGTACTGATATATCAGATCGGTGAACAGATTCACGACGACAAAGACCAGTGTGCCCGTGATTATGCACCCCATTATGACGGGATAGTCCCTCTTTATTATCCCTTCCATGGTGAACCTGCCTATGCCGTCCCAGCCGAATATGGTCTCAGTGACGACTGCGCCGTTCAGATAGCTGCCGAAGTCGAGACCTATGATGGTGACTATCGGTATGACGGCGTTCCTCAGGACATGAACCATGTTTATCCTTGTCAGGGACAGCCCCTTAGACCTCGCCGTGGTTATGTAGGGCATCCTGAGTATATCGATCACGGTCGTCTTCGTAACCCTTGCCAGTGTCGCCGTGGCAGGTATGGCAAGGACTGTTGCAGGGAGGACCAGAAACCGAATATCCCCCGTGCCTGACGGCGGAAACAGCTTCAGTTTCAGGCTGAGCAGCATCATGATGATTATCGCGCTCCAGAAGACCGGTATGCTCAGCCCGGAGATCGAAATGGTGTCGATGGAGCGCTCGAGGAACCTCGACCCCTTGTCGGCCGCCAGGGCGGACAGGAACCCGAGCCCTATCCCTAATGGAACGGACACGAGCATGGCGGCAAAGGCGAGTATCATGGTGTTGGGAAACTTTGAAGAGATCTCCGTCAGCACATCCCTGTTGGTATAATACGACCTGCCGAGGTCTCCCTTTAGCAGCAGCTTCAGATACCCGGCATACTGGCCAGCAAACCCCTTGTCAGTGCCCAGTTCCCTTCTTATTCTCTCGATCACCTCGGGGCCGGCCCTCTCTCCAACGAGCCCGAGCACCGGGTCGCCGGGAAGCGCCTTGAGCAGGAAGAAGGCAAAGAGTGTGATGGCAAACATCAGAGGTATAAGGAGCAGAAGCCTCTTCAGAATGTATCCCTTGATGGCAAAACCTCCTTGTCTTCCGCCGCTGATCCGACAGATCCCCTGGGGCCGGTTTCATGTCGGTTCGCGGCTGAATGTATCGTTATTTCGGTCCCCTTGTCCATGCTGTATACGGGATAGACCCTGCAGCCCCTTATCCACGGCTGGGTTATCACGTAATCGGTCTTGTGCCAGAAGAAGACCCACGGCGACTCTTCTATTATAATCTCCTCGGCCTTCTGATAAAAGAGATCCCTATCCTTTTCGTCCACTGCATACTGGCCCTTTTCAATCAATGAATCAACCTCTTTGTTGACGTACCTCACCCTGTTGCCTCCGGGGCCGATGTTCCTGGAGTGAAAGAGCGGAAACAGGAAGTTTTCAGGGTCAGGATAGTCGGCCCACCAGCTCAGCCAGAACATGTCCGGCTCTCCTCTGTTCACCGCCTCCTTGTATGCGCTCCACTCCAGCTGCTTTATTTTGACCCTGATTCCCACCCTTTCAAGGTATGCCTGAATTATCTCCGCAAGGTCCACCACTTCCTTGTCCGCACTCACGTACATCTGCGCCTCCATACCCGTCAGGCCCTTCTCCCGTATTATCCTCCTTGCCCTGTCCGGATCATACTTGAGGGGGCTCCCTGTTTTCCACCTCCTGAGCAGGTGCGGAACAGGCCCCTCGGCCAGGCGGCCCCTGCCTTCATAGAATGTATTTAGAATCTTCTCCCTGTCTATCGCAACAGAGACGGCCCTCCTGACTTCAGGGTCGTCGAACGGTGGTCTCGACGTGTTCATTCCGAGGTAGTAGGTGTTCAGCCCCTCAAGGGATATAATATACCTGTTCCATCTTTCGTCGTTCCTGAACCGTGCATATGCCGATGCGGGCACTGCAATGACATCGAGGTTTCCCAGCTCGAATTCGGTGACGGCGGTAAGGTCCTCGGCGATTATCCTGTAAGCGATCCCCCTCACCCTGCTTCCGTCGCCGAAGTAGTCGGTCCTCCTTGCCAGCAGGAGTTCCCTGTCAGGGAGCCACTTCTTCAAGATGAAGGGACCGGTGCCCGAGGGGTGGCTGGAGAAATCAGCTCCCCACTTTTCCACCTCTTCGTGCGGGACAACATAGGCCGGTGGCATCGTGAGCATGCTGAGAAACGGAGAGAAGGGTTTTTTCAGGGTGATCTCGAAGACGTAGTCACTCTTTGCCCTGAATCCTTTCACCTCCCCTGCCCTTCCCTTCAAGAACTCCTCAGCTCCTTCAACCTTACCGAAGACCCAGGTGTTCGGTGACTTTGTGGCCGGGTCCAGTACGCGCTCGAACGAGTACTTGAAATCAGAGGCCTTTACTTCGCGGCCGTTCAGAAACCGCACACCCTTCCTGAGATGAAAAGTATACCGGAGCCCGTCTGCCGAGACACTCCACTTCATTGCAATGTCCGGTGCAATCCCGAGGTCGTCCCTTAACCTGACGAGTCCGTTGTAGAGTTTTGCGGCTATTGTCGCACTTGGAACGTCGGCGATCAGCGCAGGGTCGAGGGTGGAGGGTGAGGCATTCAGCCTGTAGTAGACATACCCCTCGATACGGTTCGACGATGTGCAGGAGAAGAACAGGGCCGCAAGAGCAAAGGCTGTCAGGACCTTGCCGACGTATGCAACCGTCCCCGGACCATGGTTCATCAAGGGACGCCGCACTCCGGTGTCTTTACGGCAAATACCTCCATAGCGGAATACTAACATAGGGCAAAAACCGATTTCAACCGACGATGCAGGATGGCGGAACACGCCTCTCAAGAGAGCAGTTTATGCTGTATACAGCTATGGTGGTCCCGGATTCATAACCCCGGACGTCACAGGTCCATGCCAAGTTTTATGCCGAACATGTCGGCCTTTGTTTCCGGCTGCCAGACCTGGGCACCGCCGACGGTCACTGGGTCGGACTTCGAAAACCTCATGCCCTCGTAGAACAGGCCGGCTTCGAACCTGGTCCACTTGACTCCAGCCTCTGCAAACACCGATGTCACATTTCCGGGCTCTACCTTTACCGTTGAAAGTCCGATAATGCTCAAGTCGACTTCGTTCTCGGTGATCACGGGTATTTTCAGGCCGGCCTTACCGAAAACCGTCACTTTTTCCGTATATGCGTATTCCCCTTGGGCTCCGAGTCGCGCATACAGGCTCCACCAGGTCTCCTCGTAGCCGATTGCGCTGACCGTGTCCTTGATGTCTCTCCGCCACCACCTGTAACCGAGTCCGGCAAACGGTTCGAGAGTTGCCTTCCCTCTCAGATGGACTTTCCATCCGAGGTCTCCCTCTGCCACGAATCCGGTATAATCCGTATCCGTCTCCACGGGCACACCTGCCTGTGTCTGTCCGTCGTAACCCACGGTGCCGCCAAACAGCTCGGCGTTTACCCCGAGGAACAGCGCCCCGGAAAGATCCGATCTCACAGAGCTGCCAATGGTATAGATCGGTCCTGATTCTTTCAGGAGTCGCGTTCCCTGGTCATCGTATTCCGTCCAGGTGAAACTCTCGATCTTCAAATAGATGTCGGAATCAGCAGCACGAACCACATTGCAGTGGAGCCCCAGTAACAGCATGACTGACAGCACGACGAGGAAGCGATGACGATTGATTGCAGATTTCATAACGTTCTCCTTTCCGAATCTTATTTTTTCAAGGTCGCCGCAATCCCTATCGAACTACACAGGGAAATCTTTCAGCCCCTGAGCGCCCTGTGTACAGCCGCTGAAAGATCCCTTGCAGAGAAGGGCTTCTGAATGAAGGGGATCCCCGGATCGAGGACTCCTTGATGAACGATGACGTTGTCGGTATACCCCGACATGAACAGTACCTTCAGCCCGGGCTGGACCCTGCGTAACCGTTCAAGCAGCACGGCACCGCTCATCCCCGGCATGATCACATCAGTTATAAGCAGGTCGGGCCTCAGTCCCTCCACCTCCACAGCCAACAGGGCTTCTTTGCCGTTGGCGGCAAGGGTGACCTGGTATCCGATGGTTTCAAGCTGGAGCCCCACAAGTTCCCGGATTGCGCTCTCGTCCTCCACCACGAGTATGTGTCCTGAACCTTGCCGGACTTCCATGTCGGGTGTGCATTCACGCTTGATGGACGGAGAATCATCTGTTTGCGGGAGGTATATCTTGAAGGTCGTCCCCTTTCCGGGTTCACTGTAGACCCAGATATGACCTCCGGACTGCTTGACGATTCCGTATACGGTCGAAAGTCCCAGGCCGGTCCCTCTGCCCATCTCCTTCGTGGAAAAGAAGGGTTCGAACACCTTCGACTGTGTCTCCTTCTCCATGCCTATCCCCGTATCCGTGACGGCCAGCATGACGTAACGTCCGGGAACGACACTCATGTGGCTCCTGATATACTCTTCGTCGAGTTCTACATTGGCCGTCTCTATAAGAAGCTTGCCTCCGTGCGGCATGGCATCCCTGGCGTTTACGACAAGGTTCATGACGACCTGCTCGATCTGGCCGGCATCCACTTTAACGAGGCCGAGATCCTCTGCGAAGACCGTGGCGAACTCTATATCCTCGCCGATAAGCCTCTGGAGCAGCTTCTTCTGGCTGTCCAGCAGACGGTTGAGGTCGAGAACCTCCGGCTGCATGGTCTGCTTACGGCTGAAGGCCAGCAGCTGGTGTATCAGGTTCGCGCCCTGATGACACGCGTTCAGGATCTTGTCGAGGTCCTCTCTCAGGGGATCGTCGCGTTGAAGTGTCCCGAGCATGACCTCTCCATAGCCGAGAATCACTGTCAGGAGGTTGTTGAAGTCGTGCGCCACACCTCCGGCAAGAAGCCCCACGGCCTCCAGTTTCTGTGCCTGACGGTACTGTTCCTCCAGTCTCGTGCGTTCCGTTACGTCTTCAATCGACAGCAGTATCATTTGGGTCTTGCTCGTGCCCCGGTGTATCCGCCGGGCGTTCAGAAGCATGACCCGTTTCCCGATATGTTCGAAGTCGTGTTCCACCTTGAAATCGTTGAAGCTCGTATTGTGCGGCAGGATATCCTCGAGCAGTTCCCTCAGTCTTGGAATGTTCCACTGCCCGTTACCGAGATCATATATGTACTTGTCGACCGTTTCCTCCTCTCCGACCTCGAAAGAGCGGTAAAAAGGAGGATTGGCGGATATCACCTTCAAATGCGCGTCCATGACGATCAGAGGTTCGCGGATGGTGGCAACTATATCCTCGGCAAAGTCTCTCGCCTCCTGCAGGGACCGCTCTGCCTTGCGTGCCTCCGTCTGGTCCCTGAAGACCAGGACCACTCCTACGACATCGCCTGAACCGTCCCTGACGGGTGAACCGCTGTCGGCAATCGGGATTTCAGATCCGTCACGGGATATGAGAAGTGTATGATTGGCCAGCCCCACCACCAGGCCTTCACGCAGGACCTTCGCCGCGGGACTTTCGACCACCTCGCGGCTTTCTTCGTTGATTATACGGAAAACTCTCTCTAACGGCATTCCCACGGCGTCCTTTTCCGGCCAACCGGTCAGTTTTTCGGCGACCGGATTGAGATACTGCACGGTACCGTTCTTGTCGCCGACCATCACTGCATCTGCAATGCTTTCACAGACGGCGCGGAACCATTTTCCGTCCAAGCCGGAGGCACGATCCGGTTCGTACTGGTCTTCCATAAGGTAGTTCCCTCCACCAAAGCGAGAATGAACAGACGTGCTCGTATCCTCAATGTATGAGTTATGCCTGAGTGTTCCCCCCCGAGACAAACAATCACAGCCAGCAGCATCGGCTCCGTAAATAGTATCATATCCCGGGAACAAAAGCAATAAAATGTTCCTTGCAGGAAACCTGTATCGATTGATTTGCCGTAAGCCGCGTACAGGACCGGCATATCCCCCCTCAGGGCGGCATATCTGTTCTTTTATCTGCTAAGGCGGCTGCACTCCGTATCCTCGCGCTGAAAAATAATCCCTCGGCCTTAAACCCGATGATCTTCAAGGATTCAGAACCACCTGTACAGGAGTCGTGCTGTTTGTAGTCGTCCCGCCTCCCAGCTGGCCGTTGTTATTGGCTCCCCACGTCCAGACCGTGCCGTCTGATCTGAGCCCGACCGAATGCAAGCTTCCACCAGCTGCGGCAACGACCTCTGTATCGTCCGCACCGTCATGATCCTGCCCGTGCTTCATGTAGTCCATGCCCAATTCTCCACTACAGCCGACAATCCACGATGCGGCAAAGAGAAGAACAATCGCCCCCTTGAGTTTCTCGAGATACTCTGCCTTCATGACTCCCCCTTTGGGTTGGTGACCTAAAAAAACAGAGATCGGTTTTCAAACGTATGGAGTCACGGACATACGCCCGGAGAAAAGAAGCTTTATCCTCGGGGACCTTCTGTAACGGGAAGGGAGCAACAGAACGAAATTTTTCCAATAAAGACGAGAAGCCGGGGTTTTGGATGTGAAGTTCCCGCTGGTACTCGAAAGGAGCATAACACTTTTTACGGAGAAATGCTACATCATAATGGTTCAACGGGAGCGCAACACACGATGAAGAAATGATAGCGACGTTCAGACCGAATCTGCCGAGGTCATGAATCTCAAGCAGGCTTCCTTGTCCTCGAGGCTCTCCACCACGAGGTCTGCGCCTGCCTTGATGAGTTCTTCACCGCTGTACGACCCGGTGCTGACGGCAATGCATGAGGCCCCGTGAACCCGGGCACACCTGACATCCCGTGGAGTATCTCCTATGACCACACATCTTTCAGGAGGGACGTCTATGCCGAGGGCGGAGAACCTCTTCACCGCGACCGGCAGCAACATGTCCCTGTCCTCGTGATCGCTGCCGAAGGCGCCTGCAGGAAAGTATCCGTAGAGCCCCAACGACTCGAGCTTTATCCGCGCCCCCTCTTCTATGTTGCCCGTCAACAGCCCCATGGCCACGCCGTCTGCCTTGAGGGTTTCGAGGAGGTCGACGACACCGGCCATTACGCTTCGTCGCGGGTTGTCTATCTCTTCGGCAAGAAGGTCTACATACGTACGGATAACCCTGTCCACCTCTTCTACATCTGCGGACAGCCCGTGTACTCCGAGGCACTCCCTGATTATCTGTACGTCGGTCTTTCCTGCCATTTCTATCCCCTCGAAAGCGTTCCTCAGGCCGTAGAGGTCCAGGAAGGTCCTGTCGAGTGCCCTCGTGCCCGCCTGTCCCGAGTCAATAAGGGTCCCGTCTATGTCGAACAGCACGAGTCTGTTCATTATCGCCTCTCCCACAATCTCGGATCGAGTGCGTCTCTCAGTCCCTCGCCGAGAAGGTTGTATGATAGTACCGTAACCAGTATGGCCAGCCCGGGGAAGACGGACAGCCACCACGCTATCTCGATGTTGGCCTTGCCTGCGGTGAGAATATTTCCCCAGCTCGGCATGGGCGGCTGGACCCCGAGGCCGAGAAAGCTCAACGACGACTCGAGGAGCACTGCAGATGCAACGCCGAGCACGGCAGAGACTATGACCGGAGCAAGGCTGTTGGGCAGCATGTGCTTCAGTATTATTCTCATGTCCGAAGCGCCTATCGCCCTTGCGGCAAGGATGAACTCCCTCGACTTCAGGGTGAGAAACTCGGCCCTCACAAGCCTTGCCACCCCCATCCAGGAGGTCAGTCCTATGATGAACATGATATTCCAGATGCTGGGACCGACAAATGCTATGACCGCGAGGATGAAGAAGAACGACGGTATCGAGAGCATCACGTCCACGAACCTCATGATAAGTCTGTCCGCCACGCCGCCGTAGTAGCCTGCGACCGCACCCATTATCATTCCTATGAGTGTTGCAATGCCCACGGCCACGAACCCCACCGACAGTGAAACCCGTGCTCCATACAGCATCCTGCTGAGGACGTCCCTGCCTATGTCATCTGTGCCTAGCGGATGGAGCCTGCCGGGCGGCTCGAGCACATGGTATCTGTCGATATAGTCGGGTTCGTAGGGTGCGATCAGGGGAGCAAGCAGTGCCACCAGAAACAGCAGTGCCACGAGAATGCTGCCTGTCACGGCGAGTTTGTTGCGCGCAAACCTTTCACAGAAGATCCCCCTCACGCCTCATCTCCTCCTTATCCGTGGGTCGACAACTGCATAGCAGAGATCGGCAAGCATGTTGCCGGTCAGTGTCAGTATGGCACCGATGGTGAGCAGCCCCATTATCAATGGGTAATCCCTCTGCATCACCGACATCCAGAAGAGTTGGCCCATACCGGGGATACTGAATATCTGTTCGAATATGACGCTCCCGCCTATAAGTCCGGGCACGGAAAGGCCGAGCAGCGTGATGATGGGTAGCAGTGCATTCCTCAGGGCATGCGTGTATATGACCTTGCTCTCGGGAAGCCCTTTCGCCCTTGCCGTGACGATATAGTCCTGCCTTATGACCTCGAGCATACTGCTGCGCATGTACCTCGATATGCCGGCGATGCCCCCGAAAGCGGACACGAAGACCGGCAGGACGAGGTGTCTTGCCAGGTCGATGATCTTGCCCCCGGCTGAAAGGGTCTCGTAGTTCATGGACTTGAGCCCCGATATGGGCAACCAGTTCAGGTACACACCGAAGAGCATCATGAGCAGTATGCCGAGCCAGAAGGCCGGCATTGCGAATCCGAGAAAGACGCCGACGGTTGTTACCTTGTCATAGAGTGAATACTGATGCGTTGCCGAAGAGATACCCAGGGGTATCGCTATCAGGAATATCAGCAGCATGCTGAGGAGGTTGATCGATACGGTGACGGGAATCCGTTCCCGTATCTTCTCCCAAACAGGGCGCCTGTCAGTGGAGAAAGAGTCGCCGAAGTCGAGCTTCACGATCCTTTTCGCCCACATGAGGTATTGTATGATTATGGGTTTGTCGAGACCGTAGTATTTCTCGAGGCGCTCCCTGGCCTCGGGTGTTATCTTCGGATTGAGGTCTGTCAGCACATCGGTAGGCTTGCCCGGCGCAAGGTGGATTATGAAGAACGACAGCAGGGTTATGCCTACCAGCGTGACCAGTATCTCTGTTATACGTTTACCGAGGTAAAGAAGCATGGCCTGAGCCGAGGTCCCTACTCCTGTATAACTTCGTAGGAATACGTGATCTTTGCCACGCCCTCAAGCGTCGCCTTCACCGAACAGTACCGTTCCATCGAAAGGGTTACCGCCTTTTTCACCGCATCCTCGGAGACGTTCCTGCCCCGGACCGTATAGTGTATGTTTATGTCCGTGAACTTCTTCGGATGCGTATCCGCCCTTTTGCCCCGGACCTCTATCTCAAACCCTGAAATCTCCTGTCTCTTCTTCCTGAGAATGGAGATGACGTCCATCGCCGTGCAGCCGCCAAGCCCCATAAGGACGAACTCCGTCGGCCTCGGCGCTGAATCCTCTCCCCCGAACTCAGGGTCTCCATCCATGACGACAGAGTGTCCAGTGGCCCCCTCTGCTACAAACCTCAGACCGTCGACATATTTTACCGTTGCGTTCATAAGCCCACCTCCTGAAGGATCTTGTTACGTGAATAACGATTGCAGGAGAGCTCAGGAGTCCGGAACTCCGTACACTCAACCCCTCGATGCATATAGATTATATCACAACCGCGCTCATGAGCAGAAAGTCTTTATGGCGTCCTTTACCTTCTCCAGGCTCACGCGTGTATTGAAACATGGACCGAACGGTCTTTCGTTGGGTATTGCCAGCACAGGCATCGGATACGTGTCGACGATGCCGCTCGAGAGGTCCCTCTCACAGGCGACCGCGACTATCGCCTCTGGTTTTGCGTCCTTAACGATCCTCCTTGCAAGGGTTCCTCCCGTGGCCACAAACAGGGTCAGTCCGTAGTCATCGGCCAGTTCTATGAGGTCCTTTATTTCGCACCGGCCGCACCTCTTGCAATTGTATATGTTGTGTGTCAGCCGGATCTCGCACTTGTCTATCTGTATGCAGTGCGGGAGGAGCAGGAGGATCCTCTTGGTCTTGTGCCGTTCCCTGATTACGAGGCTGTTGTTCATGTTTATGATCAGCCGCTGCAGGGGTTCCTTTTTGTCCTTTCTGAAAGCCGACAGGAGCATAAAGACGGGATAGAGCACCTTTAGAACAAAGCCTCTAATTATCCTGTAGCCTGCCAAACCTGTCTCCCACCCTGATCTCTCTCCCCGCGCCCTGCAGAAAGGCCCTGATATCCATGGGCTTCCTGCCTTCCACCTGAATCTCTTTGATTTTTATAAGCCCTGTCGAAGCGGCAACGACCAGCTCGTCCTTGCCCCTGCGTACGACCTCTCCCGGTCGGCCCTTTCCCTGCACAGCCTCCACCTTCAGTATCTTGAGCATCTTTCGGCCGTGGAACGTATACGCACAGGGCCATGGATAGAGCCCTCTCACCCTGTTGTATATCGTCCGGGCCGGTAACGACCAGTCGATCAGTCCATCCTCTTTCTTCAGTACAGGCGCATAGCTCGGCTCCCCCTCCTGCGGGCGGGGTCTCAGCCCACCGGCCCTCAGGCCTCTCAGGGTCTCAACGAGGAGTTCCGCACCCTCTGCAGAGAGCCGTTCCGAGAGAGTGGCGGCATTGTCGTCCTCGCGTATCTCCACCTCTCTTTGGAGCAGGATGTCTCCCGTATCGAGACCTTCGTCCATCAGCATGGTCGTGACCCCGGTCTTCTCGTCACCGCTGATGATGGCCCACTGTATGGGAGCAGCCCCCCTGTGCCTGGGCAGTAACGAGGCATGAAGGTTTATGCAGCCCTTGAGGGGAACCCGGAGTATCCCCCCGGGGAGTATCCTGCCGTAAGCCACGACCACTATGAACTCCGGGGTCAGGCTCTCTATCCTTTTTATGAAATCCTTCGATCTGATATCCTCCGGCTGGACTACCGTGAGGCCGCGTTTCTCCGCCGCGGTCTTGACCGCAGGGGGGATCACCCGATGTCCCCTCCCACCGGTCCTGTCCGGCTGAGTCACGACGAGCACGACATCCTCTCCCGAAGATATCAGCTTCTCGAGCGCAGGAACCGCAAATACCGGAGTACCGAAGAAAATTATCGCCATGCCGCATTCAATCCGTTCAATCCGCCTCAGTCCACAATATACGCAAACCCTGCAAGTTTAGATTCAGATGACGAAGCTCGGAGGGCTGCTCTCACTGTTCATAAGACCCGCTTGACCCGGTACGTACTTTAATGCCGAAAAGGATTCAGGCCGGTTCTTTCAGCCTTCTCATGTATCGTTTCCTGAAGAACTCCCTCTTGATCGGACTCATCCTGTCGACAAACAGGAGACCGTCGAGGTGGTCTATCTCATGTTGAAGCGCCCTTGCCAGAAGGCCCTCGGCCTCTATCTCGACGGGCCTGCCCTCCCTGTCGAGCCCCCTCACGATCACCATCGCAGCCCGTTCGATACTCGACACATACCCGGGAACGCTGAGACAGCCTTCCTCCGAGACCACCTTGCCGTCGTACTCCACGATCTCGGGATTCAGGAGAACGATCAGCGGATGCTCCTCTTCGTTCAGGTTTACGTGTACAACCACGACCCGTCTGGATTCTCCCACCTGGGGAGCTGCCAGGCCTATCCCCGGCGCAGCATACATCGTTTCGATCATATCGTCTATGAGTCTCTGCAGTGCGCCGTCCACGTTCTCGACGGGAAGGGCCTTTCTTCTCAATACGGGATCCGGGTATTTCTTTATTTCGAGCACTGACATGTTTTATTATACCAACACAAGAAATCTTTTGTCCCGGACAACGCTGGAGCATACGATCGGTTATGGAGGCACTGACGATAATAGGAGGAGGACTTTCGGGCTGTGAAGCAGCGTGGCAGGCGGCCCGGAGGGGAATCCGCGTAAGGATATACGAGATGAGGCCCCTCAGGACAACCGGAGCCCACAAGACCGGCCTCCTGGGAGAACTCGTCTGTTCGAACTCCCTCCGGTCCAAGGAGCCGACCTCGGCAGCAGGACTCCTCAAGGAAGAGCTCAAGATGGCGGGCTCCCTCATAATGGAGGCCGCCGAGCGGTGCAGCGTACCCGCCGGAAGCGCTCTCGCAGTAGACAGGGGACTGTTTGCCGAATACATAACGGAGAAACTGTCGGCACACCCCTCGATAGAAGTGATACGAGAAGAGGTCGTGGATATTCCCGAGGGTCCATGCATTGTGGCCACCGGGCCTTTGACTTCAGACGCACTGTCTGCGGCATTGAAGAAGCTGCTGGGAGGGGATTATCTTTACTTCTATGACGCTATCGCCCCGATCGTGGATGCCGAGAGCATAGACTACTCGAGGGTCTTCAGGGCTTCAAGGTACGGAAAGGGAGAGGCGGACTACCTGAACTGCCCGATGAGCAGAGATGAGTACGACAGGTTCTATAGCGCACTTCTGGAGGCCGACAGGGTGACCCCGAAAGAGTTCGAGGACGAGAGGGTTTTCGAGGGCTGCATGCCTGTCGAGGTGATGGCGAGGAGGGGAAGGGACACACTTCGTTTCGGTCCCATGAAGCCTGTCGGACTGATAGATCCGCGTACGGGGCATATGCCTTATGCAGTAGTACAGTTGCGGATTGAAAACATGAACGCAACGGCATATAATATGGTAGGGTTTCAGACAAGGCTCAAGTGGCCGGAGCAGAAGAGGGTCTTCAGGCTCATACCAGGTCTCGAGAACGCCGTATTCATGCGTTATGGCAGTATACACAGGAATACATTCATCAACGGCCCCATGTTCCTGGCACCTGACCTTTCGCTCAAGGTCAGCCCTGACACATATATCGCAGGGCAGCTTTCAGGAGTTGAGGGATATATCGAGTCCACGGCCATGGGAACACTCGCCGGCATAAATGCGGCAAGAAGGCTGAAGGGGCTGGGCTTCACAGCCCCGCCTGCGGAATCGGCACACGGGGCGCTGATCCACTATATCACCACATCGCCTCCGGCCGGTTTTCAGCCGAGCAACATAAACTTCGGACTCTTTCCCCCGCCGGGGGTCAGGATCAAAGACAAGAAGGAACGGCGTGCCTACATTGTCGAGAAGGCCCTCACGTCTTGGAAGGAATACCTGAGGAAAGCTGATGAATGAGTACGTCGAAGAGTTCCTGAGGTACATGGAGCTGGAGAAGGGGGCCTCCAAGCACACCCTGAGGGCATACAGGAAGGACCTCGGGCAGTTCTTCGCCCTCGTCAGGAAACATCCTGCTGAGACAGAGCTGAGTGACATCAGGGGCTTTATCGCTCATCGCCTGAGAGACGGCAAGGAGAGGTCCACGGTGAGCAGACAGCTGGCCACCCTGCGGTCTTTTTTCGGGTTCCTGTACAGAGAGGGCCTCATGGGCTCGAACCCCGCCCGCCTCGTGCCAAATCCCAAGCAGAAGAAAAGGCTGCCGCGTTTTCTTTCAGTCGATGAAGCATTTTCGATCATTGACGAACCTGAAGGGATAGGTTTTCTGAAGGCCCGGGACAGGGCCGTACTCGATCTCCTATACTCGGCCGGCTTGAGGGTGAGTGAGTTGGCGGCCATGGACATGGACGACCTGAATCTCAGGGAGGGTCTGATAAAGGTCAGGGGCAAGGGGAAAAAGGAACGGATAGTCCCTGTTGGAAGCAAGGCGGTCAAGTCGTTGAAGGCATACCTGGTAGAGAGGGCACTTGTCAGACAGCGCACTCAGTCCGTCTTTCTTAACAGGAAAGGGAGCCGTCTTACGGACAGGAGCATCAGAAGGATCGTGGTCAAATACTCGAGAGAGACCGGGCTTGGCGGAAGGATCGGCCCTCATACCCTCAGGCATACCTTCGCCACACACCTGCTGCAAAGCGGTGCCGACCTGAGAGTCATCCAGGAACTTCTCGGTCACAGTTCGCTCTCTTCAACCCAGGTATACACTCATTTGGACGTCTCGCACCTCATGGACGTCTATGACGGCGCCCATCCCCTTGCCAAAAAGGGGAAAAGAGAAAAATAGGGTGTCTCTGCTATAATATATGAATTTATGGTACTAACACGAGTACGGCATCAGCATTTCGGACATGCGTGCTTGCCGTCAATCTATCGCAGTGGACGATACGAACCGGAGAAGGAGATGCGGCATGATAAGGGGAACCACTATACTCTGTGTCAGGAAAGACGGAAAGGTCGCCATCGGCGGTGACGGTCAAGTTACCATGGGGAATACCGTCCTGAAGCACAATGCGCGCAAGACGAGAAAGATGTACAAGGAGAGGGTGCTTGCAGGGTTTGCAGGCGCTACTGCGGACGCCTTCACGCTCTTTGAGAAGTTTGAAGGAAAGCTGGAGGCATTGAGGGGCAACATCACCAAGGCTGCGGTGGAGCTTGCCAAGGACTGGCGGACCGACAAGATACTCAGGAGACTGGAGGCCCTGCTTATTGTTGCGGATACGGAGCACACGTTCATCATATCCGGCACGGGTGACGTCATAGAGCCCGAAGAGGGAATAGCTGCAATAGGCTCGGGCGGTCCTTTTGCACAGGCCGCGGCAAAGGCCCTGTATGCGAATACATCTCTCGAAGCCCGCGAGATAGTGGAAAAGGCGATGAAGATTGCAGCGGACATCTGTATATATACAAACGAACGAACAATAATCGAGGAGTTGCAATAATGAAAACCATGGAGAAATCTGAGGATATGACAGACCAAGGCGACCCTTACGGGGAGGCAGCACCCCTTGAGGAAGGACTTACACCGAGACGGATAGTAGAAGAGCTCGACAAGTTTATAATCGGGCAGAGGAACGCCAAGAAGGCAGTTGCCATTGCACTGAGAAACAGGTGGAGAAGGCAGAGGTTGAGTCCTGAACTGCGCGATGAAGTCCTGCCGAAAAATATCATAATGATCGGTTCCACGGGTGTAGGGAAGACCGAGATCGCAAGGAGGCTCTCGAAGCTTGCAAATGCCCCGTTCATGAAGGTGGAAGCCTCCAAGTTCACCGAGGTAGGCTATGTCGGAAGGGATGTGGAATCGATAATAAGGGACATCACCGAGATAGCCGTCAACATGGTCAAGACCGAGCATTTTGAAAAGGTTCAGCAGAAGGCGAAGGCACTTGCGGAAGAGAGACTGCTCGATCTCCTCCTGCCGCGTCCCGGAAAGGGGTTCAGGGAATCGGATTCGGGAGAAGAAGAAAGGCAGAAGTATTCAGACACCAGGGAGAAGTTGAGGGCACAGCTCAGGGCCGGGAAGTTCGACTCACGTTACGTGGAGATAGAGGTCAAGGAGAAGGTGATGCCTCTTGGCGTCATCTCGAACGTGGGACTCGAAGACCTTGAAATCAACCTCAAAGAGATGCTCGGGAGCTTCCTGCCCGAAAAACCCAAGAGAAAGAAGGTCAAGATATCCGAAGCACTCCAGTTGCTGACGCGAGAAGAGGCTGACAAGTTGATAGACATGGACATGGTCACGAAAGAGGCCATAAAGCGTACCGAACAGACCGGCATAGTCTTTCTCGACGAGATAGACAAGGTAGCCTCGAGGGGCTCGGGACATGGGCCGGACGTATCAAGAGAAGGGGTCCAGCGAGACCTCCTCCCCATAGTCGAGGGAACGACTGTGACCACAAAGCACGGCCCCGTTCGCACCGAACACATTCTCTTCATTGCAGCCGGTGCTTTTCATATGGCCAAGCCGTCCGACCTCATACCGGAGCTCCAGGGAAGGTTTCCCATAAGGGTAGAGCTCGATTCACTCGGGAAGGAAGACTTCGTCCGCATCCTTACGGAGCCCGACAATGCCCTCGTAAAGCAGTACATAGCGCTTCTCGCCACCGAAGACGTGGAGATCGTATTCACCGACGATGCCATAGACGAGATAGCCTCCATTGCAGCCACAGTCAACGAAAAGACCGAGAACATCGGTGCGCGGCGCCTTCATACGATACTCGAGAAACTGCTTGAAGAGATCTCCTTTGACGCCCCGGAAAAGAGAAATACGTCTCTCACGATCGACAGCGCTTATGTCAGGGAGAAGTTGGGCGATATAGTAAAGGACGAGGACCTGAGCAGGTATATACTCTGATTCCATACAGCAGGCAGACGGTATGCATCGGAAACGGCCTGAGCCCGTTTAACGGAAAACCATAAGACCGAGACAGGATAATGGGGGCACCGAGATGAAAAGGCCCGTTGTTTTCATAGTCGTCGTTCTGCTGTTGCAGGCATGCGCTTCTTCACGGCAGGAGGTCAGGCCGGAGGGCCGCTACATGGTAGCCTCCTGGTACGGCAAGAAGTTCCACGGGAGACTGACCGCTTCCGGGGAGAGATACAACATGTATGCACATACGGCGGCCCACAAGACCCTGCCCTTCGGTACCAAGCTCAGGATCACCAATCCCGAGAACGGACGATCCGTGGTGGTGAAGGTCAACGACAGGGGGCCTTTCATACGCGGCAGGGACATAGATCTCTCGTACGGAGCGGCGAAAAAGATCGGCCTGATAGGCAGAGGGACCGCACGGGTGCGGGTGGATTATCTCGGAAGGGAGACGAGCCCTGTACGGCGCGTAAAGTACGCCTACTCCTCGAAAGGACCGTTCACCATACAGATAGCATCTTTCAGGGCCTACAGAAACGCCGAGGATCTCAAGTCGGAGCTCTCTCGCACTTACAGGAATGTCTACATCCAGAAAATCTCTATAAAGGGCAGACGGTATTACAGGGTCATGGTGGGGAAGTTTTCCGATCGCCGTAATGCTGAGAGAGTGGCCGAAAAGCTCGCCGGTGAGGGCCACAGGGTGCTCGTGACGACCTACAGGGAGGTGCTTTGATGACATTCGAGGACGCTGTCAGGTTTCACGGTCACGTCTGTCCCGGCCTTGCACTCGGATACAGGGTATCGGACTTGGTCCTCAGGGAGCTCGGACCGAGGTCCGAGGACGAGGAGCTCGTCGCGATCGTGGAGAACAATTCCTGTGCGGTCGATGCCATACAGGTGATGACGGGATGCACCTTCGGCAAGGGCAATCTCATATTCCGGGACTACGGCA